>JAVEVA010000056.1:4097-21740 GCA_034005275.1 Thauera sp. | reverse complement strand
TGGCCGAGCCCCTGCTGGCGGAAGCCAGAGCCTTGCGCATCAATGTTTCGCAAGCTGCAGAAGCAGGCCTGGCGCGGGCGGTTGCCCAGAAGCGCGCAGAACAATGGGTGGAGGAAAACATGGAGGCATTTGCAAGCTCCAACACCTATGTCGACAACTGTGGCTTGCCGTTGGCAAAGTACCGGATGTTTTGATGTCCCGGTACGGCGTCTGAACGGAGAATCGTTTTCGATGGTGGCCCAATACATGGCAGCCATGCCCGTAAAGGAACTGAAGGAAAAACTGTTCAACGTTGAACATCGTCGCAACGAAATCGTTGCGGCACTCGACTTGTTGTTGCAAGGTTTTTGACGGTCTCGCAAGAGTATTGCGGTATTGCGCGAACTGGTACGGCAGCCGGTTTGCCTCTTGCGCGCCGGCTTTGAACCGTTATCATCGCCGTCTTGCCTGTCGCCGGTGAAAGAATTGGCGCTCAGGTTCAATTCCATGAGATCGAGGGCGTGTTGACGGAAGCAGGGGCGGCAGGGCTGGAGTTTTCGGCAGGCGATGGCAGCTTGCGTCTGCAAGGTGCGTGGACGCTGGCCAATTACCGCAGGCTGGCGGCCGAATCCGCTGCGCTGCAGCGTCGGCATGGCGCAGCGCTGACGACGGCGCGAGTCGATGGCAGCGGGCTGGAAGCACTCGATACGGCGGGTGCGACCTTGCTGCAGGACTTGCTCGGCAGTGCCGGATTGAACCAGGTGCTGGCGCAGGGGCCGCAGGCCGGTTTCAGCGCCGGCCAGCTCGCCTTGTTGCGCACCGTGCAAGCTGCGCTGACAACCGAAGAAAAGCCTGCTGTCCGCAGCGGCAGCGCGCTGGGCGACGTGCTCGAGCATGTCGGCAAATCGACTCTGGTGTTTCTGGATCACATCCTCGGCATTGCCGGTTTCATCGGTCTGGTGTTGCAGACCTGGCTGAAGTTGCTGCCGCGCCCGTGGCGCTGGCGCTGGACTTCGCTGATGGCCAATCTGGAGCACAGCGGTTTTCATGCGGTGCCGATCATTGCGCTGCTCACCTTCCTGGTCGGGGCGGTGGTCGCTTTTCTGGGCGCAACGGTGCTGACCACGTTCGGTGCCAGCATTTTCACCGTCGATCTGATTGCCTATTCCTTCCTGCGCGAATTCGGTGTGCTGCTCGCCGCGATCATTGTCGCCGGGCGCACGGCCAGTGCGTTCACCGCCCAGATCGGTTCGATGCGCGCCAACGAGGAAGTGGATGCCATTCGCGTGCTGGGTCTCGATCCGGTCGAATTGCTGGTGCTGCCACGCGTCAGTGCGCTGCTGATTGCCCTGCCGTTGCTCACTTTCGTGGCGATGATTTCCGGCATCGCTGGTGGCCTGGTGGTGTGCATGCTCAAGCTCGACATCTCGGCAGTGATGTTTTTTTCGGTGATCGACAACAACATCGACATTCGCCATTTCTGGATCGGGATGGCCAAGGCGCCGATCTTCGCGTTCCTGATCGCCATCATCGGCTGTCTGGAAGGTTTCCGCGTCAGTGGCAGCGCCCAGTCTGTCGGAGAGCACACTACTTCGGCGGTGGTGCAGTCGATCTTCATCGTTATCGTCATTGATGCGGTGGCAGCGCTGTTCTGTATGGAGATGGGCTGGTGAGCGCTGCGGTGGACAACATTGTCGAAGTGCGCGGCGTGCGCAATCAGTTCGGCAGCCAGGTGGTGCACGATCAGCTTGATCTCGATCTGCGTCGCGGTGAGGTGCTCGGTGTGGTGGGTGGTTCGGGAACCGGCAAGTCGGTATTGCTGCGTACCATCATCGGCCTCAACCGGCCGGCCCAAGGCGTGGTGCGTATTCTGGGCGAGGATTTTCTCGCGCTGTCGAGCGCGCAGCGCCGGCAGATCGAACGTCGGTTGGGGGTGCTGTTTCAGCAGGGCGCGCTGTTTTCCTCGCTGACGGTGGAAGAGAACATCTCGCTGCCACTGATCGAACACGTCGGGCTCGATGCCGTGCAGGCCGCGAAGCTGGCGCGGCTGAAGATTGCGCTCGCCGGTCTGCCGGCCAGTGCGGCGGACAAATACCCGTCGAACCTGTCTGGCGGGATGATCAAGCGTGCTGCGCTGGCGCGGGCGCTGGCGCTCGACCCCGATATCCTCTTTCTCGATGAACCCACTGCCGGGCTCGACCCGGTGGGGGCGGCAGCTTTTGATCAGCTAATTCTCACCTTGCGCGAAGCGCTCGGCCTGACAGTGTTCATCGTCACCCACGATCTTGACAGCCTGTACACCATCACCGACCGGATCGCGGTGCTCGCCCAGCGCAAGGTGCTGATCAATGACCGGCTCGAAGTGGTCGCCGCCTTTGATGACCCCTGGATCCGGGATTATTTTCATGGTCCGCGCGGGCGGGCTGCGGCGGCTGCAGCCACTCGCATCGGTGGACAGCGGCAACAACAGGAGCACAACTGATATGGAAACACGCGCCCATCACGTGCTGATCGGCTTGTTTACCCTGGTGGT
The DNA here is from genome assembly GCA_034005275.1 of Thauera sp. Lineage (GTDB taxonomy): Bacteria > Pseudomonadota > Gammaproteobacteria > Burkholderiales > Rhodocyclaceae > Thauera. Next base: position 19,228 of record JAVEVA010000056.1, on the reverse strand, counting down.
CGTTGGCGCGGCGCTCGGCTTCGTGCTGTGGCTGGGCAAGAACCAGAGCGATGCCGAGTTCAAGCAGTTCGACATCATCTTTCTGGAAGCGGTCGGCGGTTTGTCGAAAGGCAGCACCGTCCAGTTCAATGGCATCAAGGTCGGTGATGTGGTCAGTCTGCGGCTGGATCCCAAGGACCCGAGCCGGGTGATCGCCCGCGTGCGGGTGGAAAGCGAAACGCCGATGCGCAGCGACACCCAGGCGCAACTGATGCCGGCCGGGGTGACCGGACTGTCGGTGATCCGCCTGAGCAGTGGTGAAGATTTCAGCAGCACGCCTTTGCCGACGGGTGAGGAGATTCCGCTCATTTACGCCACCCCATCGCCGTTTGCCAAGATTCTCGCCGGCGGCGAGGATGTGATGGTGAATATCAACAGCGTGCTGTTCCAGCTGCGCGAGCTGTTGTCGAGCGACAACCTGCACAGCGTGGCCAATACCTTGCACAGCCTTGATCTGGCGAGTGCCACCATTGCCGCCGAGCGCAATGACATCATGCGCGCGATTCGCGAACTCACCGGGGCGAGCGCGCAGATCAAGCGTTCGCTTGCCGATAGTGCTGAACTGATCCAGGCAGCGACCGGACTGGTGGCCAACAGCGATCGGCTGATCAGCGTCGAAGGTGGCAAGGTACTGAGCAGCGCCGAGCAGGCGATGAGCAGCCTGGCTCACACGATGAGCACCCTCGATACGGTGGTGGTGAACAACGCGGATGCGCTGGGCCGCGGCATGGCAGGCCTGGGCGAGCTGGGGCCGGCGCTTGCCGAGCTGCGCGACACCCTCGCGTCGCTGCGCAACATCACTCGCCAGCTGGAAAGTCGCCCCGCCGAATATCTGCTCGACCTGGAACCGATGAAGGAGTTCACCCCATGAGCCCACGGCCTGTTCGTCTTCTGTTGCTTGCAGCTGCTGCACTCGTGCTGGGCGCTTGCTCGGTGTTGCCCAGTGCCGCGCCGGTCGACGTCTACGTCCTGCCACCGCTGGCGGCGCCGACTGCCGCGCGTAGCGTGACGCCGCTGGCTTTGACCTTGCGCGTGGCGCGGCCGGTCGGCAGCGCCAGTCTGGCGGGCAAGAGCTTGCTGGTGCTGCCGGCGGACAATCAGCTGAGTGTGTACAAAGGTGCGCGCTGGAGCGATGCGGTGCCTGAGCTGTTGCGTGCCCGTCTGCTCGAAGCCTTGCGCGTCGATGGTCGCATTGCGGCACTGAGCAGCGACGAAATCCGTCTGCATGCGGATTACGAACTGTCGTCCGATCTGCTGGCTTTTCAAGCCGAATATGTTGGCGAGGAGCGCGTCGAAGCGGTGTTCGCACTCAATGTGCGTCTGGTGAGCAGAGAAGGGAGGCGCATTGTGGCGATGCGTGAATTCAGGACTCGCCAGGAGGCGTCGGATACGGCAGTCAAGGCGGTGGTCGCGGCCCTGGGCGAGAGCAGCGCGCGCCTGAGTGCGGAAGTGGTCGACTGGGTGGTCGAGGTACTGGCCGACCATGTGGAGCAGGGCGCGGAAAAAGGCTGAGCAAGCGGCAGTCGGTGTGCAAGCCGGAAAGGGCATTTATCGCTGCGGAGCAGGTTTTTCATGGTCTGCAGTCGCCTAAAGCGCGGATGCTGGGTAAACTCCGCACTTCGCGCAAGAAGCTTACGAGAAAGTCTTTCCCGGTGTGATCGGGAACAGGCTGCCAACCCAGGGAGAGTTCCATCCATGTCAGCTTTCAAATCCAGCAAGATGCTGCTCGGCGCCATGGCGCTGGCAACTGCGTTTTCAGCCCCCGTCCTTGCCCAGCAGAAGTCGGTGGCGATCACCGCGATCGTCGAGCATCCGGCGCTTGATGCGGTGCGCGACGGCGTCAAGGATCAACTCGCCGAAGCCGGCTTTGAAGCAGGCAAGAACCTCAAGTGGCAGTATCAGAGTGCGCAAGGCAATACCGGCACTGCCGCCCAGATTGCGCGCAAGTTCGTCGGTGACCGGGTGGATGTGATTGTTGCCATTGCCACGCCTTCGGCGCAGGCCGTCGCTGCGGCAACCCGCGACATTCCGCTGGTGTTCAGTGCGGTCACCGATCCGGTGGTCGCCAAGCTGGTGGCCAGCAGCGAAGCTTCGGGCACCAACATCAGCGGAGTGTCGGACGCGCTCGAACTGGACAAGCAAATTGATCTCATCAAGCGCATTGTGCCCAATGCCACCCGTGTCGGCATGGTGTTCAACCCCGGCGAAGCCAATTCGGTGGTGGTGGTCGAGCAGATGCGCAAGCTGTTGCCCGAGCACGGCATGAGCCTGGTCGAAGCGGCGGCGCCGCGTTCGGTTGACGTCGGCTCGGCTGCGCGCAGCCTGATCGGCAAGGTGGATGTGTTCTACACCAGTACCGACAACAACGTGGTTTCCGCCTACGAGTCGCTGGTCAAGGTCGGCAGTGATGCCAAGATTCCGCTGGTCGCGGCCGATACCGGCAGTGTTGCCCGTGGTGCGGTTGCCGCTTACGGCATGGACTACTACGCGCTCGGCAAGCAGACCGGTGCGATGGTGGTGCGCATCCTCAATGGCGAGCAGCCGGGGGCAATGCCCTTCGAGACCAGCAATATTCTCGAGCTGCACGTCAATCCGAAAGCGGCCCAGAGTCAGGGCGTGAGCCTCAGCGCCGAGTTGCTCGAATCGGCCGGCAAGGTGCTCGACTGAGCCTGATTCAGCTGCCGTCATGCTGACGGGGGGTGGCTTGACCCGGGCATCCTGCTGCTGGTCTGGCCACTTTTTTCATTTCACCGGTTTTGCCTCATGTCGCTCTATACCTTGCTGGGGGCGCTGGAGATTGGCCTCATCTTCAGCCTCGTCGCCCTGGGCGTGTATATCTCCTTTCGCCTGCTGCGCTTCCCTGATCTCACCGTTGACGGCAGTTTTCCGCTCGGCGGTGCAGTCGCCGCGATCCTGATTTCGACCGGCAGCGATCCTTTTGTCGCCACGTTTGCCGCAATGCTGGCCGGTGCGGTCGCCGGCCTGATCACCGGCTGGCTCAATGTGCGGCTGAAGATCATGGATCTGCTCGCCAGCATCCTGATGATGATCGCGCTGTATTCGATCAACCTGCGCGTGATGGGCAAGCCCAATGTGCCGCTGATCATGGAGCCGACGGTGTTCAATGTGCTCCAGCCCGACGGCATGGCGGATTACGTTTTCCGTCCGCTGCTGCTGGTGCTGATCGTGCTGCTGATGAAGCTGCTGCTTGATGCCTTTTTTGCCACCCAGACCGGGCTGGCGATTCGCGCTACCGGGTCGAATGCCCGCATGGCACGCGCCCAGGGGGTCAATACCGGGCTGGCGGTGCTGGCCGGGATGGCGGTGTCGAATGCGCTCGTCGGCCTGGCGGGTGCGCTGTTCGCCCAGACCCAGGGCGGTGCCGACATCTCGATGGGGGTCGGCACCATCGTCATCGGCCTGGCTGCGGTGATTGTCGGCGAAAGTCTGCTGCCTTCGCGCAAGCTCTATCTGGCGACCATTGCGGTGATTGTTGGCGCCATCGTCTATCGTTTCTTCATCGCGCTGGCGCTCAATTCCGATTTCATTGGTCTGCAGGCCCAGGATCTCAACCTGGTGACCGCCTTGCTGGTGACCGTGGCGCTGGTGGTGCCGCGCCTGCGCCAGCACTGGTCTGGCCGCAAGGGAGGCTGAAATGCTGAAAGCAGAAGATTTGCGCCTGACTTTCAACCCCGGCACGCCGATCGAAACCCAGGCCTTGCGCGGCATGTCGCTGGAAATCCCGTCCGGCCAGTTCGTCACCGTGATCGGTTCCAATGGTGCGGGCAAGTCGACTTTCCTCAACGCGGTGGCGGGTGAGCAGCGTGTCGATGGCGGACGGATCGAGATCGACGGCATCGACATGACGCGCGCACCGGTGTGGAACCGTTCCCGTCACGTTGCCCGTGTCTTCCAGGATCCACTGGCCGGCACCTGTGAAGACCTCACCATCGAAGAAAACATGGCGCTGGCCAAGATGCGCGGCCGTCGGCGGGGTTTGTCCTTCGCGGTCAAGCCGGTGCTGCGCGAGGAATTCCGCGCCCAGCTCGCCACCCTCGGTCTTGGGCTGGAAAACCGCCTTGGCGACCGCATCGGTCTGCTGTCCGGCGGTCAGCGTCAGGCGGTGAGCCTGCTGATGGCAGCGCTGCAGCCTTCGCGGCTGCTCTTGCTGGACGAACACACGGCGGCGCTTGACCCGCGTACCGCTGCTTTCGTGCTCGAACTGACGGTGCGCATCGTCGCCGAACACCAGCTCACCACCATGATGGTCACCCACAGCATGCGCCAGGCGCTCGATGTCGGCCAGCGCACGGTGATGCTGCACCAGGGCAGGGTGGTGCTCGACGTCTCCGGCCCGGAGCGCGAAGGCATGGACGTCCACCACCTACTCGACATGTTCGAGAAAGTACGTGGCGAAACCCTGGATGATGACAAGTTGTTACTGAGTTGATCGAAAACATGAATCAAGCTGCTGCTCCGCGTCGCGTACGCACCCGTTTTGCCCCCAGCCCGACCGGCTATCTGCACATTGGTGGCGCGCGTACTGCGCTGTTCGCCTGGGCGTTTGCCCGCCATCACGGTGGCGATTTCATTCTGCGTATCGAAGATACCGACCTCGAACGTTCGACGCCGGCAGCGGTGCAGGCGATTCTCGATGGCATGAAATGGCTGGCGCTGGAGCATGACGAAGGGCCGTTCTACCAGATGCAGCGCATGGATCGTTACCGCGAAGTGCTGGCACAGATGCTGGCAGCGGGCAGCGCTTATCACTGCTATACCTCGGCCGAAGAGCTTGACGCCTTGCGCGAAGCCCAGCGCGCGCGCGGCGAGAAGCCGCGCTACGACGGCCGCTGGCGTCCCGAGCCAGGCAAGACCTTGCCGCCAGTGCCAGCCGGTGTGCAGCCGGTGATCCGCTTCCGCAATCCGCTCGATGGGGTGGTGGCCTGGGAGGATCTGGTCAAAGGCCGCATCGAAATCGCCAATGCGGAACTCGATGATTTCATCCTCGCGCGCGCCGACGGCACGCCGACCTACAACTTCTGTGTGGTGGTCGATGACTGGGATATGGCGATCAGTCACGTCATTCGCGGCGATGATCACGTCAACAACACGCCGCGCCAGATCAATGTGCTGCAGGCACTGGGCGCCGAAGTGCCGCTGTATGCCCATCTGTCGATGATTCTTGGTGATGACGGCAGCAAGCTGTCGAAACGCCACGGCGCCGTGAGCGTCATGCAGTACGACGAAGACGGTTATCTGCCGGAAGCAGTGATCAACTATCTCGCCCGCCTGGGCTGGAGTCATGGTGATGACGAGATTTTCAGCCGTCAGCAGCTGGTGGAGTGGTTCGATCTCGACCACATCACTCCTTCCGCAGCGCAGTTCAATACTGAAAAGCTGAACTGGCTGAATGCGCAGTATCTCAAGCAGGCCGATGATCGCCTGCTGGCGGCAGACGTCGCCAACCGCCTTGCCCGTCGTGGGGTCAATCCGGAAACCGGTGTCGAACTCGAAGCGGTGATGGCGCTGTACAAGGATCGGGTCGGCAATCTCAATGCGCTGACCGATGCTGCCCAGCTGTTTGTCGCCGATGTGCGGCCGGCGCCGGAAGTGCTTGGCGAGCATCTGCAAGGCCCGGTACGTGCGGCGCTGATTTCGCTGCGCGAACGCTTGCAGACCGTGGAATGGACTCGTCCGGCGCTCAATCAGGCGCTCAAGGACACCATGGCCGAGCACGGCATGAAAATGCCGCAAGTGGCGATTCCGCTGCGCGTGGTGTTGCTCGGTGTGCCGCAGACACCGGCGATTGATGCAGTGCTGGAAGTGCTCGGCCGTGAGCACGTGCTGCTGCGGATGGATCGTCAGCTGTGAGCTGGTGGGGTTCGCGGCTTGCGCCGCTCCTACCAGTGATACTGCCGTAGGAGCGGCGCAAGCCGCGAACCGGAAACTGCAAACTCAGCTCTTCTTGCGCGTGCTGCGGCGGCTGCCGGTTTCGGCTTCGGTGCTCTGAATCAGGCTGGGGCCGATCTTGCTCATTTCGGTGAACATGGTCTGCATCGCTTCGCCGAAGTCATTGAAACTGCGGCTGTTCAGTCCGCCGAGTTCGGCCTGGGTGCTGAAATAGATCTGCTGCAGCTGGTGCAGGTATTTTGACGCCTGGCTGAGACTGTTCTGCTGCGCGCTCATGCTGCGCTGAATCTGCTTGCCGAAATCCTGGGTGTCGGTCGGCAGTGGATGGCTGGAGACCTGGTCGCACATCTCGCGCGCCAGCTCGAGATGGAGGTTCAGCATTTGCTCGGAAGCATTGAGCATGATGTCGGCCAGATCCTGGAAAGCTTCCAGGCTGCTATGGGCGGCATTGGCGAATTGTGGCGGAATGGGGCGGGTGCTCATGTTCAGCGGACTCCTTCAGGCTGGAAATCAAAAAACGGGGCAAGAACGGGGAAGAGGATAACCCGGATCCGGTTCTGATCCGGGATGGAAATCTGGTGCAGCGAGCAGCTTTATCGCTACTTGGCGATACGCTTAACCATATCGTTTCCATGGACAAAAGACCAGCGACCAAAGTTCCATTGCAGTGATGCGAGGAAGGGGCATGGCATTGGCTGATTTTCGTTGCTGCCAGTCTTGTCGCCCTGGTTTGTTCAGCCCGGAACAGTGCCGAAACGGGCAGGAGCGAGTTGGGCGCAGAGCTTGCGCTCGAGCGGCAGGGCATCGCCATCAAGGGTGCTGGCAAGCAGTTCGGCGCCCAGTTGCGCCCAGGCGAGACCACGAGCGCCGTAAGCGGTAAGCAGCCAGGCTTGCGGCTGACCGGGCAGGGCGCCGATGAGCGGCAGGCGGTCAGGAGCGAGCGGGCGGAAGCCGACCCGGCCTTGTAGTTTGCCCGCTTGATCGAAGTCGACAGGGTAGCCGGGCAGCATCGCGGTGATGCGAGCCAGATTGTCGCGGTGATCGCTTTGCCGCATCGCGGTTTCGGGATCATCGACATCGAAGCTGGCGCCGGCGCACAGCAGGCCGTCGACGGGTGGCGTGAGGTAGCCCTGGCCACACAGCACCTGGGCCGGCAGCGCTGCAGCGCTGGCGGGGACATGAGCGACCTGGCCACGGGCACTGCGCAGCGGCAGTTGAGCGGGGGCAGTGAGCGGATCGACCAGCGCGCCGACGCCGACGCCGGCGGCCAGGATCAGCACGGGTGCGCGGGCGATTTCGTGTCCCTGGAGGTCGATCGCCTGCCAATGTCCGTTGGCGTGCTGCAGGCGAGCGACTTGGCGATTGAACAGACTGCGGATTGCCTGCGGATGGCGTTGCAGGTTGGCGGTGCACAAGCTGGCAGGCTGTACCCAGCCGCAGTGGGGGAAATGCCAGCCACCACTGGCCAGCGGCCAGCCGGCGAGCGTACTTGCCTCCTTGTCTTCGACCCAGGCGAGTTCGCTTGCCGGCAGGGCCAGCCGATCGACCACTGCCCGCATGCGTGCTGCATCTGCTGTATCTGCCGCCAGATGCAGCACGCCACAGGCCTGCGCATTGACGTTCAGGCCGGCAGCCTGCAGACGATGAATGTGGCGCCAGCCATAGGCGGCGCCAGCGCGGGTGAGGCGGCTGAGCGGATTGTCGTCGAGGCTGGGTTGTGGCCGCAGCACGCCGGCGAGGTTGCCGGAAGCGCCGTGCGCTGGGCCGGGCGCAGCATCGATCAGGCTGATCTGCCAGCCACGGGCAGCGAGACGTTCCGCAGCGGCGCAGCCGGCGAGACCAGCGCCGATGATCAGCGCATGGCGGGCGCTGGGGGGCGCCGGATAGAAAGTGGCTGTCGGATGGATGAAGTGCGGCGGGCGTGGCCGCAGACGGCCGCACAGCATTTCGCGCTTGCCACCGAAGCCGGGCGCCTTGCTGACTTCGAAACGGGCATGGCGCAGATGCTCGCGCACGCTCGCGGCGACCGACCAGGTGGCGATGCTTGCTTCATCGGCTGCACAGCGGGCGAGCAGATGGAACAGCCGTGACGACCACATCTGCGGGTTTTTGGCTGGGGAAAAGCCATCGAGATAGAAGGCGTCGGCGCGGGCGACCAGCTGATCGAAAGCTGTGTCGGCCTCGCCCAGATACAGGCTCAGGCAGACCTGATCATCGTCGAAATGCAGGCGGTGCCAGCCGGGACTGAGGCTCGGCCACTGCGCACGCAGTTCGCTGCTGATCGCCGTCAGTTCCGGCCAGCGGGCATGGAGTTCGGCAAGATCCGCGCTGCTGAACGGATGCAGCTCGCAGGAAATGAAGTGCAGGCGGGTGCTGCGCTGTGGATCGGCACGCCAGGCTGCCCAGGTAGCCAGAAAGTTCAGACCGAGACCGAAGCCGGTCTCGATGATGGTGAAGCGTTCGCGTCCGTGCCAGGCGCCGGGCAGGCCGTTACCGCGCAGGAAGACGTGTTCGGCCTGACCGAGCGCGCCGGCCGCAGAATGATAGACATCATCGAACTGTGTCGAACAGGGGATGCCGGCGGCGCTGAAGGTCAGCTGGGCGGGGCGGATCACCATCGCAGAAAAGGTTTGTCGCCGCCGCTGCATCGTTGCGGGGCGGCGGCAGGACCATTACTCGGGACGCATCTGCGGGAAGAGAATGACGTCGCGGATCGACGGCGAATCGGTGAGCAGCATCACCAGCCGGTCGATGCCGATGCCGCAGCCGCCGGTCGGCGGCAAGCCGTATTCGAGCGCCCGGATATAGTCGGCGTCGTAGTACATCGCCTCCTCGTCGCCCGCTTCCTTGGCGGCGACCTGGGCGCGGAAACGGGCAGCCTGGTCTTCCGGGTCATTGAGCTCGGAAAAGCCGTTGGCGATTTCGCGGCCGACGATGAACAGCTCGAAGCGTTCGGTGATCTCGGGGTCAGTATCGGAAGCACGCGCCAGCGGCGACACTTCAACCGGGTAGTCGATGATGAAGGTCGGCTCCCACAGCTGGGCTTCGGTGCAGGCTTCAAACAGCTGCAGCTGCAGGCTGCCGAGACCGCCGGGCAGGACTTTCTCGCCGAGGGCGACGATTTTCGCCTTGATCCATTCGCCATCCTGCAGTTGCTCGAGGCTGAAGCCGGGGTTGTACTTGCGGATGGCGTCGACGATGGTCAGGCGGGCAAAAGGCTTGCTCAGATCGAGCTCGCGTTCCTGATAGATGAAGGTTTCGGTGCCGAGTGCGTCACGTGCCGCCTTGCGCAGCAGATCTTCGGTGAAGTTCATCAGCGTCTGGTAGTTGGCGTAGGCCTCGTAGAACTCCATCATCGAGAACTCGGGGTTGTGACGCGGGCTGAGGCCTTCGTTGCGGAAGCTGCGGTTGATCTCGAACACTTTTTCCAGACCGCCGACCACCAGCCGCTTGAGATACAGTTCGGGCGCGATGCGCAGGAACAGTTCCATGTCGAGCGCATTGTGGTGGGTGACGAAGGGGCGCGCGCTGGCGCCGCCGGGAATCGGGTGCATCATCGGCGTTTCGACTTCGAGGAAGCCGTGGCCGATCATGTGGCTGCGGATCGACTGCATGATGCGGCTGCGGGCGACAAAGGTGAAACGCGACTGCTCGCTCATGATCAGGTCGACGTAGCGCTGACGGTACTTGAGTTCGATGTCGGTCAGGCCGTGGAACTTGTCCGGCAGCGGACGCAGGCTCTTGGTGAGCAGCTCGAGCTGTTCGACTTTCACCGACAGCTCGCCGGTGCGGGTCTTGAACATCGTGCCGACGCAGCCGACGATGTCGCCGATGTCCCAGGTCTTGAAGTCGGCATACAGTTCTTCGCCGATCACTTCGCGCTGGACGTAGAGCTGGATGCGGCCGGACAGATCCTGGATGGTGACGAAGCTGGCTTTGCCCATCACCCGCTTGAGCATGATGCGACCGGCGAGGCGGACGGTGACCGGGGCCGCTTCGAGGGTTTCGTTGTCGTGCTCGCTGTAGCGTTCGTCGAGTTCGGCGGCAGTGTGTTCGCGCACGAAATCATTGGGAAAGGCGCGGCCGGCGCGACGCCAGGCAGCCAGCTTGTCGCGGCGTTCGGCGATGAGATGGTTTTCGTCCTGGGGCGGCGTGTTGTTTTGGTCGGACATGATTCGATCAGCAGTAAGGAGAAAGCCTCGCCATCCTCGCTGGAGGATGGCCAAGGCAAAACAGGGCAAAGCGCCATGCGGCGAAAGGCGAATTGTCGCACAGCAGCATGTTTGCGGGGCAGTTTAGCCGATCATGTCTTGCGGACGCACCCAGCGATCGAAGTCTTCGGCGCTGACATGGCCCAGTGCCAGTGCCGCTTCGCGCAGGCTGCTGCCGTCGTGGTGGGCTTTCTTGGCAATTTCGGCCGCCTTGTCGTAGCCGATGTGCGGGTTGAGTGCGGTGACCAGCATCAGCGAGCGTTCGAGCAGTTCGTTGATGCGGGCGCGGTTCGGCTCGATGCCGGCGGCGCAGTGTTCATTGAAGCTCACCATGCCGTCGGCGAGCAGGCGCACGCTCTGCAGGAAATTGTCGATCACCAGCGGGCGGAAGACATTGAGTTCGAAGTTGCCCGAGGCGCCGCCGATGTTGATCGCCACGTCATTGCCCATCACTTGGGCGCAGAGCATGGTCATCGCTTCGCACTGGGTCGGGTTGACCTTGCCGGGCATGATCGACGAGCCAGGCTCGTTTTCCGGAATGCTGATTTCGCCCAGGCCGCTGCGCGGGCCGCTCGCCAGCCAGCGCACGTCATTGGCGATCTTCATCAGCGCCGCAGCCAGGGTCTTGAGTGCGCCGTGAGCGAACAGCAGGGCGTCACAAGCCGCGAGTGCGGCAAACTTGTTCGGTGCGGTGATGAATTCGCTGCCGGCGAGACGGCTGATTTCGGCAGCGACCGCTTCGGCATAGCCGGCCGGCGCGTTGAGGCCGGTGCCGACTGCGGTACCGCCGAGCGCCAGTTCGCGCAACAGGGGCAGGCTGGCACGCAGGCTGCTTTCGGCATGCGCCAGCTGCGCGACCCAGCCCGAGATTTCCTGGCCGAGGCTGAGCGGGGTGGCGTCCTGCAGATGGGTACGGCCGATCTTGATGATGCCGGCAAAAGCGGCCGCCTTGTCGGCGAACACCTGCTGCAGATCACGCAGCGCGGGCAGCAGCTGCTGTTCGAGGCTGGTGATCGCAGCGACATGCATCGCGGTCGGAAACACGTCATTGCTCGACTGGCTGCGATTGACCTCGTCGTTGGGGTGCACCAGGCGCTGCTCGCCGCGCACGCCACCGAGCAGTTCGCTGGCACGATTGGCCAGCACTTCGTTGAGGTTCATGTTGGTCTGGGTGCCGGAGCCGGTCTGCCAGACCACGAGCGGGAATTCGTCCGCGTGCTGGCCAGCGAGCACTTCGTCAGCGGCTGCAATGATGGCGGCTGCCTTGTTGGCGGCGAGCAGGCCAAGCTGCTGGTTGGTGTGGGCGGCAGCACGCTTGACCAGCGCGAGCGCATGGATGAGTTCAGTGGCCTGACGTTCGCGCGAGATGGCGAAGTTCTGCAGCGAGCGCTGGGTTTGCGCGCCCCACAGGCGGGCGGCAGGGACTTCGATCGCACCGAAGCTGTCGTATTCGAGACGGATGGGCATGGCCGGGCTCCTTGTCTGCCTGGGCAGAAGCTGGGGAAAGTTGAGGGGGCTGAACGTCGACCGCTGGCAGCAGAGGATGTTCAACCCGCCGCCGGCTTCAGTCGCAGCGGATGGTGTCGCTGCTCAGGGGGAACGGGGTTGGCAGGCTGGCGGCGAAGGCGGCGTAAGGCTGGGGGCGGGCAAACAGATAACCCTGGCCGTAATTGCAGCCGATCCGGCGCAGCAAGGCAAGCTGTTCGGCGGTCTCGATGCCTTCGGCAATCACCTGCAGCCCAAGTTTGTGCGCCATGACCACGATCGCTTCGCACAAGGCGTATTCGCTCGAATCGGCATGCAGCTCCTTGATGAAGGAGCGGTCGATCTTGAGGTAGTTGATGTCGAAGCGGTTGAGGTAGGCCAGCGAGGAGTAACCGGTGCCGAAGTCGTCAAGGGCGATCTCGAACCCGGCTTCCCGGTAACGGTAAAGTTGCGCACGCACGTCCGGAGAAGGTTCGAGCAGCAGGCCTTCGGTGATTTCGATGCTGATCGCCTTGCCCGGCAGTCCGGACGCGGCCAGTTGCTGACGCCAGCGCTCCGGTGTGGTGGTTGAAGTGAGGAACTGCACCGGAGATTTGTTGATGCTGATCTGGAAATCCGGATCGACATCGCGGCGCAGCTCGGCCGCGTAGCGGCAAACCTCGGCAAATACCCAGTCGCCCAGCTCGACAATGAGCTGGGTTTCCTCGGCGATCGGGATGAACTCTGCCGGCGAGATTGGTCCCAGTTCCGGGTGATGCCAGCGCAGCAGCGCTTCTGCCTTGTGGGCGTGACCGCGCTTGAGGTCGACGATCGCCTGCAGATGGAGTTCGAACTGCGGTGTGCCGAGGGCAAGGCGCAGTTCGTGTGCGATGCGCGCGCGGCGATGAGCGGAGGCCTGCATGGTCGGGGTGAAGAAGCAGGCCTGGTTGCGGCCGGCCGCCTTGGCGCTGTACATCGCCTGATCGGCATTGTTCATCAGTGTTTCGATGTTTTTGCCATCATCCGGGAAAATCGTGATGCCGATGCTGGCACTGACGAAAGCTGCCTGTTCGCCGAGCTTGAAGGGGGCGCCGAGCGCTTCGATGATCTTGTCGGCGATGCGTCGGCAATCGTCCGCGTTGCGCAGATTGACCAGGATGAGGGTGAATTCATCTCCCCCCAGGCGAGCCACGGTGTCGGTCTCGCGGATGCAGGCGGTGATCCGTCGTGCCGCTTCATGCAGCAGCTTGTCGCCGAGTTCATGACCAAAGGTGTCGTTGACCTCCTTGAAACGGTCGAGGTCGATGAACAGCAGGGCGAGCTTGCTGTTGAGACGCAGTGCAGACCTCATCTCGCGTTCAAGGCGCTCGCGGAACATGCGGCGATTGGGCAGGCCGGTGAGTACGTCGAAATTGGCCTGGCGCCAGATTTCCTGTTCGGAGGCCGCTCGTGCGCGCATCTGCTTGCGCAGTTCGTCGTTGATGCGGGCGAGATCTGCGGTGCGCAGACGGACACGGTCTTCCAGCTCGCTGCGCGCCTTCTCGAGTGCCAGGTTCTGTCCGGCGAGGGACTCAAGCGTGCGCTGCTGGGTATCGGCCATGTCGTTGAAGGCACGGGACAAGGCGCCAATCTCGTCATCGGCAACCTGGGGAACGCGCACATCGAGTGCCCCGGCAGCAATCGCCTGGCTGGTGCGTGCCAGGCTGCGGATCGGTCGCAGGATTTCGCGGCGCAGGTAGCGGGCGAGGGCGATTGCGCAGATCAGGCTCAGAATGAAGGCGATGGTGGTCAGGTGCTGGATGTGTTGCAGGCGTTGCTGGATTTCATCGCGGGCCGCTTCCTGCAGGCTGCGGCTGAGCTGCTGGAGACTGGCGGCAATGAGCTGGATATCCCCTTCAAGGGCCTGACGGCGACTGCTGGACAGCAGCTGCTTGTCGAAGCTGGCGACGAATTCCTGCGCATGCTGTTCGATGCGGAACAGCAGCAGGCGTGCCTTGAGCTCACCCTGATAGCGTCGGCGACTTTCGCCGAGCTGGCTGAGCTGCTTGTGCATCGCACTCACCAGCCGGTCGGCCTCTTCCGTCCGGGCAAGTCTGGCCTGTTGAGCGAGCCATTGCAGCTGCAGGATGTGCTGGGCAAAGCTGGCTTTGGAGACCATGGTCGGCGTGCTGGTCTGTTCGGCATAGCTTGACTGGAATTGCTCCAGTGTGTCGACCATGTGCTGGCCAAGGGTGTGCACCCGGGCGTCGAGCGCATTTTGCTGGTTGAGCTCGATGCCCAGCGCCTGAAAATGCTCGCGATAGGCGTCGATCTGCTCGACCAGCACTCTGAGTTCGGCATTGGGCAAGGTGTCGGTGAGGAGGGCCACTGCCTCCCTGGCCTGGGTAGCGCGCAGCAGAACGGCATTGGCCCGGTCGGCAGATTCGGCGCTGAAGAAGTGGCTGGCCAGATGGAGCGTGTCGAAGACGATCACCAGCGGCTCGCGCACTCGGCGTTCGAGTGCGGTGAGATCAAGGACGCGCTGAACTCCCACTGTGCCGGTGAGGGCGGTGAAGGCAATGAAGGCGGTCAGCGACAGGGTGGCCAGCGAGATCTTGGCGCCGATGCCGAGCCGGGCGATCAGCTTCATTGCTGTGCCTCGATGCGCAGGCTGTCGATTTCGTTCTGCAGATTTTCGGCGATCTGTCGATAGGCGTCGGGAAATTCGAGCAGCTCGGCGAAAGCGTTCAAGCCCAGTTCGGCAATCGCCGGCGAGGTGGCGAGGTCGTAGTTGAAGGCAAAGTGCGGGCTGGTCGCGATTTCGGTGCGGATGCGACTTTCCAGCAGGTCGAGGACATCGCCGGGGCCGTGATCCGGCCGCTCCCCATCATCGACTGGCTTGTCACCGGCGGCGCCGAAATCGAAGCGATGCTGTATTTCCGGGCGACTGAAAAACTGCAGGACGGCTCGTGCCCCGTCCGGATTCGATGCCTGCCTGGGCATTACCAGACCATCGACCGGGCCAAGGGCAATCCTGGGCAGCTCGGGGTCGATGAGCGGAAAGGGAAAGAAATCGAGCCGGGCAAGAGCTGCCGAATCGGTCTGACGCAGGCCGTGGAGCGCCCAGGAGCCCATCAGCGCCATCGCCGCCTTGCCGGTGAACAGCTGCTGTGCAGCCTGTTCCCAGCTCAGTTCGTTGGGCGAGGGTGCGGTGTTGAAGCAATCGTGCTCGATCAGCGCCGCCCAGCGGGCAAAGGCGCTGAGAACCAGGGGGTGGGTATAGCGTGCTTCACCACGCATCAGACGTTCACGGAACTCGAGCGGGGCGCTGCGCAACAGCAGATAGTCGAACCAGAACTGTGCCGGCCAGCGGTGACGGGCACCGAGGACGATAGGGGTGATCCCGGCTGTACGCAATTGATCGCACAGGGCAAGCAGCTCGTGCCAGTGCTGCGGTGGCTGCAGCCCAAGGTGTTCGAACAGTTCCCGATCATAAAAGAAGCCGACGTGGTGCTGGGTGATCGGCAG
>JAVEVA010000056.1:0-3997 GCA_034005275.1 Thauera sp. | reverse complement strand
TTCAGCCCGTCGCCGAAGTAGTGCTGCAGGCTGACCGCTCGCTGAAACCCGGGGGCTGCTTGAACGTCGGGTTCCGGCCGGCAGGCGCTCAGGCTCAGCAGCAGTGTTGCCAGCATTGCAGAGCTCAGCCAGCGAGCAAGCTGCTTGCCGACAGGTCGCTGCATGCAGACCGGGCAGGGGCATGGCTTGTGCATCATGGCGTTGCTCGGGAAGGGGAACTGGCATGGTGGACAGGGGCAAGCACACGGGGTGAATGAGTGAATGCTGAATTGTCGCAAAAAAACTGCTCTGGCGATGATGTGTCGCTGAAATGAACGCGCTGATGCGGGGCGTGACAAAGAAAAAACCTGTGTCCGCAAGCGCGTGACACAGGTTTGGCAGTGAAGGGGCGCAGGAAGTCGCGCGCCCCGGCAAAGGGTGACAGGCTTACTGGCCTGCGCGACGCGCAGCTTCCGGACCGAAGTCGCGTTCGCTGATCTTGTCGGTGTTCAGGTTGTAGCCATTGGGTTGCTCATTGACCAGGTTGAAGCCGAGGTAGGTGGCGGCGTTCAGGTCATGGTAGAAGGCCGCGCCGGCTTGCCAGGTGTTCATTTCATAGGCATAGAAATGATTCACCAGCGAAGTGCGCCACAGCTCGCCGCGTGAGTCGTAGTTGTCACCGGCCACTGCAAACAGGGTGTCGGCGTCAACGAACATCATCCGGCGGCTGTAAAGGTGGCGGAAACCTTCCTTCAGCTTGCCTTCCAGCACCCAGACCCGGCGCAGTTCATAGCGCAGGTATTCAGGGTTGGCGTGGCCCTTGGTGAGCAGGTCGGCGTATTTCACGTCCGGAGAATGGAGACGGTAGGCGTGGAAGGGAATGTACATTTCCTTCTGGCCGACGATGTTCCACTCGTAGCGTTCCGGCGAACCGTTCCAGACGCGGACTTCGTCCACAGTGATCGAGCCGCCCGAGCCAGGGAAAGCCATGTCGAAGCCGTAGCCGGGCGACTGGCGCACGCGACGGGTGCCGGGGTCATAGCGCCAGCTCTGGCGCGGCTTGAGCTTGTAGTTGTAGTACTCGACGCCGGTGTTGATTTCGCCACGGTCGCGTTCGGGCAGCAGGGTCTCGTTCAGATAGTAGGACGCTGCCCGCTCGCCCACCGGTTCGATGGTGTCGGGCTTGTGGCTGGGCGCCATGTTGCGCGACTTGACCCGGCCCCAGTTGATGTTGCCGTTGGCAATCACGTAGGCGTTGTCGGACACCAGTTCTTCAGTGTGGGCGCGGTAGGGGATGATCACCGTCCACAGCAGCTCTTCACCCGTCTTGGGGAAGGGGAAGAGGAAACCGTTGGTGTAGGCGTGGGCAATATCGACCCCCATGCCGTTATCGACGATCTCGGCTTCGGCAGCGTTGCGCTTGGTCGCTTCGCAGACCGAATCAGGATAGCGGAAGTCGCGGTGAGTGGGATAGACCAGGATGCGGAAAGTGTCCGGGTACTTGGCAAACATCGCCCGCTGGCCTTCGGAGAGCTTGTCGGCATGCTCGGCGACGTTGGCTGCGGTGATTTCCAGAATCGGCTTTTCGTCGGCATACGGATCAATCGGATGCTTGCCGGTGCCGCTGAACTGGATGTGGGGTGGCGCGCCCAGCCACTTTCCGCTCCATTCCGGGATGGTGCCTTCGGCATTGCCGGCCTTGAGGGCGCCGACGCAGGTCAGGTCATTGCCCAGACGGGCGATTTCTTCCGGGGTGGCCTTCGCCAGTGCGCTGCCGGCACAAAAAGGCAGGCTCAGTGCAGTGGCCAGGCTGATCAGTTTCAGTTTCATGCTTGTTATCCTTGATGATTCGCTCGGGCTCAGAAAGTGTACTTGGCGCTCAGCGAGACATAGTCGCGGTCAGCCATGGTGCGGCCATAGCGCACGCTGGGCGAGCCCAGATAGCCGGCATAGGTGAGGCCGATGGTGAAGTTGCCCATGTAGGTCAGATCCGCACCGAGGGTGATGCGCTTCTCGTCACGACCCATGCCCTGGTAGGCGCTGCCGCTGACGTTCTGTGTCCAGATCACCTTGGTGTCCAGATCCCAGCCCGAGAAAACGCTCGGATGGCTGAACAGGGCTCCGACGCCGATCAGGGTCTGGCTGCGGGTCTGTTCGCCGCTGTCATCCTTGTAGGTGAAATCGTTGAAGCCACCGAGGTCAAAGCCGCCGCTGCTGATGCGCAGCTTGTCCGCGCTGTGAATGCGCTGGTGGACGATTTCCCCCATCAGCGTGGTCTGGTGCGCGAAAGCGTTGGGGCCGAGCATGTAGACCGCATTGAGGTTGCCCTGCCAGTAGCTGCCGCGAGCCGGCGCAGCGCCGAGCGGCGAATCGACATACACCGCAGCGTTGTCGCGATAGCTGACTTCAGCTGCCCACTGCACCGAGTCGCCGACCTTCGAGCTCAGGCTGAGGCCGGTGAGCTTGATGTCGTCGAAGTAGGCGAGCTTGAAGGACGGCGTGCTTTCCGGGGAGGCGCGGCGCGCGAAACGCTTGTAGGAAGAGAAGGTGGTGTCGCCGGTGAAGTCGAAGAACATCGCACCGACACGGTCATGGTAGCGATAGTGGTAGAGGCCGATCTCGGTGGCATCGGTCACTTGCCAGCGTGCTCCCAGACCCCATTGGCCGGAATCGCGCGGCTTCAGTTCACCGGCGAAGTTGACCACCATGAAGCTGTTGTCGGGCAGCCCACCGATCACACCGGGCGCCAGACGCATGAATTGCGAGCCCGGGCCGAAGAAGTCGGAACCGAAGAAGTCGCCGACCGGATTGAGGCGGGTCTTTTCCCACTCGTACTGATAGAAGCCGGTGAAGGTGAGTGCATCGCTGGCGGTAAACGAGGCTGAAACCTGGCCGACCGGCAGATAGCCTTCCTTGGCTTCGGTGCCGGGCACGTTGAACACCGGCGCATCCATCGGCACCTGGCCCTGGCTGATGTTGGCCCAGAACATGCTCTCGCCCCAGGCGACGACGTGGCGGCCGACTTTCAGCGAGAAATACTGGTCGTCACCGACCGTCCAGTCACCAAACACGTAAGCATCGAGGATGCGCGAGTCACGGCCGGCCTTGCGGCGGGTGACCGAGTTGAAGTGATCGTGCTGGCCGATCTTGTTGACCGTGTCAGGCGAATCGTTGTCATTGCTGCGGCGATAGACCGAGTCGTAAAAGGTCGAGGCACGCAGCATGCCGCCCAGATTGTCGTGGCGGATGCGGAATTCGCCGAGCGCATTGGTGCGGTTGTTGATCAGGCTGCCGCGGTCGAAGTTGCGCGTACCGTCATCGCTGTTCCAGTCGTTGAGATATTCCTTCGCGGCCTTGCTGACCCGGGTCGACATCGTGTGCGACAGGGTCAGGGAATAAGCGATCGAGGTGTCTTCACCGATCTGGATCGAAGGTGCAGCCTGAGTGGCTGGAGCAAGGACCAGGCCGAATGCGGCCAGGGCGGTAGCCAGTGGTGACAGTCTGTTGGGGGACTGCCTTGCTGGCATCCGGGTGTTTGTCGGAATGTGCACTTCTTTCCTCCTGTTGTTTTGCTGAGGTGCGATCTGATCAACGCAACGGGCTTCAGACCTTGTTGCCAAGGCAGCGTGTCAGCATCGATTTCTGATGGAATCGTCCATATGGACGGCTCGGATTCTCCCTAAGACCGTTTTGATTGCACGGTCAAGCCGGCGGTCGAATCTTAATTGAATGTATTGCTGGGGCTTGTTGCGGAAAATCGTCGGTATGGAAACTTAAACAAATTTTATCGAGAGCGCTTGTAGTCTGTTGCTTTGAAGCCACAGCCGGATTGCTGAACCGTCGAGTACGGCTGGATTGGCCGGGTCCGCGTCAGGTTTGCTCTGAAACGAGCCTGAATCCGTGTTCGACGACCCCGGCAATTTTCCCATGCCACAACCCTGAGATTTTTCCGATTTTCTCCTCGGTTTTATACTACCCAGGCACTTTTTCCTGCTGCTGACCGGCACCAAACGGCACC
>JAVEVA010000138.1:0-4541 GCA_034005275.1 Thauera sp. | reverse complement strand
CGGCGTAATTCGGCCGTGGAGCAGGAGCGGGCCATACGCGAAAGCGAGCTCGACACGGAAGTGGCGGTGGAGCAGAAGAAGCGGCTCATCCGTGAAACCCAGATGGAGGCCGAGGCCTCGGTGCGGCGCAAGAAGAACGAGTTGCGCAGCGCCGAGATGGAGGCCGACATCACCTTGGAGGAGCGGCGCAAGTCGCTGGTCGCCGGTCAGGCGGAGAACACCCGCACGCTGGCCGAGGCCGAGGCGCACAGGGTGGCGGCGGTGATGAAGGCGCTGGAGCCGGCCGATCCGCGGGTGGTGCAGGCGCTGGCCGCGGTCGGCATGCAGCCGGGGCAGCTTATCGCCCAGGCCTTCGGTGGGATCGCGGAGCGGGCCGAACGCATCGGCAGCCTCAACGTCTCGCCGGAGCTGTTGCAGACACTGATGGGGGCGAGCGTACCCCAGACGTACACACCGAAGGCATGACCATGAATAGCGAACGCAAAGTCGTGATGGTAACGCGCCGTACCCGGCTCGAAGAGCTGGTGGCGCGTTACCACACCCTTGCCCAGGCGAAGTTCTACATCGAGCATCTGGGGGCTGACTTCAGCGACTACGTCCGCGAGTACGAGACCTACGAGGCGGTCAAGCGCACAGCGCTGGCCGCCCTGGAGGCCTACGGCCGCTTCCAGGTGATCGAGCGCAGCTTCCTGCCCAACTTCGTGTTCGGCGAGAGCGACATCGTGGTGGCCCTGGGCCAGGACGGCCTGGTGGCCAACGCCATGAAGTATCTCGACGGCAAGCCGCTCATCGGTGTGAACCCGGATCCGCTGCGCTTCGACGGCGTGCTGTTGCCGTTCGAGCCGGCGGATATCGGCTCGATCATCGAGGACGTAGTGCGCGACCACCGGACCAGTAAGGCCGTGACCATGGCCGAGGCGGTCTTGAGCGATGGTCAGCGCCTGCTGGGGGTGAATGACCTCTTCATCGGACCGAGGACGCACACCTCGGCGCGCTACGAGATCGAACTGGGCAAACAGAAGGAAGTGCAGTCCTCCAGCGGGATCATCGTCTCGACAGGTTTGGGCTCGTCAGCGTGGATGCGCTCCATCGTCACTGGGGCGATGGCCATCGCCGGCGCCTATGGCAAAGCTGTGTCCGATGCCTACCGGCCCTGGGCCTGGGATGCCGACTATCTGCAGTTGGCGGTGCGGGAGCCGTTTCCGAGCCGCACCTCGTCTACCGACCTGATCTATGGCACGGTGGATCGGACAGCGAAGCTGGTGGTGCGTTCGCTTATGCCCGAAGGCGGTGTAATTTTCAGTGATGGGATCGAGGCAGACTATTTGGCGTTCAGTTCGGGGACGGCGGCCGAGATCGGCATCGCGGGTAGCAAGGGAACACTCATTGTTTAGGGTTTGGCGCTCAGGTATCGAAGCGTTGGCCATCGTGGGATGCCTGCCCGGTCTACTGGGCAAACCCGATGCTCGGATTTGTTCCCGCGGGCATTGAGTTACTGCAACAGCTGATCGGCTACCGCCTAGCCGAACACCTGCCATGAAGCTCCTCATTGCGAGCGACCTGCATTGTGAACATTTGAGCGAGCCACCCTACACAACCGCAGATACGCCGCACACGACTGAACACATCCAACACCGACTGTCCATTGCGATATCTTTGGGTTACGGTAAGCAGCGGCTGCTCTACAACACACGCGGAACACGTCATAGACGGCGATGTGCATGTACTGATTCCAATGATCCACCTCGTCATCAAGTGAGGCCATTATGAGCGTCAAAGTAACCATCTATTACCAATCGGAATCAGGCGTGCATCTCTATGAAGAGATGACGTCAGGTGACATCCAGTCACCGGCCTATCTGGCTGTCGACAACCCCGAGGAGTGCACCTTCCAGCATGATATTAATGGGATATCTGCCATGTTGTGTATGCACCCCGATGTCATGGATGACCTCGCTATTGCATGGTGTCGGCACAGGAAGCTGCAAGGCGCATTGGGCGGACCTGTCGGCCGGGAATTTGGTGGGCCTGATTCTGATTACGAACAATCGTAGGCGTGGGGTGACAAGCGTTCATGCGCAGCCAACGCGGTTTGTTCTATCTATGTGACCTGCATAACCACCCGCTTAGATTAGGAGTCCGAGGAGGGAGTATCCGGCCGGTGTCACCTCAGCTCGTGGCTCTGCGATAGCTGGTCGATATAACGCTGGTAGCTGTAAATGCGGTTCTTCTTGTGTCCGGTCAGTTCGGTCACGATCCCGAGTTCTTCCAGCGTCTTCACCGCCGCGCTCGCCGTCGGGAAGGTGGTACCCAAGGTCTGCCGCGCTCGCTCCACGGTGAAGCGAGGCATCATGGGCAGCGCCTCGAACAGCCGGTAGCTTGCAGGCCCCGCCTTGGGAGCCGCCAGCAGCAGGCGCCGGTCGGCCGCCACGAGGCTCGCTATGGCGATAATGTTGCGCTCGGCATCGGCCGCAGCCGTGGCCACACCCTCCAGGAAGAAGTTCACCCACCCCTCGAAGTCGCCCTCCTCGCGGATCATGGAGAGCCGGCGGTAATACTCCATCTGGTGCTGCTTGAGGTATCCGCTCAGGTACATGAGCGGTTCAGGCAGCAGTCCCCAGGCCTCCAGCAGGGCCGCGATGAGCAGACGCCCGATTCGCCCGTTGCCGTCGAGGAATGGATGAATGGTCTCGAACTGGGCGTGGATGAGGGCCATCCGCACGAGCGGTGGGAGTGCGGGATTCGGGTCGTGGATGAACCGCTCCAGATCCGTGAGCAGGTCTGGGACATGGCCGGGCGGGGGAGGAACAAACACCGCGTTGCCGGGCCGCGTCCCGCCGATCCAGTTTTGGGAGTGGCGCAGTTCACCAGGCTGCTTCGTAGCCCCGCGCACGCCGTCGAGTAGCAGGCGGTGGGCCTCGCAGAGCAGGCGCACGCTGATGGGCAGACCCTTCGGATCGCGCAGGTTGTCCTGCACCAGGCGGAAGGCCCGGAGGTAGTTGGTTACCTCCTCCACGTCGTCGGTGTTGGTGATGCCGACCCCCGCCTCTTCGTCAAAGAGGTCGGTCAGGGTGGCTTGGGTGCCCTCGATCTGGGAGGTGAGGAGCGCTTCCTTACGGATCGCGCTGTAGAGCAGCCAATCCACGGACGGGACAAGCCCAGACACACCCGAGAGCCGGGCCAGCGCGAGCTCGGCCCCCCGATTCAGGTCGGCGAATGACTCCGGCGCCAGCGCAGGATCGGCCGGCGGCAACGGGGAAGGAACGAAGGCTCTGACGCTCTCCCCAAGTGTTGTCGTGATAACGTAGGTTCCAGCGGGGCGATTCATGGTAAAGGCTGCTTTAATAAACTCGATACAAATTAAAGCACTCTTTACTGTGTGTGTCCATTATCAAAGCAGGCTTTCAAACGAAAGGGTCTCAGTGAAGGTGCACGAGACCTACGGAGCGGCCAAGCGCACGGCGCTCTACAATCGGCCGTGGACGATCAAACAGATTTTTCGTCCTGATTGGTGGCCGGAAGGGCTGCTCAACCTCGTCTGCTTTCTGGGGCCAGTTCAATTCCGCGAAACCGGAATCGAACCTGCGTACGTACCACCGACCAAAAGCACACCCATTTACACTCATTCCAGGGCCAGGCAGCCCGCCGTGCGGCGAATGGCGCTCTTATCACCGCACAATGTGCGGTGAATAACTTGCGCATGCGGAGATTGCGGCTCATAATCTCCGCATGAATAGCGGAGATTACAAATACATCTGGCAGTCCAATGACTGGCCAAACTGGCACTTCGACCTAGCAGCACTGGCTGGGCCTATGGCTGAAGTCAGTCGCGCCCAAGGACTTCTGATGGGCCGGCTGGCCGACGTGGGCATGGGGCTGCGCGATCAGGCCAGCCTGGCCGCGCTCACCGAGGACGTGGTCAAGACCAGTGAAATAGAGGGCGAGCCGCTCAACGTCGAATCGGTGCGTTCGAGCATCGCGCGCCGACTGGGCGTGGACATCGGCGCTCTGGCACCGGTGGATCGGCACGTCGAAGGCGTGGTCGAGATGGTGCTCGATGCCACCGCCAACTGCTATGCGCCAGTGTCGCGGGAGCGGCTGTTCGGCTGGCATGCCGCGCTGTTTCCTACCGGCTACTCCGGACTCTCCAAGATCAAGGTCGGCGCCTGGCGCGACGATGGCGATGGCCCGATGCAGGTGGTATCTGGCCCCATCGGCCGCCAGACAGTGCATTTCGAGGCGCCGCCAGCCGATCATCTGGAGTCGGAAATCAGCTGCTTCCTCGACTGGGTGAACGGTGTATCGAGCGAACCGTCGCTGCTCAAGGCTGGCCTTGCCCATCTTTGGTTCGTCACCTTGCATCCGTTCGACGACGGCAACGGTCGTATCGCCCGGGCCATAGGCGACCTGCTGCTGGCGCGCGCCGACGGCAGCCCGCAACGCTTCTACAGTTTGTCGGCGCAGATCCAGCGCGAACGCAAGGCTTACTACGACATCCTGGAGCGGACCCAGAAGCGGTCGATGGACGTCACCGAGTGGCT
>JAVEVA010000137.1:0-4555 GCA_034005275.1 Thauera sp. | reverse complement strand
CGATTTGCCAGACCCGCGAACGGGCGGCGCGGGAAGCGGCACCCGGTCGCATTGGCCACATACAAGGCAATGGCGGCTGATCGGCTGATGCCGGCCCGGCAGTGAACCATCAATTCAAACTGCCGGGAGGCAGCATGCAATTGATCAACAAAATCGATAATCGACCTGGCTTGTTCCTCATCAAAAAGCTTCCAGAATGAGACATCCTCGTTCCCGGGGTCGATATCGTGGAACGACAGGCGAAGGATTCTGGATTCCGGCAAGGCGAGTAGCGCCGGATCGACTTTGGGTTCGGAAACGGAGATGATCGCCAGATTGTCCTGATCCTCGAGCGTTTCCGCCTTGGCGCGTGAAATGAAGTCTACAAATTTGATCATGCTAGTTTCTCCAAGTTACTCATACTGAGCTTGAACCTGCTCTTCCAGCTGGCCTGCCAGCCACTTTCCATCGATTCCGTCCGGAAACCGCTCCAACCCGCCGCATCTGGCCAGTGCCTCCCTGAAAGCTCGCACCTTCAGTCGATTCGTCGCCGGCATCCAGCCCAGGGCCGCCATTCCCCGCAGAAAATCCCGGAACAGCAGATTCTCCTGACGGCAGCGGGCAGCATTGCAAGCCTTGCAGGCCAGCACCGTATGGGCGGTAGAGGGACCATCCAAGTCGCGCAGCGGGTGCAGACGGCTATATAAATGATCCACCGTCGCCAGCGGCAGGCACCGATCCGCCGTGATCCCCGCTGACCCGTAAAGCGGGGAGGGCGGCAGCCGGGTCACCTGCCTGCACCAGTGACAGCGCTGATCGGCCTGCCACAGCCGCTTGAGATGCCGGACCCGTATTGAGCGTTCGCGCAGCCGGGTCATGCTCGCACCCCCGATCCTTCCCCGGAGGCTGGCCGCGCCTTCGCCCGGATCTCCATCTCCAGCTGCCCGAGCCAGTCCTCGGGTGACAAATCCTCGCCGAGCAGCACGCACTGGCGCTTCACCGTCGCAAAGTCGCCCGGCGTCAAATCCTGCATCAGCGCCAGGCGATCCTCGAAGGCCGCCTTGCGTTGCTTCGCCAGCGTCTTGCCGCGCAAACCGGACTCGTTCAGGAACATCTGCCAGCGCTGCTCGAAGGTTAGCGGCAGGAACTCCAGCTTGAAGGTGAAGCGGCGCAGGGCGGCGCTGTCGAGCTGGCTGTACAGGTTCGTCGTGCATATGAGAATCTCCTCGAAGCGCTCCATGTGCTGCAGCACCTCATTCACTGTCGACACCTGCCAGCTCTGCTCGCTGCGCTGGCGATCCCGCAGGAAGGAATCCGCCTCGTCGAGCAGCAGGATCGCCCCTTCCTCCTCGGCCTGGTCGAAGGCCGAGGCGA
This sequence comes from Thauera sp., assembly GCA_034005275.1. Lineage (GTDB taxonomy): Bacteria > Pseudomonadota > Gammaproteobacteria > Burkholderiales > Rhodocyclaceae > Thauera. The sequence goes on along the minus strand of JAVEVA010000137.1, from coordinate 3,202 downwards.
TGCGCTTCTCCGACTCTCCCACGTACTTGTCGAACAACTCCGAGGCCGGCTTGATCAGGATCGGCTTGCCCAGTTCCTGCGCCACGTGTTCCGCATACTGCGTCTTGCCCGTACCCGGCAGGCCATACAGGCACAGGCTGCCCTGCGGCCGGCGTTTGAGCGCCTGCAGGATCTGCTGCGGCCCGAAGCGGCCGGCGGCATGCACATAGTCCACGCTGTACTGCGTCAGCGGCAGGCGGGCGTTGTCCCTGCTACGACGCGCCAGCGCCTTCTGGCTGCGCTGGGCGGCGGTCAGCAAGTGGCGCGAGAACGTCGCCTTCGAACGGCCGGCCGTCATCTTCGCCAGCACGCTCGCGCTGATCAGCTGCCGGGCCGACAAGCCCTCCAGCTTCGCCAGTTCGGTCTTCTCCCGGCTGCCCAGCGGCAAGGCATTGATCATCGACTCCACCAGTGCGGAGCGTTCCGCCCGGGTACCCGGCAACACCTCGGCGTGAAACAGGAAGAGTGTCAGCGACTCGGGGTGCAGGCGCTTCGCTTCATGGGTGAGCCACAAGGTCGGCAGGGGATTCTCCAGCAGCAGGTGCTCATCGAGCGGCTGAGCTTCCTCATCGACATCCCCCAGACCGAAGAACAGCAAGCCTTCCCACGGCTGGCGGCTCAGGATCGCCGCCGCCTTCTCCACCACCAGGATGGGCGTCCCTGCATAACGCGACAAGAGGCGCTGCGCCACCAGCAGTGCGGCTGGCCGATCGCCGTCCGGTATATCCGGGACCAGCCCGTAGGCCGTGCCCTTCACGTCGTCCACCAGCGCCCGTGCCAGTCCGAGCTTGTCCACCGACGCCTTGCCGTGCAGGAGCACGTTGATTCCGGGTTCTTCCCGCACCAGCAGGGCGCAAAGGATCTGGCGGTCGACCGGCGGAAGGCGTCCTGCACCATCGGGTGTCTCCTTTGCCGGCAGGGGCTGTACCAGCTGTTCGTCAAACCCGAGGGCGGTATTGACCAGCAGCTCCGTCCAGAATTCGGCGAGATGGGGTATGCCTTCCTGCTCCTGCAGGAGGCCGGAACCGGTCAGCCGGCCGCGGGTGGCCAGCGCGGCGTGGATCTCGGGAAGCGGCAGATCGAGCAGGGTCTGCCAGAGGCTGTTGCGCGTGCGACGCTGTCCCACGAAGAGGCGGGTGAAGCATTGCAGGGCCGGAGAGAGTGTCAGCCCGAGGGCAAAGCCGAGGATCCGGGTTTCCGCGACAGAGAACTCCATCAGCCGTGCCAGCCGCTGCAACCGGCCGGCAGGAGAAAGTTCCTCGGATTCATGATCCGCCGGGGCTTCCAGCAGCCGCTCGAGCTTCGCCGTGCCGTCACGACACAATGCCTGCCAGCGCTCCGGCTGCTGACGGACCTGCCCATGCAGTTCCATGCCCTCGGCCATGCGGCGGGTCAGTTCGATCGACAAGGGCATGGCGACCTGGCCGCGCAAGGTGTCCATCAGTTCCAACACCTCGTCGTGGGCGCTGTAGCGCTCGCGGATCGATTCGAGCCGGCCATCGAGATCCGTCGGCAATGTGATGAGCGGCTCGATCGTGGCGAAATGCGTGGCGAACAGCAGCGGCTCGCCCAGCAGAATTCCCAGCGTGTCCGGCTGACTGCCCAGACGCAGCGGGCCGGCAAAGAGGTCAGGCAGCAGATTCATGCCGTACCTCCCGCCTGTCGCAAGCCCGCTGCCACGGCATCCTGTACTGCCAGGAACCGGGACAGCGCACCACGACTGACCAGGGTAATGCTGTACCGCCGCCCTGGGCCATAGTGCACATTCAGGTGCAGCGGCGAATCCTTGCCGCAGCGGCAGGCCTTGATGTAGCTGCCTTGCAGGTAGTTGAACAAGGCACCGTCCGCCAGGGGATGCATGTGCGGCAGGCGGGTCAGATGTGCCAGGGCCGCCTCCTGCTCCTCGATGGAAGCCGCATCCGGGATTGGCGCACAATTCCGGTCTGCTTCGGATTCGCGCATATTGCGAATCATCCAGGCCAGCATGAAGGCAAGGAATGTGAGCAGGCCGACCAGGATGCGATGCTCCCAGGTGGGCAACAGGCTGAACAGGGCGTAGATGGCCGCTCCCCAGCCGGCAACCAGGAGGCCGGTCAGTATCAGGTAAGCCCATCCGGGCAGGTTGGCAAACCTCGATGGTTTGACGTTGTCCTGTGCCATGGCCTACTCTCCTGCCGGCAAGAGAAACTCCTTGCCGCCTGAGTGAAGGGACAACTGTGCAGCCAGGCCGAGTTCGGCGTCGATCGCTGCCAGGTCCGGCAGGGATTCCGTCGTGAACCAGGGGTCGCGACCGTGCATATGGGCCCACAGCGCCTCTTCGCGCAAGATGTCATGCCAGTGCGACACGCGCGCCTTTCCGCGCTTGAGGGCGAGGGACAGCACGCGCACCATGAAGCAGTGCTCATCCTGGAAGCGGGAGAAGGGAGTGCCGATCAGCAGCTGCAACTGACGCTGGGTCAGCCCGACCGCCTCGAGATGGCGTACGGCTGACATGAAGGACAGCATCCCGTCGTACTGCAGATCAGAAAACTCTTCCTCGCCCTTGATCGTGTGGTTCAACAAGGAGATAAATTGATTTCTGGACATCATGATGAATTCCTTTCAAATAGAAGAATGAAGAGCGGCGGCCGGGATCAACCCATGGACGGACTGATGAAAACCCGGGGCGACGGAGGGATCCCTGAGCACCACCACCGCGATGCCGCGGTGAAGGTTCGGATCGACCACCGTCGAGCGCCACCGTACCCACTGGCTCTTCCTGCCGGACACCAGCCGGGCGCGATTGAGGATGGTGCCTTGGCTATCCGGAAGCCGGATCAGGCAGGCGATGCGCGGACAGCCGGCATCCCCACAGAGCACAGGCTTGCTGGGCGGATGTTTGACGAAAGCAGAATGAACGCCTTGCATCACAGACCTCCCGTAGCGGTGTGCTGCGTGGCATCGTTGGCTGCCTGGGTCTTTCCTGCCACCGGCCCTGACTGCAGCAGCAGGCGCTCGAAGGCGGAGCCATCGCGACGGGTCAGGTTCGGCACGAAACGGCCATAGACCTTGAACAGCATCTCCGTCGAGGCATGTCCCAACTGACCGGCAATCCACAAGGGGTTCTCCCCGGCGGCGAGCCACAACGTCGCTGCCGTATGCCGCGTCTGGTAGGGACGTCGTT
>JAVEVA010000136.1:0-4570 GCA_034005275.1 Thauera sp. | reverse complement strand
CAGGCAACAACACAACAGCCCAGAAACACGAAAGGGCCCACAAGGGCCCTTTTGCAGCGATCGGCAAGCGGGAGCTTACTTGACGCGGTTCTTGTACTCGTCGGTACGGGTATCGATTTCGATCTTGTCGCCGATTTCGACAAATGCCGGCACTGCAAGTTCGAAACCGGTGCCAATCTTGGCCGGCTTCATCACCTTGCCCGAAGTGTCGCCCTTGACTGCCGGTTCGGTGTAGACCACTTCGCGCACCACGCTGTTGGGCAATTCGACCGAAATCGCCTTGCCGTTGTAGAACACCACTTCGCACTGCAGGCCGTCTTCGAGGTACTTGAGTGCGTCGGACATGTTCTCGGCTTCGACTTCGTACTGCTCGTAGTCGGCATCCATGAACACATACATCGGATCAGCGAAGTAGGAGTAGGTTACTTCCTTGCGGTCGAGAATGACGACGTCGAACTTGTCATCGGCCTTGTATACCGACTCCGAAGGCGAACCGGTGAGCAGGTTCTTGAGCTTCATCTTGACGACCGCAGCATTGCGGCCGGATTTGTTGTATTCGGTCTTCTGGACGACGAGCGGGTCACTGCCGACCATGATGACGTTGCCAGAGCGAAGTTCCTGTGCGGTTTTCATCCAATTTCCTGAATCTTGACAACGCGGCCGAGCCGCATCGGTTTGAAAAGTTTAGCCCGCGATTCTACCCTGCCGCGCTGTCGATGTGGTGACAGAATCGTATCAAGGCGGTGGCCAGATCCGGCAGCTGTGCCTGTTGCGCTGCCCAGTGCTGTGCATGCTGTCGCAGAACGGGCAACTGGGCAGCAAAATCCGGCCATGCTGCTGTCGGCTCCCCCCGTCCATTCCACGCCAGCCACATCGTCTCCACCGCTGTTGCAGTGGCTGCAGGCAGCCCGGCAAGGTAGCGCGCCAGAAAAGCTGCCAGCTTGTCGAAATGCGCGTCTTCCTGCTGCGGATACAGCTGCCACACCAGCGGCAAGCCAGCCCACTGCGCACGCACGAAAGAATCTTCACCACGGACGAAATTGACGTCGCAGGCCCACAACAGCGCATCGAACTCGCGCTGGTCGACGAAAGGTTGTGCATGAACGATCAGCTGGCCGTGCTGATCAGGATCGCCACCGATGAGCAGGCCACTGCCGACACTGCCCATCTCGCCCAAGGCGCGCTCCACCTCTGTCAGCATCCGCCCTTCCGGCACCAGCAGATGCACCCGCTGCGACCCGCTTGCCCACCGCTTCAGCAGATCACCAAGGGCGGGATGCTGGTAGGCGAACAGCGAAATGCACAAATCATCCACAGAATGATCCACACCACGTGCTGTGAGCCAGGCGCTGCGTGCATCACTGGCCAGAAAAGCATCCCGACGGGCCAGCAAGTCCGCTTCACGCAACAGACCGCCACTTTCGGGGCCAAAACCGGGAAAGAAGAAATACTTGTGCAAACCCAGTTGCGGATGAGGTGACCCCAGGCCATGACAGCTCGCCACCCAGTCTTCAGCAGAAAGATATTCGAGATTGATCCAGCACGGCGGCGGCTGACAGGCGAGCATCGCCTGCAGCTGGGCAGCGGGCAGTTCGCAGCCAAAAGCTTCGATCACCACCGCTCCCACGCCGACCGGAATGAACGCTTCCTGCCACTGGCGCAGCTCGACGCCCTCATCCATCCATCCCGTCGCAGGAGCGGACGAAGGCAAGTGCGGACACAGCTTGTGCAAGGCAGTCCAGTCATCGAGCCACAGCCGTACCGGAGCCTGCGAACGCAGGGCAAGCTCGCGCGCCAGCCGCAGGCTGACGCCAATATCCCCAAAGTTATCCACAATCCGGCAGAAAATCTCCCAGCCCGGTGTCGATACCGCCATCTTGTTCATCCCCTGTGCACCAGTGTGTCAATAAGTGGTTGAAAATTTGTGATAAAGCCACGAAATCACCAAGGTGGCAAAAAAGATCGACAATCTCCGCACAAGGCAGAAAAGCCTTGTCCACAACGTTGTCCTGCCCCTGAAGTCCAGTCAAACAGCAGGCTTGAGCAGCTTATCCACAGAATTGTGCGGTACACCATTATCTTTATCTTTTTAAAGATATAAAGAATAGAACAACACCTTCATGACACAAAAGTCAGTGCCAAACTGGCAAAGATCGACATCAGCTCTTGAGGACTACTACCGAAAATTGGTCCTTTTCAAGGTTTTGGCCAGGATCGCTTCGGCCTAGAATGAGACAGACTGGATGAACTTCCCATGTTTTGGTGAAGGGCTGTCCGCCTGGATCTGAACGCAAGACAAATTTCCAAGAGTATTGATGATGAAACCCTGTGCAGCTTACCTGTGTGTGATCGCTCTCGGTCTTGGCGGCTGCAGCAGTTTCATGAGCAGCAAGCCTGAACAACCGCTTGCAGAGCCAACTGCGAAAACGACCGCTTCCGGACAGGATCAAGCTGCTTCCGCAACCGAACCGGAACTGATCGATACCACTCGCCAACAAGCCCACCGGCTTGCCTACTGGATCGGTGACAGCGTCAACAGCTGGTTTGGTGACAAGCCTTTCAGTGAAGGTGGCAAGGTTTCCAATGGCCGCCTGCGCGTTCATACCCGTTGGCAGGAAAACAAGGGCTTCAAGGGCGGAGCCAGTTTCCGCGCCCGCCTCAGCCTGCCCAATCTGAAGGACAAGGCTTACCTGTTCTTCGGTCAGGACAACAAGGAAGAACTGGTCAGCGACCAGCCGGAAGCTTTTTCACGCCAGCAACAGCTGCTCGCGGAAAACCGTCGCCAGGATCAGGCCGGCTTTGTCGGGCTCGGCATCATGCTGCACGATCATGTCGATTTCCGTGCCGGTTTCCGTGGCGGGATCAAGCCCTACGTCCAAGCTCGTTATGGCAGGCAATGGATGCTGTCCGCTTTAAACCGCGCAGAATTCCGCGAAACGGTTTTCTGGCGAATCAAGGATGGCTTCGGCTCGACCACTGCGGTCAATTTCGAACATCTCTACTCGCCTTCGCTGTCGTTGAAGTGGCAGAACGCCGCCACGGTGACCAAGCAGACCGATGGCTTTGCCTGGTCCTCCAGTCTCGGGCTGTTCAAGGCCTTTGGTGATCATCGTCTGCTCTCACTCGAAGCCCTCGCCGGCGGCGAAACCGGTTCCGAGATCGATGTCGGCGAGTACGGCCTGCGTATGAAATGGAAACAGCCGCTGTATCGGGAATGGCTGCTGGCTGAATTCATCCTCGGCCATTTCTGGCCAAAGGAGAAAGTCGACAGCGAACGCGACCGCAGTTGGGCGGTCGGCGCCGGAGTGGAAATGCGTTTCTGAACGATTGTGGGGTGCTACACCGGGACTGAGGCGAAATTCGCCAAAGCTGCCAGGTCAGCCTTGTCCAGCCAGCGCCACTGACCGGGGGCGAGGGTCGGATCAAGCTCGAGACCGCCGATACGCTCACGGTGCAAACCGACGACACGATTGCCGGCAGCAGCGACCATCCGCTTCACCTGGTGGTACTTGCCTTCGAGAATGCTCAGCTCCAGCTGGCGGGCATCGAGCAGTCGGGCGCTTGCGGCCGCCAGCGGCAACTTCTCATCGTGCAGCTGCACGCCTGTGCGCAGGCGGTCGAGCAGCGTTTCATCCCCATCGTGTTTCAGTGCCACCCGGTACAACTTGGGGGTCTGCTTGCGTCCCGAACTCCAGCGATGAATGAACTGGCCGTCATCGGAAAGCAGCAGCAAACCGCTGGTGTCCTGATCAAGGCGACCGACCGACTGCACCCCACGCCGCAACAAGGGCGCCGACAGCAGACTGAAGATCGAGGGATGGTGCATGGGCTGATGAGAGCATTCGTAGCCGGTCGGCTTGTGCAGCATCAGACAAGCTTTGGCCCGGTACTGCCATGGCTCGTCCGCGACGCTGAAAACCAGCCCGGGCGCTTCATCCTTGCTGCCTGGATCGATTTCAGCGAATGGGTCGTCATGAACCACGCCGTCGATGCTGAACAGGCCCTGACGAACCAATACCCGGCAATCCTTGCGACTGCCGAAACCCTGGGATTGAAGAAGACGTTCGATCTGCATCGGCGCATGATAGCCCGCGCCGGTGCAGCTGCGCGCTAAACTGTGCGCCGCTGCGAAAGGAGGAAAGCGTGAAGTTTGAACATCTGGTCGAGATCAACGATCTGTCGATGCCGCAAGCATTGCAGCTCAATCGCGAACAACTCTGGTTCGGCCTGCTGTGCCGGGCGGAAGATCCCCGTCCTTTCCTGCCCGGCCTGGAGCGCTGCCAGATCGTCGAGCGCAAGCCGGCCGAATTGCACCGCATCCTCCATTTCGGCGCCAGCAGCATCCGCGACTGCGTGCGCTTTGAAGCGATGGAGTGGATGAGCTTCAGCTCGGCAGCCACCGCCGAACATGCGGGCGGCGAACTGCACATCCGCATTGAGGAACCGCAGCCAGGGGCGCTTTTCCTGCGTTTCAGTTACCGGACGACCCTGGGCGAACAGGTCGACACAGGCGAGGAAGATGGCCAGTATGCCGATTTCGTCCGGGCCGCCTATCACCAGTCCGATCTCG
>JAVEVA010000055.1:1571-22176 GCA_034005275.1 Thauera sp. | reverse complement strand
CGCTGCGCCACCGCGCGCTGCACGCGCACGGTTTCGCCCTGGGTGTAACGCGGCCGTTCGCGCAGCACGCGATATTCGACTTCTTCGCCGGGCAGCGCACCTTCGATGAACACTGCCTTGCCCTCGATCCGACTGACACCGCGTCCTTCGTGATCGAGCGATTCAATGACTGCAAGCCTGCTTGCTACTGGCATCTGCTTTCCGTTTCAAGCTGCACACATGTGCGGAAAAGCGTGATTCTACCCTGCCCCCGGCCATCCTCAGGCCGTTTGCACCTTGGCCACCGCCGGTCGCGCGCGCAACAGGAACAGGCAGAGCGCAGCGGCAAAGACGATGACGGCGAACACCATCAGCCCCAGGCTGAAACTGCCGGTCAGATCATGCAACCGGCCGGCGAGCGGGTAGCCCGGCAACACGCACAAGGTAATCACCGGCCCCATCAGCCCCATCGCCTGACCATAGCTGGTGAGGCCGAACACTTCGGCAGTGAGCGTGCCCCACACCGGCAGGATGCCGCCGCCGGCAAAGCCGAGCAACATGCAGGCCAGCACCAGCAAAGCCATGCCGGGTTCGGTGGACAGCAGCAAGGCACCGCTGATCACCATCGCCTGCGCCGTCCACAGACCAGCACGGCGGCTGAAGCGGTCGGCAGCAATCCCGAATGACAGCTTGCCGAAAATGCTGCTCACCGCCACCACCATGATCAGCGCCGAAGCACGCTCGGCGGTATGGCCCAATCCAGTCACATAGGGCGTGAGATTGGCGAGGATCGCGCCATAACTGCAGAACATCAGCCCGAAAGCGAGACTGATCGCCCAGAATTCACGCATCGACAGGATCTGGCGCACACCGAGCAGGCCATGCACCACGTCGACCGACTCCACGCCGGACATCGCTTCCGGTTCGAGACCGAGCTCTCTCGGCCAGCCACGCACGGTGAACCAGATCAGCGGCAACACGAACACCACCAGCACCACTGCCAGATTGAGCAAGGCGCCCCGCCAGCCATGTTCGGGCAGCCACATGGCGATCAGCATCGGCACCAGCACCCCACCCGCCGAAGTGCCGACTGCCGAAATGCCCATCGCCTTGCCACGGCTGACGGTAAACCAGCGCGAAGCGAGAATCGAGGCGGTCATCGGGCCGGCAAACGCGGTCACCACTGCCATCGACAGGCCGATGGCCAGGGTGTATTGAAGAATGTCCTGACTGTAAGCTGCGGCACAGATGCTCAGCGCGAAGAACAGCAGACCGAAGGCCATCACTGCCCGCACCGAACGGCGATCCAGCAAGGCGCCGGCCAGCGGCATGGTCACCAGGCCAAGCAGATTGCCCAGGCTGAGACCATACATCACCTGCTCAATGCCAACTTCAAAACTCTCCTGCACCGGCCCGGTCAGCATGCTGATCGCGTAGGTGAAGAAGCCATTGACGAAAGCCTGGCAGACGAAGCTGCCACCGACCACTCTCCAACCACGATACATGCTGTATTCCTTCAGAGCGCAAAACGCGACCGGACCCGGTCAAACGCGATTAAAACGATCACCCAGCCGGGCCAGCGGAATCAGATAGCGCCGGAGCTTGATGCTGAACGCATCCGGACGGAAAACCGGCTGCGGCTGTTCGCAGCCCAGCACACAGCTTTCCGGCGCATCCGCGGCCAACGCGCGCGCGACATCGACCGCCATCACTGGTGCGAGGAAATTGCCCCAGGAACCAAAATTCATCAGCCCGAACACGCCTTCATCGACGCGGTAGAACTTCGGATAGGCCGCCTCATAATTCGACGAGGAATTGTGGGTCATGCCGGTCCAGAAAGTCTCCAGCTCGATGTTCAGCTCACGCGACTGCGGATAAGTCCGGTGCAGATGGCGCAGCAGATAGTCGAAATAAAGTTCGGGACGATGGGCCTTGCCGAGACCGGGAATGGTTGCGCTGACCAGACGGCCACGGCCATCGATCACCGTCGGAAACAGCCCCGCCGGATACTGGCTGATCGCCGCCCGGGTTGGATTGATCTGCCGGGCAAACTCAACCGGCAGCGGCTTGGTCGCCAGTCCGCAGGCGAGCAAGGGATAATTGCTGTGACCAAGTTGCGGGTAGAATTTTTCATCCACGTGGCCGTTGGTGCACAGCACGACTCGCTCGGCAAGGACGCTGCCACGCGCAGTACGCACCCGGCGGCGTCCTTGCTCGGCTTCGCAGGCAATCACCGGCGAATCACCAAACACGCGCACGCCCAGCTTTTCTGCTGCCTTCACCATGCCGTTGGTAAACAGCCAGGGATTGACGCAACCGCCCTCACGATAGATGACGCCGAACTGGTAGCGCTCGCTGCCCAGCAGGCCTTTCAGTTCCGCCGCGCCGAGTTCATCGACTTCAAGACCAAGGCCCTTCCACAGCGCCGCAGTCTTGCGCAAGGCGGCACTGTCCTTGCGTGCGACCTCCATCAGGCCGGCCTGCACCTGATCGGCCTCGATGCCGTAACGTCGGCACCATTCATACACAATGCTTTTGTGCTCAATGAGCAGATCAAGAAAAGCCTTGCCACCACCGGGCAAGCCGACGAGCGCGTCGAGGGTAAGCAGATACGGCTGAACATGACCCGCATTGCGTCCTGAGGCCGCATCCGCAGGTTGTGCGGCTTCCAGCAATACGGTCTTCAAGCCCCGTTCGGCCAGTTGCAGACAAAGTGCCGCACCAGTCAGGCCGGCGCCGACCACCACTACATCGGCTTCGAGCCCGCTGTCGAGCGCAGGGTATTCGGGTCGGGGATGATCGAGGGTCCATACGCTCTGCCCCACCGGGACGGTGCCGCGATCGTACATTTCACGCGTGGCATTGCTGATGAATGAAGCTTGAGCACGACGCTGGCTCATGATCGACAGATTCCATTCAGGCTACTGCACGCCATCCGCACCGCAGACGCGGGAATGGGCACAGGAGGAATTCAGTAAAAAACCATCGCCTGACCTGCGAACGGCAGATCCCGTAACTGCAGTTCGCAGCTTGCACCAGGCGATGGACAGGGGACGAAACATCCCGCACGGCCGGAGAGAGGAGGAGAAGCCGGGTCCGTGCAGGTACTGCACAACCGTCTCAAGAGCCGGTCGTGCAGTGTCTCGACAACACTCAGAACGAGTATTTGACGACGAAGGAGATGTTGTCGCGATCCGTGAGCGTCTTCTCACGCTTCAGAGTGCGCACATGAGCATCGCCCAGGTAGTTGGTATAGGTCAGACCCAGTTCGAGGTTCTGGTTGTAGGTCAGGCTGGCGCCGATGCTGAAGCGACGATCGCCTTCACCGCCGACACCGCCCACCAGGGTGCGACCGCTGAGCTGTTGCTCATAGCTGATCGGAATATCCAGATCCCATCCCGAGAACACATCGTAATAAGTGAGGACCAGCATGCCGGACATCGCCAGACCGTGGCCACCAAAGCTGAGCTTGTTCGAAGCCGGGAAGAAATCGGCAAACTCACCCATCGCTTCGACACCGGGAACCTTGATCTTCTTCGCGTTCGAGACGTCGACATAGGACATCTCGGCCAGCACCAGGGTGCCATCGGCAATGGCGGTACGACCGTAGTTGATGAAGGTGTTGAGGTTGGTCTGCACGATGCGGGCACGCGTCGGGCTGGCCATTCCTTCACCGCTCATCGGATCGACGATCGCGTCGACCAGTGCCGGAGCGTTTTTCTTGTAGGAAATCTCCCCGGCCAGGGTCGCCATGCCAAGCGAAGTGGTGAAGCTCGCCCCCAGCAGCTTGATGTTGTCGAAGTAGCGAATCCGATAACTGCCCATGCCGATTTCGCCACCACCGAAAGCATCCGGCAGCGCCACCCCAGGAGTGAATACATTCACTTCCGGCAGCGGCACGCGGTCGTGGTAGTTGAGGTAGTACAGGCCGACTTCGGTCTCATCGGTGACCCGGAAAGTGGTGCCCACCCCCCACTGACCGCCTTTCTTCGGCTTGTTGTCGGCCTGACGATTGCCGAAGGAGCAACCGTTATAGCCTTCGAACATCCCCGGCACGGCCGGAATGTTCACATACGGTCCAAGGCAGGAAGCGCCCGGTCCGACCGCCTCGCCATCACTCATGAAAGAGCCCGGTGCCGGAGCAATGGTCTCGTGCCAACCATACTGCCAGTGCGCCTTCAGCGCCCAGTCGGCAGTCGGACGATAGATCAGCGACAGCTGGTCTTCAGGCAGCAGCAAGTCCTTGGTTTCAGTACCCGGCACATCGCTCTTGGTGCCGTCGGCCGGTCCTTGCGCAAGCGAAATCCCCGGGAAGAACAGGCTCTCGCCCCAGGAGACGACGTGGCTGCCGAGACGCACGGTGGCATCCCCATCACCAACACCGAAGCTGGTGTAGGCATACGCATCGAGGATGCGGCTGTAGCCGCCGTGATAACGCTTGGTGCGCGAGTTGAAATGTCCCGGGCGCCCCGTGGTACCCAGTGCATCACGGTTGTCGGTCGAGCGGTGATAGACATCATCGTAGAACGTGCTGCCTGACAGCACAAAACCGCTCTTGTCCTTCGACAGCGTGCTCTCGAACAACAGGCCGAGGCGGTTCGAAGTCAACGCGCCTTTGTCGAAGTTCTTGTTGCCGTCCGAACCCAGCAGCGGATCGGGCGACTTCAGGCGGCTGGCGAGAGTGTAGGTCAGATTGCCCTTCCAGTTGAACTTGGCACCATTGTCGAATTCGATGGTACCGGCAGCCTGGCTGGCTGCAGCAAAACTCAGACCCAGTACTGCACCGGCAATCGCCGACAGACGGGGCATGGAAATCAGATTGCTTTTGCTCATGTGTTTACCTTTCGATCCGTATTCACTCAGTTGCCAATCTGACGCAAGGCGTCAGGACCAAATTCATTCGCCTTCATCTTGCCGGCGTTGAGAATCGGCCCTTTATCCAGTGCCTGGAACAGGTTGTAAGCGATGTAGCCACCCGTGTTGAGATCGTGGTAGAAGCTGTTGCCGGCATGCCAGCCACCCATATCAAACGCATAGTAATGGGCGATGAAAGCGTGCTGCCAGAGCTGGCCACGGGCATCGAAATAATCCGACACCGAAGCCTGCCAGTTGTCTTCATCGAGATACATCACCCGGCGACCAAAGGCGTGGCGGAAACCATCCTTCAGGTTGCCTTCCAGCACCCACACCCGACGCAGTTCATAGCGCAGGAAATCCGGATTGGCATGATTCGGAGTGAGCAGACCGTCATAACTGCTCATTTTCTGGTGGAGACGGTAGGCATTGGCCGGGATGTAGATTTCCCGCTTGCCGAGAATCTTCCAGTTGTAACGGGCCGGATCGCCGTTCATCAAACGATCCTGGTCCATCGTCATCTGGCCGGAAGTGCCGGCAAGCGGTGAGTCGTAGCCGAACTGCGGCAGCTGACGCACGCGACGGGTACCTGGGTCGTAACTCCAGGCCAGCCGCTTGTCGGTGCCAAAGTTGGTCGGCTCCTGAGCGGAGGACACCGAACCACGGTCACGGATCGGCAGATGGGTATCGGTCAGCGCATACGCCATCACCTTGCCCATCGGTTTGCCGATCTCTTCCGGATCAGTCACCACGTTGAGGTTGCGGTTGTGCTGCCGACCCCAGAAAACCTGGCCATTGTCACGCACGTTGGCAATGTCACGCACCACGTCTTCGGTCCACGCCACATGCGGGAAGGTGGTGTTGTGCAACAGCTCCATCGCTTCCTTCGGGAAGGGGAAAGGGCTCATGCCCTGGTAACCACTGAAACCCAGGCCACCATCGGTGAGCTCGGCTTCAAGCGCATTCTTGCGCGTCACTTCGCACAACTCGTCGCGATAGGCAAAATCCCGGCGCCCCTCGTAGACCGGAATGCGGAAAGTGCGATAACGGCGCAGCATTTCCTTTTGCCCTTCAGTCAGCTTGTCGGCGTACTGCTCCATATTGGCTGCAGTGATCTCGTACAGCGGCTTGTCATCAGGATAAGGATCAACCGGATGAGCGCCCACATGCAGCGGATACTCGACGCCCGGCGGGGTACCGGTCCACTTGCCAGAAAATGCAGGGATCGTCCCCTCGGCATTGGCAGCCGCTTCGGCTCCGACGCAGGTCAGATCCTTGCCCAGCCTGGCGACCTCCTCTGCACTCGCCTTGGCCAGCGCAGCCGTGCCCAGTGCGGACAGGCCAAGCCCCAAGGATATTGAAAGGATGATTTGCGTTTTCCTCATGTCTCACTCCCGTGGTGAATAAAACTTTGTTTTAAGATGGGCGCATCTTGGCGACATCAAAAATCAAGCAATGAACCAGAGCACACCCAAACCAGACATCAAAAGGCGCCCGGGCGGACGCACCGAAGCCGTCAGAAAAAAAGTGGCCGACAGCGTCATCGAACTGCTGCGCAAAGGCTCAATCAATTTCAGTTACAACGAACTGGCCGAACTGTCGGGCATCAACAAGACCACCCTCTACCGCCGCTGGCCCAGCCAGATCGACCTGCTGCAGGAAGCCCTGCGTGAACACAACCGCATCGAAGTGATCAAGCGCCAGCATGACTGGCCCAGCACACTCGACAAGGCACTCCGCCAGATGGCCAGCCACCTGGTCAAACCGGAAGAAATCGCCCTCAACCTGTCCTACATCTCCGCGCCGGAAGTGGACGAAAGCCGCATGGTTTTCGAACACTGGCATCCGGTGCAGCAAAACTTCATCAGCCTGATCGAAGACGCTCAGCAACGTGGCGAACTGCGCGCCGATCTCAATCCGGTTTCCATTTTCGCAGTGATGATTTCCTCACTCGCCATCCTCAGCCTGATCGAACGCAAGCCTCTCGAAGCCGATCGTCTCGACGGCATCATCAAGGTCTTGCAGACCACCGCCGTACAAGCTGCGGACACGGCCTCCCTGACTGCAGGAACACCCACAGCGACAGGGAAGTGATGCTAGAGACTTTTTGTTCTTAAAGCAACTGCGGTTGCGACAATAAATTTGGTTATTGCTGAATCAACAATTCGCTGATATGCGGAAACAACGAAACGCAGCTGGATTTCCACCAGCCAGACGCAGATCGGCCGCTGCTGCGACCGGGGCTGCAACAAGCAGACTGGATCCCCGCCTGCGCGGGGATGACGGCAGCGGAGCAGAGGTGTGATGGAAATGGAACGCCGCCGTAACGGCAATCGGGTGCCGAGGGGACGGAAGTCAGGGCAATCGCATGAATGTCGTTGTCGTTTTTGTCCGGGCGCGGCCGCTCGGGAAAGAAACGTCTTGCGATTCGTCGTGGGCTCGGGGCCATGCCCCGAACCCACAAGAGAAACCTGCGACCAAAAAAGGACGAAGGAATCCAGGAGGCATTCAGGCGATTGCCCTGGGACGGAAGTCGAACAGCAGCTTGCGGAACTTCATACCCGGGACACTGCGGCCTCAGTCGCAGATATCAGGTGGAGGTCACACCGACATACAGGGTTCCGTTACGCTGACTGGCCAGAATATCGACGGCGGACTATTTGCCGGACATTTGTGACTGCTTTCGCCAGCCAGATCGCTCGGCCGGCAAAATCGCCAAACCACCAATCCGCCAGCAGGGCAACCAGCGCGCTTCCCCGCAAAGCTTCAACCATAAATCAGGCACATGTCGCTCGGATCTCCCGGCCCGGTGCAGTAACCGAGCAGCGAGAAAAAGGCGCTCGCCAGCAGCAAGGTCAGCAGCAGACGACGATGCCGTCGCCAGTAGCGGCGGCCGAGGATGCGCCACTTGCGCCAGATTCGGGACAAGCAGCGCATCTGCTCAGTTCAGGCGCAGGAAATGGTCACGATAGTGGCGCAGTTCAGCGATCGACTCTTCGATGTCCACCAGCGCAGTGTGACTGCCCGCCTTGTGCACGCCGGCATGGACGTCAGGACGCCAGCGCTTCGCCAGCTCCTTGAGGGTCGATACATCGAGATTGCGGTAGTGAAACCAGTCTTCCAGCTCAGGCATCCAGCGGGCGAGAAAGCGCCGATCCTGACACACTGAATTGCCGCACATCGGTGAGCTGCGCGCCGGCACCCATTCACGCAGGAAAGCGAGCATCTGCGCCTCAGCCTGTGCCTCACTGGTCTGCGAAGCACGCACCCGTGCGACTAAACCGGAGTCACCGTGGGTGCGGGTGTTCCATTCATCCATCGCTGCCAGCACTGCTTCCGGCTGATGCACGGCAATCACCGGCGACGTGGCAATGGTGTTCAGCTGCTCGTCGGTGAGAATCACCGCCATCTCGATGATGCGATCACGTTCGGGTTCGAGACCGGTCATCTCGAGGTCAATCCATATCAGGGTATTCGGGTCCTGTGCCATAATCCTTGTGCCTCAATGCAGTGCAGCAAACGCTGAAGCTGCGCATTGTTGCACAAACCCTCCCCACCAGCACCACGGCCCAGCACCACGGCCTCCTGCCCTGCTCGCCTGCCCTGCCACCTGATCCCCGCCTTGAAAAAACGCCTGCCTTCGTCTTCATCCGCCGCCCGCCGTGAGGGCCTGATCATTGCCGCTTTCGGCCGTCATTACGAAGTGCTCGCGCAGGGAGAGCGGTTGCAGTGCTATCCACGCGGCAAGAAAAGCGTCTATGCCTGCGGCGACGAAGTCGACATCACCCCGGGTGGCGATGCGCAGGGAGTGATCGAGCAATTGCGGCCGAGACGCAGCCTGCTGTGGCGCTCGGACGCCTTCCGCCAGAAACTGATCGCGGCCAATCTGAGCCACGCCTGCATCGTCGTCGCTACCGAGCCGGGCTTCTCGCCGCAGCTGATTTCGCGCTGCATCGCTGCAGCGGAACATGAAGGCATCCGTCCGCTGATCATTCTCAACAAGGCTGATCTGCTCGCTGGCCTCGACCATGCCCGCGCCCTGCTCGCCCCGTTTGCTGCCCTCGGCTACGACATCCTCGAACTGTCCGCCCTGGAAGGCGGCACCGACATCGACCAGCTTGCCAACCTGCTGGCCGACAAGCAGGCGATCTTTGTCGGTCAGTCGGGGATGGGCAAATCGACCCTGATCAACGCCCTCCTCCCCGAAGCACGTGCCCAGACCGGAGAAATCTCCACCGCGCTCGACTCCGGCCGCCACACCACCACTTTTGCCCGCCTGTATCCGCTCGGCGCCGCAGCAGGGAGCCAGGCGGACGGCTGGATCATCGACAGTCCCGGACTGCAGGTTTTCGGCCTCGCCCATCTCAGCGCCGAGCAACTCGCCCACAGCTTCATCGAATTCCGCCCGCTACTCGGCGACTGCCGTTTTCGCGACTGCCGCCACGAAGCCGAGCCGGGCTGCGCGCTGCTGGCTGCGCTCGCCGCAGGCGACATCGACTCCGGCCGCTTCGAGCACTTCCGCAGCATTCGCGCCGAAATCGCCAACGCCCGCCAGCTCAATCCCGGCTGGTAAGCCGCATCCAGCTCATCTGGGTGCTCATCTGGGTGCCCATCTGGGTGCTCACCCGCGCAGGAACTCCGCCACCACCTTGATCTGCGCCTCGTCCATCAGCATCGGTGCGTGGCCGATGCCGGCAAACTCGACGCTGCGCGCACGCGGCCCGCGTTCCGCCATCGCGGCCACGGTCGCCGCTTCCAGCAGATCCGATTCTGCTCCGCGCAATACCAGCGTCGGACAGCGAATCGCCTCATAGACCGGCCACAGATCGACATCTTCACCGACTGGCGCAGCGCGGAAACCCTCCGCCAGCCCGGGGTCGTAACGCATCACGAAACCACCTTCGTCATCCCCGGCCGGATGCACTGAATGATCGGTCAGGTGTTGCCACTGCGCATCCGTCAACGGCCCGAAAGGTGCGCTCACTTCACGGATGTAGGCTTGTGCTGCTTCCATGCTGGCAAAGCGCGGCGCAGCACCGACGTAACTGCCGATGCGCTGCAGCGAAGCGGCGGTGATCACCGGACCGACATCGTTGAGAATCAGGCGGCGGACCGGATTGCCCGGCAGGCTGGCGAGCAGCATACCGATGATTCCCCCCATCGACGTCCCCAGCCAGTCCAGTTCAGCAACATCCAGGCGGGCAATCAGGGTCACCATGTCGGCCACGTACTGGGGAAAGCCATAATCCGCTTTCACCGCCAGCCAGTCGCTGCGCCCACGGCCGACCACATCAGGACAGATGACGCGAAAATCATCCGCCAGCGCGCGCGCCAGCTCATCAAAATCACGTCCGTTGCGGGTCAGGCCATGCACACAGAGCAGCACGCGCGGATTGTCCGGCGCCCCCCATTCGGTGTAGGCGATGCGGTGCAGGCCATGGGGATGGCTGCACAGCAGCTGGCGCTCGCGTACCCCGTGCACCGGCCGTCCCAGCCGGGTGTTGAGCAAGGCAAAAGGTGAAGTGGTCTCAGGCATGATTCCTCGCATTGATCAATATCGACAAACAATCGACCCGTCCAGTCTAGCATTCACCCTTGATCACCGCCCTCCCCCGTGGCGCCGGGGCCATGCCCCGGCTTCCAGGTCCTGGTGCCGCAGCCAACTTCAGTGGCCATGCCAGTACCGTGCGCGTCGCACGCGCTCGGACTCCAGCTGCGGCCCGCTGCCCGACTGCGCATCAAGCGTGATCAGGATCGCACCCTGCGCATCGGTGCGCCAATTGCGTGCGCCGGCAGCAGCCCAGCGTGCCCATACCTGAGGATGAGGGTGACCGAAGCGGCTGCGGTGGCCGACCGCATGAATCACCGCTTCCGGCAAGGTGGCAGCAATCAGCGCTGCGGTCGATGAAGTCCGGCTGCCATGATGGGCACTGACCACCACATCGCTGGCCAGCTGCGGTGCATGCCGTGCGAGCAAGGCGGCTTCACCATCCTTTTCCAGATCACCGAGCAGCAGGACACTGCCCGCAGCATTGCTCACCTTGAGCACACAGGAATCGTCATTGGCCAGACGGGGCGCGACCACTGCATCCGGCGACGGATGAAGCAGCTCGAATTTCACCCCATCCCATTGCCAGGACTGTCCGGCAGCACAGGACTGCAGCCGAAACGAAGCCGTAACGCCCGATACCGGGGCACTGAAGCCGGAAGCCCACCACTGCGCCACCGGCATCGCTGCAGCGATACTGGCGACACCGCCGTTATGGTCGCTGTCATCGTGCGAAACAATCACTCCATCCAGTGCAAACACTCCGAGTGCGCGCAGATAAGGCAGGATCACCCGCTCGCCGGCATCGGCTCCGGCGCCTGCGCCATAACGCGGTCCGGTGTCATACAACAGATCGTGGTGCGCAGTCTGCACATGCACCGCCAACCCCTGCCCCACATCGAGCACCCGCAGCTTCACGGTGCCGATCGCCGGCCGTGGCGCCGGCCAGCTCAACAAGGCGAGCAGCAACAGCAAGGCGCACAAGCGTCCCGGCAGCGGCCGTGGCAGCACCAGCCAGATCACGCCAACTGCTGCGCACAGCAGCAACCACCAGGGCGGCAGCGCCTGCCGCCAGAATGCCGCATCCAGCGCCGCGAGCCACGCCAGTCCAGACATCATCCAGACAGTGACCACTGCTGCCCAGTGCAAGGGAAAGTCGAAGCCGGAAACCGCTGCCAGCAGGGACAAAGGCACGATGACGAAGCTGGTGAGCGGGATGGCAAACGCATTGGCCAGCGGTGCGCTGAGCGGAAAAGCCTGAAACAGCAACAACAGCAAAGGCAGCATCGTCAGGTTGATCCCCAGCTGCAACCGTGCTGCCGCCCACCAGCGATGATGGCGACTCACCCCCCCGGACCTCCGCCGGCCACTCATCAACAGCCCGATTGTCGCCACCGCGCCGAAGGACAACCAGAAACCGGGCACGATCACTGCCCAGGGATCAATCAGCACCACCACCAGCAAGGCCAGTGCAAGCACTGCCGCCGGCCGCACCCGGCGGCCGCTGAGCAAAGCCGTCGCGACGATCAGCAGCATGATCAGCGCGCGCTGCACCGGAATCCCCATGCCGGCAAACAAGGCATACACGCCAGCCACCGCCGCCGCCACCAGCACCTGCAGGCGCGGCCGTGGCCAGTAGAACAGCAGATCCGGCCACCAGCGACTGAACAGCCCAAGCGCCGCAGCGGCAAAGCCGGCCACCAGACTGATGTGCAGCCCGGAAATCGCCACCAGATGCGCCACCCCGGTACGACGAAACACCTCCCATTGCGCCGCGCCAATCCCGCGTTGCTCGCCGATCACCAGTGCAATCAGAATACCCACCTCGGGCGTATCAGCAAGCACGGCATTGAACCGGCTGCGCACCGCCTCGCGATGCCGATCCAGCGCGTGCAGCAAGCTGACCGGCTGCGCGTCAAGACGCTTCGCCCCGCTCCGCACATAGCCGGTCGCACGCAGATTGCGTTCAAACAGACGAGCTTCGTAATCGAAACCGTGCGGATTGAGCATCCCGTGCGGACGGCGCAGACGAACGGTGAATTGCCAATGCTCACCCGCCTGCAGCAGGTGAACTTGTCCCGCTTCGTCCAGCGCGCGATACCAGGACAACTGCAGCCTGGCCGGCACCCCTGGCGGCGCGTCCACGAGATCGAAGACAAAGCGCCAGCCATGGTCGTCGAGCGGCTGTGGCAGTCCGGCAATCCGCCCGCTCAGCTGCAGATCAACATCTTCCAGCTCGCCGCGCAAATGGTTGGCGATCCGCTCATGGGCGCGCATGCCGGCCCAGGCAAAGCCGAGCGCAGTCGCCAGCAGACACAAGGCCAGCGGACGCAGCAAACGCCCACGGCTGACCGGTTGGTGAGCACCGCAGCAGACCACCAGCACCCATGCCAGCAAGCCTGACAGGCAGGCACCGAGCAGCCAGGCAGGCGCAGGCAGCTCAGCTTGCTGCTGCAGGGCGAACACCCCGACGACGAAGAAAATGGCGAAGGCAGGCATGGAGCAATATTGCCATCATCATAATGACAATGGCAATACGATGCTGCTGCTCTACCTGCCAGTCAGGCTCCGTTCACAAGCCCGTTCAGACCTGAAAGCGGCTGATCTGTCCCTGCAATCCGCTTGCCAGCTCTTCCAGCTCATGCGCGGTCCGCAGGCTTGAACCGGCGGCGAGATTGTTGTCGCCAGCCATCATCGCAATGCGTTCGACGCTCTGGGCAATTTCACTGCTCGCCAGGGTCTGCTCATTGATCGCCAGCGAAATTTCCTTCACTGCAGCAAGCACCTGACCGGCTCCGGTATTGATCTGTGCCATCGCCTCGCCCGCCTGGGTACTCAACTGCACCCCTTCACGCACACGCGCGACACCTTCTTCCATGCTCAGCACTGCATGGGCTGTTCCTTGCTGGATACTGCCCACCATACCGCCGATCTCCTGAGTGGCGGTCGCGGTGCGTTCGGCAAGTTTGCGCACCTCATCCGCCACCACGGCAAAACCACGTCCGCTCTCGCCGGCACGCGCCGCTTCGATCGCCGCATTGAGCGCCAGCAGATTGGTCTGATCGGCAATTTCACGGATCGAATCGACAATCGCGGTAATGTGACGTGATTGCTCGCCCAGAGCTTCCATCGCCGCCCGCGAAGCTTCGGCGCTGCCGGCAATACGCTCCATCTCGGCCACCGAACGTTGCATGATCTGCCCACCTTCCTCGGACAGCTTGCCGGAAGTCTCCGCCAGCGTTTGCGCCATGCCGGCGTGGCGATTGATCTCTTCCACACTGACGGTCATTTCCTCGACCGCTACCGCCACCGCCGAAGCCGCCTCGTTCTGCGCTTCCGAACCGGTGGACACATTGCCGGCGGCCACGGTGAGCTCGCCAGCTGACTGGCCAAGCGCGCTGGCTCCGTGCTGGATCTGCGCAATCAGCGTCGCCAGCTCATCCGCCATGACATTGAAATGGTGCGCCACTTCAGCCAGCTCATCCCGCGCCGAAAAAACGATGCGCTGCCGGTAGTCACCGCTGGCAAACCGCTGCGCACCGGCCGACAGTTCATTCACCGAACGCAGAATCGCCAGATAAATGGCAATGAACAGGTAGGCAGCACCGCCCATCGCCAGCAAGGACAAGCTGATCTGCAAACCGAGCTGGAAGCGGCGATCGGCCAGACGCTCTTCGAGCAGACGGCCGGTGTGCGGCCGCAGCACCTCGTTGAACCTGGCGACAATGCTGTCAATGCTGCGGGTCACCAGATCAAAGTAGGCGCTCGGCGCCAGCCGGAAACTGGCACTCAGCACCTCTTCCTCGGCAGCCGTCCTCACCTTGGCCACCGCATCGACGATGCTCTGCTCCAGTTCGGAGATGATGCCGGCCAGCGAGCTCTCGGCCCTGCCCGCACGCTGCAGATTGTTGCTGAGCTGGTCCTGAGCGTAAGCCACTTCTGCCAGCAGGGCGACCACGTCACGTTCATCACTGCGCTGCAGCTGCTGGCGGGCAATGATGTTGGTACCACGGGCACGCAACTGGCCCAGGCGCTCGCTCAAGGCCGGCAGCGAAGTCAGCAGCGGCTGGATCAGATTGGCGGTGGCCGCATCCGCATCCAGCGCCAGGCCGGTCGCATCGCCCACTTCGGCCAGCCAGTTCAGCAGGTTGGCAATCGTGCTGGTGTGACGACGAAAGCTCTCCGGCCCGCTGAGCCGGGTTGCCCCTTCGGCCAGTGCCTGCAGTTCGCTGCGCACAGCCTGCCAGCGGGGAATCAAATCCGCCCAGGCAGATTCGCTGGCCAGCATCTCGTCGAGCATGCCGAGCGCCCGCTGCAATTCTTCCCCTTTTGCTTCACGCACCGGCACCAGTTCCTGGCTGCCACCGAGCACTCCAGCACTCAGGCCACGATGTTGCTGAGTCAGCAACACCACCACAAAGCCGCTGTCAAACAGCTTCAGACCGGCAATTTCCGCTTCGGTGGTGCGGATTTCATGATTGAACTGGACAAAAACCTGAATGAACAAGGCCACCGCAACCGCCAGGGTCAACACCATGACCAGAGCAAATTTGAGCGAATAACGCAGGCGATCAAGAAAGTAGATCGCCGGCAGAAAGATCGTTTTCATGGTCGTCGCCAATCCGTAAAGAAAATCGCCGGGGCACTGCAGGCAGCGCAATCATGCCGGGTAACGGCCAGGTCCTCGAGAACTTGACCCCTCACTTGACCGCTCATGCCCGCCGCTCAGTGCAGGCGCCCGTCGGCAAGATTCAGGCAGCGCTGGGCGCGGGCCGCCAGCTGTTCGTCATGGGTGACGATGACGAAACTGGTCGCCAGTCGCTCATTGAGCGCCAGCATCAGCTCGAACACTGCTTCGGCAGTCCGCCGGTCGAGATTGCCGGTCGGCTCATCGGCCAGCACGCACGCCGGTTCAGTGACCAGCGCGCGGGCAATCGCCGCACGCTGGCGCTCGCCGCCGGACAACTCACCGGGCGCATGATCAAGACGATGGCCCAGGCCCACTTCACGCAACATCGCGGCTGCCCGCTCATCCGCTTCGGCCTTGGGCAGACGGCGGATGTAAAGCGGCATCGCCACGTTTTCCAGCGCGCTGAATTCGGCCAGCAGATGATGAAACTGATAGACAAAACCGAGTGCGCGATTGCGCAAGCGTCCGCGTGCTGCTTCCGACAGCGTGGAAAAATCCTCGCCCAGCAGACTGACTCGCCCCTGGCTGGGGGTATCCAGGCCGCCGAGCAGGTGCAGCAAAGTGCTTTTGCCCGAACCTGAAGCGCCAATGATCGCAATGCGCTCACCACGACCGACCTGCAGATCCAGTTCTTCCAGCACGCTCACCGGCTGCCTCGCCTCGGCAAACACCTTGCTCAGCCGCTGACATTCGAGCACCGGCGTGTCCGCCACCTTCAACTCACTCATAGCGCAAAGCCTCCGCCGGATTGACCCGCGACGCCCGCCAGCTCGGATAGAGCGCCGCCAGCAGACTGAGTACGAAAGACACGCTGACAATGCTTACCACATCACTGCTGAGCACTTTCGACGGCAACTCCTTGATGTAGTAGATTTCCTTGTTCCACAGCGTGGCACCAGTGATCGTTTCGAGCGCCGGGATGACCACATCGAGATTGTTGGCCAGCAACAGGCCACCGGCAACGCCGGCCGCCAGACCGATGAGACCGATCAGGCTGCCCTGCAGCACGAACACCCCCATGATCGACGCCGGACTGGCGCCGAGGGTGCGCAGAATGGCGATGTCGGCGCTTTTTTCCTGCACCGCCATCACCAGGGTGGACACGATGTTGAACGCTGCCACCGCCACGATCAGAAACAGGATCAGGCTCATCATCGTCTTCTCCAGCGCTACAGCACGGAAGAAATTGGCATGGCTGCGCGTCCAGTCGCTCAGCCACAGGCCGGGCTCGCGGATCTGCAGCGCCAGCTCGCGCGCCACCCGTGGCGCGGCAAACAGATCATCGAGTTTGAGTCTGACGCCACTCACGCCGTCGCCAAGCCGGTACAGCGTCTGCGCATCATTGAGGTGAATCAGCGCCAGCCCGGAGTCGTATTCATACATGCCGGCGTCGAACACCCCGACCAATTCGAACTGCTTGACTCGTGGCAGCACGGCAGCAGGGGTGACCAGACCTTGTGGAGCAATGAGCGTCAGCTTGTCACCCAGCTTCACCCCGAGCGCGAGTGCCAGATCGCGGCCAAGGATGATGCCGAAACCACCGGGACGCAAAGCTTCCAGCTCACCGGCGACCATGTAGGCGGAAAAGTCGGCCACTTTTTCTTCCGCCAGCGGGATGATGCCGCGCACCATGCTGCCGCGCACCGCTTCGGCGTGGGCGAGCATGCCCTGCTCCTGCACGTATGGCGCACTTGCCAGCACATCGGGATGGGTGGCGGCTTCCTCGGCCAGCTGCTGCCAGCGCTCGAGGGCGCTGCCCTGAGCCTGGATCTGGACATGGGATGCGACACCGAGAATGCGCGCGCGCAACTCGTCCTGAAAACCGTTCATCACCGACAGGACGACAATCAGCGCGGCCACGCCGAGCGCGATGCCGAGCATCGAAACGAGGGAAATGAAGGAAATGAAGCGATTGCGCCCCTGGGCACGCTTGCGCGAGCGGGTGTAACGCAATCCGATGAGCAATTCATAAGGCATCAAGGCCGGCCCTGAAGAAGATTTCAGCAGGGCAGCATTGTGCCTCAGTGCGCCTCATTGTGCCGCAGTGTGTCCTGACGCGCGCAGCAAGGCGGAGCAATCTCCGGAGCAATCTCCAGCCCGGACGCCGTGCCCCTCGCTCAAGCCCGGCGTCGCGCAGTGCGGCTGATTTCAACCAGGGCGTTGAGCGCATCGGTCAGCGTGAAGATGCCGCGAAACTCACCTTCTTCGCCGTTGACGATCACGCTGCCGATCTTGCGCTCCGACATCAGCAAGGCCACCTCGTCGAGCGGCGCATTGGCAAGCACGGCCACCGGATCGGTCGCCATGATGTCGCCAGTGCTGACCTGCAGCTGATGATCCGCACTGAGTCCGCGTGCCAGACGCACGTCCCGGTCACTCACCAGCCCGACCACCCGGCCATCACGCACTACCGGCAGGTGACGGACACCGTATTCGTCCATCAGGCGCTTGAGCTCATCAATCGGCAAATCCTCAGCCACCGTGACCGGATCAGGGGTGGTGAACTCGTCCACCGGAGAATTCCAGTCACTGTCCCAACCTGTGCTCATGATCAGTCTCCTTGCGTCCTGTCAGCCATGCCGGTCCGGGCTGTCCGCGATCAACAGGCAACTACCGACAGAAAAAATCAATTGTTCTCGCAGCAATCATAGCGCCAAATGAAGGAATGAGGAGGCAGGCTTGCGTGCGCCACACCACCCCACACAGCGCCTGATCAAGGCAGGCATGACAAATTTTCCATCCTAGCCCTTGACCTTTGCCAATCGAGCCTTATAATGCGCACTTCCTTTCCCCGATAGCTCAGTCGGTAGAGCGCCGGACTGTTAATCCGTAGGTCCCTGGTTCGAGCCCAGGTCGGGGAGCCAGATTTCAACACTGCGTTGAAACCACTGGCAGATGCTCGGCGAGCATCAGATGGTGGTCTCATGCAGTGAACAGTAATTCCCCGATAGCTCAGTCGGTAGAGCGCCGGACTGTTAATCCGTAGGTCCCTGGTTCGAGCCCAGGTCGGGGAGCCAAAACACAAAAAAGCCAATCCTGCCGGGTTGGCTTTTTTGTTGTCCACTGCCCCTCTCCCCCTGCTCTTGCTGACGGCGCTGGTCACCCATCGCGCCGCATGCGATCATCGACAGTCTGCTCAGGCTTCCAGCCTGCGCCTTCTGTTGTCCTCCCTCTTGTCCTTTTCTGTTCCTTGTTCAGGAGTCCGGCCCATGAGCATCAAATCCCGCGCTGCCGTTGCCTTTGCCGCTGGCGAACCTTTGCAGATTGTCGAAGTCGATGTCGAACCGCCGAAAAAAGGCGAAGTGCTGGTACGCATCGTTGCCACCGGCGTCTGCCACACCGACGCGTTCACCTTGTCCGGCGATGATCCGGAAGGCATTTTCCCGGCCATTCTTGGTCATGAAGGCGGCGGCATTGTCGAAGCGGTCGGTGAAGGCGTGACTTCGCTGGAAGTCGGCGATCACGTGATCCCCTTGTATACCGCCGAGTGTCGCGAGTGCAAATTCTGCAAATCCGGCAAGACCAACCTGTGCCAGGCGGTACGCGTCACCCAGGGCCAGGGCTTGATGCCGGACGGCACGACCCGCTTCTCCTACCAGGGCAAGCCGATCTATCACTACATGGGCACGTCGACTTTTTCCGAATACACCGTGGTGCCGGAAATCTCGCTGGCGAAGATCCCCAAGGAAGCGCCGCTCGACAAGGTCTGCCTGCTCGGTTGCGGCGTCACCACCGGCATCGGTGCAGTGCTCAACACCGCCAAAGTCGAAGCCGGCGCCAGTGTCGCGATCTTCGGTCTCGGCGGCATCGGCCTCGCGGCCATCATCGGCGCCAGGATGGCCAAAGCGGGCCGCATCATCGCCGTCGACATCAACCCGGCCAAATTCGACATTGCCCGCGAACTGGGGGCGACCGATTTCATCAACCCGAGCGAACATCAGCGTCCAATCCAGGAGGTGATCGTCGAGCTGACCGACGGCGGCGTCGATTACTCCTTCGAGTGTGTCGGCAATGTCAAGCTGATGCGCGCGGCGCTCGAATGCTGTCACAAGGGCTGGGGCGAATCGACCATCATCGGCGTGGCCGGTGCCGGCCAGGAAATCTCCACCCGCCCTTTCCAGCTCGTCACCGGCCGCGTCTGGCGCGGCTCCGCCTTCGGCGGCGTCAAAGGCCGCACCGAACTGCCACGCTACGTCGCCCAGGCCCAGCGTGGCGAAATCCCGCTCGACACCTTCATCACCCACCGCCTGCCGCTAGAAGAAATCAACCAGGCTTTCCAGCTGATGGCCGAAGGCAAAAGCATTCGCACGGTGATTGATTATTAAGCCGCAGCGCGGTGATTGACCCCTATGACCCGTAGGAGCGACGCGAGTCGCGAACAACATCGCCTGGCAAACATCTCCGGTTCGCGGCTTGCGCCGCTCCTACCAAAGCGAGCAGATCGACAAGGATGATCGAATGACGATTGAAACCATTGCCAGCCAGCGCTGTTTCGGCGGTGAAGTGCGCCGTGTGCGCCATCATTCGCCGACGCTCGATTGCGAAATGATTTTCGCCATCTTCCTGCCGCCGCAGGTGCTGGCTAATTTCACTGCGCCCACTGCGCCCACTGCGCGGGCGCCAGTGCTGTACTGGCTGTCTGGCCTGACCTGCAACGATGAGAATTTCATGCACAAGGCCGGCGCCCAGCGCCTGGCGGCCGAACTCGGCCTGATCCTCGTCGCGCCGGACACCAGCCCGCGTGGCGAACAGGTGCCCGACGACCCACAGGGCAGCTGGGATTTCGGTCATGGCGCCGGTTTTTATGTGAACGCCAGCGCCCCCCCCTGGTCAGCTCACTACCAGATGCACGATTACATCGTCCACGAGTTGCCGACCCTCATCGAAGCGCATTTTCCTGCCAGCGCCGAGCGCAGCATCAGCGGCCACTCGATGGGCGGTCACGGCGCCCTCGTCTGTGCACTGCGCAACCCGGGACGTTATCGCTCGATATCAGCATTTGCGCCGATCAGCAACCCGCTCAACTGCCCCTGGGGCGAGAAAGCCTTCAGCCATTACCTCGGCAACGAACGGGCCCACTGGCAGCAGTGGGACAGCTGCGCCCTGCTCGCCAGCCTTGACCCCAGGCACGAACGACTACCGTTGCTGGTCGATCAGGGTGAAGCCGACGGTTTTCTCGCCGAACAGCTCAAGCCCGAAGCTTTGCAGGCAGCCGCTGCAGCGGCGAGCTATCCGCTCGAGCTGCGGCTGCAGCCCGGTTACGACCACAGCTATTACTTCATCGCCAGCTTCATTGATGATCACTTGCGTCATCATGCGGCAGCCTTGGGGCTGAAGGACTGAACGCAGCGCGCTACCCACGCCAAAAAATCCAATATCTTCTTTTGTGATCTTCTTCTGTGGGAGCGGTCAATCTCACCATCCAGCCAGCTTTCGTGACCACACCAGACGACCCGCCTCACAGCTTTGCCCATCAGCAACGTGATTTCGTCGACTGGCATCGCCACCGACCTTATTACCTGCTGTGGGCGCTG
>JAVEVA010000055.1:0-1471 GCA_034005275.1 Thauera sp. | reverse complement strand
GGTCAATCTCACCATCCAGCCAGCTTTCGTGACCACACCAGACGACCCGCCTCACAGCTTTGCCCATCAGCAACGTGATTTCGTCGACTGGCATCGCCACCGACCTTATTACCTGCTGTGGGCGCTGGAGCTCGACCAGCCGGCGGTCGCCGCGCGTTTCAGCCTCGGGCAGGCTCATCTCGTCGAAGAGTTGCTGCCCGACTACCGCCGTCAGCCGCATGTCACCGTCAGCCTGTGCGGCTTCCCGCAGCGATCACCGCAAGCGCCGGATGAGTTCGGCCCGGCGACGCTGGCCGCCCAGCTGCACGCCTTGCAAACGCTGGCGCTGGCGCCTTTCAGCATTCAAATCGGCGCGATGGACAGCTTCCTCGCTGCGCCTTATCTGCAGGTCAGTGATCACGGCCAGTTGCAGCAGCTGCACCGCGCACTGGCGATCGCTCCGCCACCTGGCGCCGATATTGCCTATCAGCCCCATCTCACCCTCGGGCTGTACCGCCACCGCAAACCGATGAGCCTGCTCGCCGCACTCATCGACCGTTTTGCGCCGCAGCCTGCGCTGACGCTGCCCATCGCGCAGCTCAGCCTGCTCGCTTATGCCAGCAAGGACATCGCCGGCCCGCTGACCACCGTCGCCCGCTACAGCTTTGTTGACCAGCGCCTGCGCCCGGCTGCCATGCAGCTGCTGCCGTTTGTCGTGAACACAGACTGAATCAGCTGCTGTGGCGGCGACGGTGCTGCCGCGAGGCGAGCGCACCTTCGGCGTCACTGTTGGCATGACGGGCAGCGGTCATCTCGGCCAGCACCGCAGCAATCCGATGGTTGAGCGTGCCTTTCGGAATCACGCCCTTGGCGTCCGGCTCGCCCGGTTCAACGCCGGTGAGTACCGCCATCGCCTCGTCCACCGTCGTTACTGCGTGGAGGTGAAACTGACCGGCTGCGGCGGCCGCGACGATTTCCTCACGCAGCATCAGATGGCGCACGCTGGCAGCCGGAATGATCACTCCGTGGCTGCCATCCAGGCCGCGCGCGCGGCACAGATCGAAAAAGCCTTCGATTTTTTCATTGACGCCACCGATGACCTGCACTTCACCGAACTGGTTCACTGAACCGGTGATGGCAAAACACTGGCGAATCGGGATCTGGGTCAAGGCAGACAGCAGCGCGCACAATTCGGCCAGTGAAGCCGAGTCACCTTCGACCTGGGCATAGGACTGCTCGAACACCAGACTGGCCGACAGCGACAAAGGCTGGTGACGGGCATAGCGCGCGGCGAGGAAAGCACTCAGGATCAGCACCCCTTTGGAGTGGATCGCGCCGCCCAGCTCGGTCTCGCGTTCGATATCCACCACATCGCCTTCGCCGAGACGTACGGTGGCAGTAATCCGCACCGGATGGCCGAAATGCTGGCCGGCGAGCTCGACCACCACCAGACCGTTGATCTGGCCGGCACGCTCGCCCATGGTGGAAATCA
>JAVEVA010000135.1:0-4619 GCA_034005275.1 Thauera sp. | reverse complement strand
GCACGATGGTGAAGGAAAGATGGGTCGAAGTTTATCAGGCTGAGATAAGGAAAGAGAGGACTGGTGCATCACATTTCGTGGTGCTCGTGCGGAGCAATATATTGATCGCTGTACCGGTGTCGTGATCTGCAGCGCCCAGTCGCGATCGCTCACCTGAGTCTCGCTCAAAATCCTGACTATCCACCACGCGGACGTTGAAGCACAATTCCAGCGCTACCATTGAGCATGACCCGACCAGCGCCAGACCGGTTTTCCAGCCTTGCCTCCGCTTCTTGAACCGCCACAAGCCCACACCGCCCATGCCACGCTTCGCCGCCAACCTCAGCCTGATGTACGCCCACCTGCCTTTCATGCAGCGCTTTGCCGCTGCGGCAGCCGATGGTTTTACGGCGGTGGAATACCTCTTTCCTTACGCCTATCCGGTGGCCGACTTGCGCCAGGCGCTTGTGGACAACGGCTTGCAGCAAGTGCTGTTCAATGCCCCGCCCGGCGGTCTGACCCGCAGTGCGATGGCCAGCGCCTGGGACGAGGGGCTGCGCGGCAGCCTGAGCCTGCCCGGTGCAGCGGCGGAAGCGGTGTTTCGCGCTGGCATTGAGCAGGCGCTGGAAGAGGCCGTGGTGCTGGACTGCCCGCGCATCCATGTGATGAGCGGTCTGTATGGTGGCCCCACTGCTGATACCGGGGTTGGCCCCGGGGTTGGCTCCAAGGCCGAAACCCCGGCCGCCATCGAGCAGCGTGTGCTGCAGCGCCTGCACTGGGCGAGCGCCCTGGCACAGTCCGCCGACCGCGCTCTGCTGCTGGAGCCGATCAACCAGCGCGACATGCCCGGCTACTACCTGCGCAGCCAGGCGCAGGCGCACGCCTTGGTCGAGGCCGTGGCCAGCCCCCATCTGCAAGTGCAAATGGACTTGTACCACTGCCAGATCAGTGAGGGCGATGTCGCCACCAAGCTGCGCCACTACTTGCCCACCGGGCGGGTCGGCCACATCCAGATTGCCAGCGTGCCCGAGCGTCAGGAACCGGATGATGGCGAGCTGAATTACCCCTATCTGTTTACCCTGCTTGACCGCCTGGGTTACCCGGGCTGGGTGGGCTGCGAATACCGCCCCAGAGGCGATACTTCGGCGGGGCTGGGGTGGTTGAGGGGCTTGGGGGCGCAGCAAGGCTGAGCCTCCTCGTTCTTTGCCGCAGCCCCGGCCTCTCTGAAGATGATTATCAAACACTGATACAATCATCGGATAGATATGACACGGATTTCAGAACTATGAAGCGTTGCATTGTCGGAATTCGGCAGCCGGATAGACCGCAACAGAAAGGGAGCGAGAGACCAAGCATCTGGTTTCCGTCACTGGCATCGCTGGCCGCCGTGCTTTCCGACGACAACCGCCGCCTGTTGCGCCTGATCCATGACAAACAACCCAAATCTCTGACCGAGCTGGCCGAACTTAGCGGGCGCAAGGTGCCGAACCTGTCGCGTACCCTGAAGATGATGGCGGACTATGGACTGGTTTCACTACAACGCAATGTCCGGGATGTTCAGCCAACCGCGCTGGCGATCGAGTTTCTGGTCGTGCTGGATTGATGGTGATGAACGCGAGAGGGAATGTGATGGCACGGATGTGGATGGTACGGGGTGAAGGCGGCAGTCTGTACGACACTTTTCGAGAACGCGGAGTGGCTGCCGTGGGCTGGAACCAGTTGGCGGCCCATGCCAAACCCGGCGTTGGGCGCAAGCAGTTGATCTCCCTGTACCAATCCGTTGAGCCTCAGGCAAAGCATGGCACGGTGGTGTCGGGCGCTTCCCAGGTCTGGCGCTTTGTCAACGAAATTCAAGAGGGTGATTGGGTCATCACCTATTCACCAGCCAATCGGTTGTACTCAATCGGCAAGGTCACTGGATCAGCCAAACACCACCCTGAGTGGGCCGAACAGGGAATGCCGCTGATGCGTAAAGTGCAGTGGCAGGAGCAGGAACTGCTGCGCGACAGCCTGAGCACCAGCACCAAGAACAGTCTCGGTTCGACCTTGACCTTGTTCGAGGTGCCGACCAGTGCAGCGGCCGAAGTCCTGGCAACCCTGAAGGGCAAACCAATACCTATCGTGGAAGATGAATCAGAGGAAGCCATCGCCGACCCGCTGGCCGACATCGATTCCCAAGCACTGGAGCGCATCAAGGACCGAGTCAACGAACTCGACTGGGACGACATGCAGCAACTGGTCGCCGGCATCCTGCGCGCCATGGGCTACAAGACCCAAATCTCGCCACCCGGCTCGGATCGAGGCAAGGACATCGTGGCTTCGCCGGACGGCTTTGGTTTCGAACACCCCCGCATCGTCGTGGAGGTCAAGCACCGCAAGGGTCAGATGGGCAGTCAGGAAATCCGCAGCTTCCTCGGCGGTCGCCACAAGGACGATCGTGGGCTGTATGTCAGCACTGGTGGCTTCTCCAAGGACGCCCAGTACGAAGCAGATCGAGCAGCCATCCCGCTGGCCATGTGGACGCTGGACCATGTGGTGCGCGCGCTGATCGAGCACTACGACGCCACCGATGCCAAAACCAAACGAATCGTGCCGTTGAAGCGCTTGTACTGGCCTGCTTGAGTTATCAATGCAGGACGTGTGCTTGACAGCCCCTGAACAAACGTCCATTCGGAGTACGACAATCCCACCTAAATTTTTCGTCAAGGTGAACACATATGGCACACGCTGATACCTTGGTCGCCCTGGTAAAAGCAGCCAGTAGCGGCGACCAACCTTCTTTTCGGAAGTCGACCGAAGCCTTGATTCAAGAAGAACGTGGCAAGGGGCACCGAATCCTAGCCGACCGCCTGGAAAAGGCATGATCGACATCACCACGCTTGACGATCTTTCTGCGCTGCGCGAATCGGTCTCGCTGGAGTGCAAGCCGGCCCTCGGTCATGACGGCAAGGGCGCGCTGCCAGAACACTTCTGGCCCGCCTACAGCGCCATGGCCAATGCCGAAGGCAGCGTGGTGTCAATTCTGGGTCTGCGTGAGCGCAAAGGACGTTTCGAGGCCGTGGGTATCGACAAACCCGAAAAGGTGCACACGGAACTGTTCAACAACCTGCCAAGTCCAGCTCCTCCTCGGCAACCGTTCGATACCCCATGGCCTGATACCCTCGCTGCCGTCGTTCCCACATCCGCAGCAGCGAAGGGTTGCTGCTGTCGATGAAGTCAATGATGCGCACGCGCTGTTTTCCGGCCTGCTCGCGGTGCAGGCGACCGGCATACTGTTGCAGTATGCCTTTCCAGGAGATCGGCATTGCCAGCACCAGGGTATCGAGCGGTGGGTGATCGAAGCCTTCGCCGACCAGCCTGCCGCTGGCAAGCAACACACGTGGGGCATCAGCGTCCAATGCATTCAAGGCAGAAATCACGCTGGCGCGTTGTGTTTTCGACTGACGTCCATGCAGAACGCTCAGGGTCATCACGCGACCGGCCAGGGCCACGTGCAGGGCGTCAAGGTGGTCGGTACGCTCCGTCAGGACCAGCACCTTGCCTCCTCGTTGGAAAGCATGGACGATCTCGTCGGCAATGGCAGCCGTGCGGATTTGATCGGTGGCAAGCTGGCGGAATATTTCCTGGATGGGGGCGTCATCGGACAGTGATGTGCGCGTGGGCAGATAACGTGGCACCACTTCCAGCGTCTGTGGCCCCCCAGCTGGTTTGGCCGCCATGTGGCGAATCGGGCCGCACTGCATGAACAGAATGGGCTGACGCCCGTCACGCCGGATTGGTGTGGCGGTCAGCCCGAGTACGTAGCGGGCATGCACTCGTTTGAGGATGGCTTCGAACGACACCGCCGACAGATGGTGACATTCATCGACGATCACGTGGCCATAGTTCTCCACGATGGGATTGGTTTCACCCTGTCGATGCAGTGACTGCATGACTGCGATGTCGATGCGGCCACTCGGTCTGGACTTGCCTCCGCCAATGACGCCGATCATGTCTTTGTCGCCCTCCAGGAAGTTCTGCAAACGTTCCTGCCACTGCCTGAGAAGATCGGTGCGATGCACGAGCACCAGCGTATTGACGCCTCGCCTGGCGATCAGTGCGGCTGCGGTCACCGTCTTGCCGAAGGCGGTTGGAGCACAAAGGATGCCGATTTCAGAACGGAGCATTGCGCTGACGGCTTGCTCTTGATCGTCGCGGAGCCGGCCAGCGAAGCGGGCAGCCAGACTTTGTCCGTCGCAGCGCTGATCTCGCACTTCGCAGTCAATGTCGTTCTTATGCAGCAGTTGGCGAATGGCATTGAGGCAGCCGCGCGGCAGAGCAATGTGGCAGGGGAAATTCTCGGCGCAACCGATCAGACGGGGTTTGTTCCAGACGGGGAGACGTAAGGCTTGGGCCTGATGAAACTCGGGATTGGCGAAGGCAGCCAGGCGAATGAGGCGATTGGCCAAGGCGGGTGGCAGCGTGGCCTTTTCAATGTAGATGAGGTTGGCTACGGTCAGCTGCAGCGAGCTTGGCATCAGACCGGACAAACGTTGTTCAAGGGCTGTCGAGTGCTTCCAGGGTTCTTGCAGGTCTTCTTCGGTAGCGAAAGTGACATCCAGTGGATGGGAGCCACCGGTGGCGCGCAAGATGCTGGGCTC
>JAVEVA010000134.1:0-4713 GCA_034005275.1 Thauera sp. | reverse complement strand
GCCGTTTGGTGCCGGTCAGCAGCAGGAAAAAGTGCCTGGGTAGTATAAAACCGAGGAGAAAATCGGAAAAATCTCAGGGTTGTGGCATGGGAAAATTGCCGGGGTCGTCGAACACGGATTCAGGATCACGGCCAACAGCTGCGGTCTTTTGCACGGCGTCTTCATCACGCTAGATTCCAGATCACTGCATCCGGGGCGCGATGATGGCGCGGAAAACACCAGCCTCTCCACCACCCATGCCCGCATAGCCATGTCCGCTTCGTGTTCCTCGCCTGGCAACCTGCACCGGGAAAATCAGCGACCCTTAATCTATACTGCTTTCCCGAGCTTTCTTGTGATGACGATCATGCCCACCGCCACCGCTGCGCTGACCACCGACGAACTCGACATACTTGCCGAACTGCTGCCCGCACCGGGTCCGACAATCATCGAACTGGGCTGCGGTGCAGCCTGGATGGCGCGCAAGATGCTGCAGCGCTGGCCGCTGCTTACTTATCTCGGCCTCGAAGTCGATCGCACCCAGCACGCGCGCAATCTGCAGGATCCTCCGATCGGCATGCGTTTCGCCGCCGGCGGCGCAGAGGACATCCCGACTCCCGATGCTGCCTTCGATCTTGCGCTGATGCTGAAATCACTCCATCACGTACCGCTGGCCGCGATGGATCAGGCACTGGACGAGATCGCCCGCGTGCTGCGCCCCGGCGGCCACCTGTATGTTTCCGAGCCAGTCTACGCCGGCGCACTGAACGACATCGTCCGGCTCTACAACGACGAAGGCGTGGTGCGCGCTGCCGCCCAGGCAGCGGTCGATCGGGCGCTCGCCAAGCCGGGCAGCTGCTGGCAGGAAGTCGCCCAGCGCCGCTTCGACATGCCGGTCCACTACGCCGATTTCGCTGAATTCGAACGGCGCATGCTGTATCCGACCTTCACCACCCACCAGATCGACGACGCCCTCCTCGCCCGGATCGCTGCCGCTTTTGCGCCGCACTGCGGCAGCGATGGCGCGCACTTCGTCCGGCCGATGCACGTCCGCCTGCTGCAGCGTGCCTGAAACCCCGCTCACCACCCGCTCACGCCAGCAGAGGTGCCGGCTCGCCCTGGTGCTCGGCCTGGCGCTGCTGTTCGTGCTCGCCCTGCTGCCCGCACCGGATCTACCGCGCCTGCTCAGCTGGCAGGACAAGCTTGAGCACGCTTTCGCTTACGCCGGCCTCGCCCTGCTCGGTGCGCTGGCCTGGCCGCAACACCTCGGACGACTTGCCATCATCCTGCTCATTCATGGTGCCTTGATCGAACTGGCACAAAGCCTGACAACCTATCGACTTGGCGATCCCTGGGACTGGCTCGCAGATGCCCTCGGCGTCAGCGTCCTGCTACTCGTTCAGCGCCGCCAATCCCCAACCGGCAACATCCAAGCCAATCTCGACGCCTCCCTGTCGAGAGGCAATGAATGAGCCAGAGCAAGCCAGCGCCTTTCGATTTATCGTGAGAACTCGGGGCCATTCCCCGAACAAGCGCTCGCTGTCGCACCTGCGCCTGTAAGTCGGGGCATGGCCCCGAGCCCACCGGACAAAAAAACCCGCAATGCCTTGCAGCATGCGGGTTTTAGAACGATTTGACACGGGGTGAAACAGTGCTCTGGTGGCGGAACACGGAACTCAACCCGCGTCCGTTTTCCAAAACAGATACGAAGGCACGCCCGCTACGAGTGCCCACCTGTACGAAACAGGCGTTCGGCAAACCCATCCGTCACGCACAGGTCTTGATGAGATGTATTGACAACAGATACACAGCAAGTCAGAATCCGTGTATCTATTGTGTATGCGCAAATAGGAGAAACCAATGCGTGACGCCGCCATCAATCTGCGGGCGCTGCCCGAGCAACGTGATCTGATCGATCACGCGGCCAGCCTGCTCGGCAAGAACCGTTCTGACTTCATGCTTGAAGCGGCCTGCGACCGTGCCCAGTCCGTAGTGCTGGATCAGGTCTTTTTCAGCCTGGATGCCGACAAGTTCAAACAGTTCACTGCGATGCTGGATGCACCTCTTGGCCCCAACCCCGGGCTGGAGCGCCTGATGGCCGTCAAGGCACCTTGGGATGCTGGCGAGGCATGAGCTTGACGCTAAGCGCGCCGCAGCCCCTTGCGGCCACCCATATCCTGAGCGAATTCACCTGCGGGGAGGCCAGCCTCGACGAATGGCTCAAGCGCCGGGCACTGACGAACCAGCTGAACGGTGCAAGCCGTACCTTCGTCGTCGCTGACCAGGACGGGCGTGTTCATGGCTACTACGCGATGGCCGCCGGAGCGGTTTCGCACCAAGCCGCCACCAGCGCTGTGCGCCGCAACATGCCGGATCCGGTGCCGGTGATGGTACTCGCCAGACTGGCCATCGACCATCGTGCCCAAGGCGTCAAGCTGGGCGGGGCGCTGTTGCAGGACGCAGTTCATCGGGCTGTGACGGTCTCGCAGAATACCGGTGTTCGGGCGCTGCTGGTGCACGCCCTCCACGACCGCGCAAAGGCGTTCTATGAGCATTACGGCTTTCAGGCATCGCCACTCCATCCGATGACGCTGATGCTGCGGCTACATACGGTCAAGCCATGAAACCAAAGTCTTGCGCTCAACCGGAGGACGAAATGCGGGCGACGCTCAATGCACTGACCAATGACATCGACCATCGTCCCGACACGTTGCCGCCCGAACTTGACGACACGGGCATGCCCTGAGCACCAAACTTGGCTTCTCCGGCAAACAGCGTTGTCATGGGGGCATCTGCCTTGGAGAAGAAAAAGATGCATTACCCCGTGATCCTGGACTGGGAAATGGCCAACAGCGTACCGGGCAAGGCTGCCGCTGTAGCCACTGAAGAAACAAATGCCCCGGCAGAACCACCCGCACCAGCCAAGCGCTGGTACGAGCTGGTCAGGGAGCAAGCCTGATAAACACCCGACCAATTCACCTGATGGCGATCATCCGCGCCCATGGGTCAGGCACGTCTGCCGCAAATTGCTGTTTGTCAGATACTAATTTATATTTCTGACAAAAGAGCTAAGACCATGAGCCATCTTGCCGAGAACATCCTGTCTGCCGCCCGGGCCATGCCCGAGGGCGGCTTGTTGTCGCCCAAGGAGTTCCTGCATCTTGGATCGCGGGCGGCCATCGACAAGACCTTGTCCCGGCTGGCTCAGGAAGGAAAATTGCTGCGCGTGAGTCGCGGTGCCTATGTCGCGCCTCATCAGGGCCGGTTTGGTTCCCGCCCACCGTCCACCGAGTCAGTGGTGCAGGCCATCGAGGCCAGTTGCGGTGAAACGGTCGTGGCCAGCGGCGCGGCTGAAGCCAATGCGCTAGGCCTGACCACGCAGGTGCCAACCCGCGAGGTTTTTCTCACATCCGGCGCATCCCGTACCCTGCATCTTGGCAGCCGGCGCGTGGAGCTCAAGCACGGCAACCGCTGGCAACTGCTGCTGGGCAAGCGCCCAGCGGGCAAGGTGATTCGTGCGCTGTCATGGCTGGGGCCGGAGGCTGCACCGTCGGCGTTGATACAACTGCGCTCCAAGCTGCCCGAATCCGAATGGGAGGCGGTGCGTGGCGCTCGGGCCGCGTTGCCGGGCTGGATGGCCAAGGTGGTCAGCGAGGCCCTACACAGTGGGAGTGAGGCACATGGCTGAGCCGTGGTTTTCGCTCAGCCGGGACGATCAGGTTGAAGCCCTGGAATTTGCTGCCGCCCGTACTGGGCGGCCTGCGCACCTGCTGGAAAAAGACATCTGGGTGGTCTGGGTGCTGTCCGCCATCTACGAATCCGATCTGGCCAGCAAGCTCACTTTCAAGGGCGGCACCTCGCTGTCCAAGGTCTATCGCATCATCGACCGGTTTTCTGAGGACGTCGATCTCACCTATGACATCCGGAAACTGGCCGCCGACCTGTTGAAGCAAGGCAACCCTATTCCTGATTCCGCCAGCCAGGAAAAAAAGATCAGCAGTGCGGTACGCCACCGCCTGCCCGACTGGATTGAGGCAACGGTCAAGCCTGTCATCGCTGCTGCGTTGGCGAAAGCCGGGCTGGACGCGGGCCTGACGTTGGCGGGCAAGGATAAGGACAAACTGATCCTGGCCTATCCGGCAGTGAAAACCGGAACCGGCTATTCAGCGCCCACGATTCAGCTGGAGTTTGGTGCCCGCGCCACGGGTGAGCCACATCATGTCCAGTCAGTGGCTTGCGACATTGCGCCAGAAATCGAAGGCGTCACTTTCCCTGTCGCCCAGCCTTTGGTAATGGCGGCAGAGCGCACCTTCTGGGAAAAGGCCACCGCTGCCCATGTGTATTGTTTGCAGGGGCGGCTGCGCGGCGAGCGCTATTCGCGTCACTGGTACGACCTGGCGGCCATCGCAAAAACGCCGCACCTTGCTGCCGCCTGCGCCGACCGCGCGCTGGCCCAAGCCGTCGCAAAACACAAATCGATGTTCTTCATCGAGAAAGATGCGACCGGCAACAAGATCGATTACTTCGCCGCTACCAGCGGTCAGCTGCAACTCATCCCGGCAGGCGAATCGCTAGGGAAGCGCTGAACAAATCTGGATTTCCGGCCAAAATTTCGTTATGCCGAAAGAATTGCTCGGCTTTCATACGAAATTGCGCCAAAAACAGCTGGATTTTCCCCGTTATGGGGCGTTTTCAGCCCCCGACCAGGGCTGATTCCCAATTTCAAGGCGCAAC
>JAVEVA010000133.1:0-4716 GCA_034005275.1 Thauera sp. | reverse complement strand
TTGTGCTGTTCGAACGAATGCCCTGATTTGAAAGGGATTAAGACCTGCTTTAGCGCCCAAGATGACAGAAGCATCGCGTTCGAACGAATGCCCTGATTTGAAAGGGATTAAGACGAAGCCGTAAGTTGAGTTGGCTTCTTCTTTTGGTTCGAACGAATGCCCTGATTTGAAAGGGATTAAGACAAGACGTGACAGTTCCTTGCGCAGATCAGAAAGGTTCGAACGAATGCCCTGATTTGAAAGGGATTAAGACCGGGGGCGGCCACGGGGGCGGCCACGGGGGCGGGTTCGAACGAATGCCCTGATTTCTTCGGGGCACAGCAATTCACTTGCATTGAGCAGGCAAGGCGATTGCATTACCATGCAAGATATCCCCCTTCCTGATCGGAGCTACGCCATGCCCGCTACCTTCGAAGCCCAATCCACGCTGACCGACCGTTACCAGACCACGGTGCCCGAAACCGTGCGTCGCGCCCTTCGTCTTGGCAAACGCGACAAGATTCACTACACGATCCGCCCTGGCGGTGAAGTTGTGCTGACGCGCGTCGACACTGCGGAAGTCGACGACCCGGTGCTCGCTCAGTTCCTGAACTTCCTGGCACGCGACATCGCCAGCCATCCGGAGCGCCTGCAGTCCATTGACCCCAGCTTTGTTGAGCGCCTCCAATCCCTGACCAGCAGCATCGAAGTCGATCTCGACGCTCCCTTGCCGGCGGATGATGAATGAGCAGCAGCAAGCCCGCGCCCCTCGTCATCCACGGCTGGATGGTTTTTAGCCACCCGGTGTTTCTCGGGCAACTTGAAACACTGGCGCAGCAAGTCGAAGCTTTCAAACAGAAAGACCCGCTCGGGTACGTGAAGAAGAATGCCAGCAAGCGGCTGACGGCAATCACCAAGCTGGCGTTCGACATCATCCCGCAAGACCCAACGCGGCCGGAATACCGCCAGGGCAAGACGCTCGGCGACAACTACCAGCACTGGTTCCGCGCCAAGTTCTTCCAGCAATACCACTTGTTCTTTCGCTATCACACGTCCAGCAAAGTGATCGTGCTGGCGTGGGTGAACGATGACAACACGAAACGCGCCTACGAACGCAGTGACGACGCCTACCGGGTGTTTGGAAAAATGCTGGAAAGCGGCCATCCTCCGGACGATTGGGATGCCTTGCTGGCCGAGGCATGCGCCGGGGGCAAGATCTCCAACGGCGTGCCACTCGCATCGCACCATAAGCTTGAACTCGGCGCCGAACAGCCACCGCAAAATCGGGGCGATTCACTGTGGCAAGAGCAGTGGCCAGCGTCAGACACCTCGTCCACAGATGAATGCCTTCCCCAGCAGGGCAATCGCATGAATGCTGCTGTCGTAACCTCCAGGACCAGGACTCCCCTCTCCCCTCGCGGGAGAGGGAGACAACCACACGGCATTCATGCGATTGCCCTGCCTTCCCCAGTCAAACAGCTGCACAAGCGCCAGCGGCACAGTACACTTGGCGTCTTGCTGTTTTCCTGCTTCCCTTTCCCTTCACCGGTACCAAGGATTATCCATGAGCGACACCACTGCTTCCGCGCCCGTCAGCCCGGCCCGCAAGGCCGAGATCCTCGCTGAGGCGCTGCCCTACATCAAGCGCTTCTTTCACAAGACCATCGTGATCAAATACGGTGGCAATGCGATGACTGATCCGAAACTCAAGGACTGCTTCGCTCACGACGTCGTGCTGCTCAAGCTGGTCGGGCTGAACCCGGTGGTGGTCCATGGCGGTGGGCCGCAGATCGAGCAGTTGCTGGGGCGGGTGGGCAAGAAAGGCGAATTCATCCAGGGGATGCGCGTCACCGATGCCGAGACCATGGAAGTGGTCGAGATGGTGCTCGGCGGTCAGGTGAACAAGGAAATCGTCAATCTGATCAACCAGGCCGGCGGCAAGGCAGTGGGGCTGACCGGCAAGGATGCGAGTTTCATCCGTGCCAAGAAGCTGCTGATGCAAAAGCTCGATGGCCCCAAGGGCGATCTGGTTGACGTCGGCCAGGTTGGCGAAATCACCGACATCGATCCCAGCCTGATTGCCTTCCTCGAAAAAGGCGATTTCATTCCGGTGATCGCGCCGATCGGGGTGGGTGAAGATGGCCAGACTTACAACATCAACGCTGACGTGGTGGCTGGCAAGCTGGCCGAGATCCTGCAGGCGGAAAAGCTGGTGCTGCTCACCAACACGCCGGGGGTGCTCGACCAGAACGGCAAGCTGCTCACCGGCCTCACGCCGCGCGAGATCGACGGCCTGGTGGCGGACGGCACCCTCTCCGGCGGCATGCTGCCCAAGATCGGTTCGGCACTGGATGCAGCACGCAACGGGGTGAAGTCGGTGCACATCATCGACGGCCGCGTCGAGCATTGTCTGCTGCTGGAGATTCTTACCGACCACGGCGTCGGCACGATGATCAAGCGCGACTGAGCGCAGCACGCTCCCTTCCCTCCTCGCGGGGGAAGGGAGTATTCCTCAAAGCTGGTAGTAATCCCGATACCAGGCAACGAAACGGGCGACACCGTCGCGCACGCTGGTGGCGGGGGCGAAGCCGGTCCATTCCTGCAGCGCGGCGGTGTCCGCATAGGTGGCCGGGACGTCACCGTCTTGCAGCGGCAGCATGTTTTTCTCGGCAGTGATGCCGAGTGATTGTTCAATCGCGCCGATGTAGTCGAGCAGTTCGACCGGATCGTGATTGCCGATGTTGAACACCCGGAACGGCGCTTTGCCGCGGCCGGGGTGGGGATGGTCGGCATCGAAAGCCGGATCAGCGGTCGCCACCCGGTCGAGGACGCGGATCACGCCTTCGACGATGTCGTCGACGAAAGTGAAATCGCGCTGCATGCGGCCGTAGTTGAACACGTCAATCGGCCGGCCTTCGAGCATCGCGCGGGTAAACAGGAACAGCGCCATGTCCGGCCGCCCCCACGGGCCATAGACAGTGAAAAAACGCAGACCGGTGGTGGGCAGGTTGTAGAGATGGCTGTAGGTGTGCGCCATCAGCTCGTTGGCTTTCTTGGTGGCGGCATACAGGCTCACCGGATGGTCGACGCTATCCTGCTCGCTGAACGGCATGCGGGTGTTGCCGCCGTAGACGCTGGAGCTGGACGCATAGACCAGGTGCTCGACCTTGCCGTGACGGCAGCCTTCGAGGATGTTGGTGAAGCCGACCAGATTGCTGTCGATGTAAGCGTGCGGGTTTTCCAGCGAATAGCGCACCCCAGCCTGGGCAGCCAGATGGATGACGCGGTCGAACTGTTCGCCGGCAAACAGCGCCGCCATGCCTTCGCGATCCGCCACATCGAGTTTGACGAAGCGGAAGTTGGCCGAAGGTGTGAGCCGCGCCAGACGTGCTTCCTTCAGGCTGGGATCGTAGTAGTCATTGAGGTTGTCGAGGCCGACCACTTCATCGCCACGGGCAAGCAGGCGCTCGCAGACATGCATGCCGATGAATCCGGCAGCACCAGTTAGCAGAACTTTCATCGCGTTATCAGGGAAGCGTTGGGAACCCGGCGATTATCGCACGCGAGACCATGAAGCGCGTCATCGGCGACCGGGCGGGTGACGGTCAGTGCAAGGATTTGCGTATACTTCCGCAGCCTGCCATTTCCTGACCACTCTGTTCATGCTCACCCGCCTGCCTTATTCGCTGCTGTGGCTGCTCGCCCTGCCTGTGGTTCTGTTGCGCCTGTGGTGGCGCGGTCGGCGTCAGCCTGGTTATCGCCAGCATCTGGCCGAGCGTCTGGGACGTTACCGACAGGCCGCGCCCGCGCAGCTGTTGTGGGTGCACGCAGTGTCGGTGGGCGAAACGCGCGCCGCGCAGCCGCTGGTCGAGGCTTTGCTGGCCGCTTTTCCCGAGCACAGCGTACTGCTCACCCACATGACGCCGACCGGGCGCGAAACTTCGGCGCAGCTTTTTGGCGATCAGCCCAGGGTGCTGCGCGCTTATCTGCCCTACGATCTGGCGCCGTTCATCGCTGGCTTTCTGCGCCATTTCCGCCCGCAGCTGGGGATCATCATGGAAACCGAGCTGTGGCCGAATCTGCTCGCCGATTGCCGCCAGGCCGGGATTCCCACCCTGCTCGCCAATGCGCGGCTGTCGGCCCGCTCCGCCGCACGCTATGCCCGCCTGCCGGCGCTGAGCGCCCTCACCCTCGGCGCCTTGCGCATGATTGCTGCCCAGACCACAGAAGACGCCCGGCGCCTGCAGGCACTGGGCGCCCAGGAAGTCGCCGTCACCGGCAACATCAAATTCGACATAGAGCCTCCGCCGACGATGATCGAGCTGGGTGAGGTTTTCCGCCAGCGCTGCGGGCCGCGTCCGCTGGTGCTGGCAGCGAGCACACGCGAAGGCGAGGAAAGCCTGCTGCTCGATGCCTTTGTCCGCCAGGCACCGGCCGACGCGCTGCTGCTGCTGGTGCCACGCCATCCGCAGCGCTTTGCTGAAGTGGCTGCGCTGGTGACCGAACGTCAGCTCACCCTGCAACGGCGCTCG
This sequence comes from Thauera sp., assembly GCA_034005275.1. Classification (GTDB taxonomy): domain Bacteria; phylum Pseudomonadota; class Gammaproteobacteria; order Burkholderiales; family Rhodocyclaceae; genus Thauera. The sequence goes on along the minus strand of JAVEVA010000133.1, from coordinate 205 downwards.
GACGATGCGCCGGTAGCAGCCGAGACCCGGGTCTGGCTGGGCGATTCAATGGGCGAGATGTTTGCCTACTACCACGCAGCGGACGTGGCGCTGATCGGCGGCAGCTGGCTGGCCTTCGGCGGTCAGAACCTGATCGAAGCTTGCGCAGTCGGTACACCGGTGCTGATCGGCCCACATACCTTCAATTTCAGCGCGGTGGCCGAAC
>JAVEVA010000054.1:0-22847 GCA_034005275.1 Thauera sp. | reverse complement strand
GGCCGGCAAAATAGGCGGTGACGGCGCTGATCTCTTCGTCAGTCAGACTGCGGGCGATGTGGCCCATCAGCTGATTGGGATCGTTGTTGCGCAGACCGCTGCGCCAGGCGTTGAGCTCGGCGCTGAGGTATTCGGCCGACTGGCCGGCGAGCGGCGGAAAATGATCACCGACGCCGACGCCCCCCGGGCCGTGGCAGGCCACGCATTCGGGAATGTTGCGTTCCCAGGCGCCGCGCAAGGCAATCTGGGCACCGAGCGAATCGATCAGTTCAGCGCGCTTGCTGCGTCGGGTTTGCGGTGCCGGCATCGCGGCCAGCATGGCCGTCACTGCAGCGATCTCATCTGCACCGAGTGCGCTGGCGATCGGCTGCATGACTGGATTGCTGCGGCTGCCACTCTTGAAGTCGGCGAGCTGTTTGCTCAGATAAACGGCAGACTGGCCGGCCAGGCGAGGAAAGCCGGCAGCGGCCATACCGAAGGCGTCTTCACCGTGACAGGTGATGCAGGCGATGGCGGCAGGGTCCTCGCCTCCCTGCTCATAGACTTTGCGACCGGGCTCTGCCTGCACTGCGGTCGCGGTGAGCAGGCAGAGCGCAAACGGCAGGATGTTTCTCAAACGTGGGGTGGGCATGTTCTCTTCCTCCTTGTGGTGTCCGGCAGTCGAGAAGCGGGCAGAACCCTGGCACGTTTGCCGATCGGAAGAGAATCACACAGTCAGGTGACAACATCAATTCGGAAAATGATTTATTGACCTAGAGCAAGAATTGATGTAAATGCGCCTGATTTTCGGTCGGCTGTGACCTGAAGGCAGCAGAGCTGGGGAATGCTCCCCAGCTCGGTGCGAGTGCAGCAAGCAGCAGCATCTTCAGCCAATCATGCTGACTTCAACCCGGTTTCAAGCCGGACGCCTGACGAAAGGGCTGACCAGACCGGCAGCAAAGATGAGCGAGATCAGATACCACACGCGCTGGTCGGCTTCGTGCTCGCTGTGCTCCACCTGCTCCAGCTGCTGGCCGCTGACCTGCTGGGTCTGGGCGGCGGCAGGCTGGGCCGCAGCGGCAGCGGCGGCCGCCAGTGCGGCCAGGGGCGACAGACCAAAACCGCTGGCTTGCTGGTTGACGTAGTCCTTGAAGGCGTCGTTGCTGCTGAACAGATCGTGGCGATTGGCCAGATCGGTGTAGGTTTCGAGCATCTTCTTCAGCGTCTCTTCATCCGCTTGCCAATAGCCTTTGCGCACCGCTTCCAGCATGCGTTCGAGGATCTGCGCCAGGGCGTCGGCGTTGTGTTCCTCGAAGAAAGCCTGGATGTCGAGCTGGTATTTGTCTTCGATGTAGACATCGAAGAACTCTTTCCAGTGATCATCGCGGATGGCGTCAGGGGTCATCACTTCCCAGCCCCACATGTTGTTCATGCGATCGAGGATGGTGGTGGCCCCGGCATAGCCGGCTTCCTGCATGGCTTCGATCCAGCGCGGATGGAAGTAGCGGCTGCGGAATTCCTGATTGATGAAAGTTTCCAGACTCTGCACTTTCAGGTCGTCGCTGCGACGCAGGTTGGAAACGAACATCTCCGGCGTCTTGCCGTCAAGGTGGCGCACGGCCAGCCCGATGCCGCCAAAATACTGGAACGGGTCGTCATTGGTCATCAGGGCATAAAGATTGGTCGAGCGCGAGAAGATCACTCCGTCGGTTCCGGACAGCACTTTGCTGTACAGCTGGGCGTCGGCGACCTGTTCGCTCCAGCGCTTGGGATCCTTGCCGAAAGCAAAGCCCATGCGCTTCAGGTAGTTTTCCGCCATGTCGGCATCGCTGTCCCAGTTGCCCGAGTCGAGCGTGGCATCGGCGAGACCGGTACCGTAGTGGCCGCTCTGATTGGAGAAGATGCGCACGGTCGACAGGTAGTCGGCATCGTCTTCACTGCGGCCTTCGTCCTGCAACTGCTGTTTCATTGCCAGATGGTTGCGATGGAGGAAGTTGTTGTCTTCCTTCAGGCGCGCCACCTTGTCGATGGCATCGGCCATCCACAGCAGCACGTTGGGGAAGGCATCACGGTAGAGGCCGGTCGGACTGACCACTACGTCAATGCGCGGGCGCTTGAGTTCGGCGTAGGGGATGATCTCGGTGCCGGTGACCTGGCCCTGGCGGTTCCACACCGGCTTGACGCCGATGGCGTGCAGGATCTGCGCTTCCAGCGCACCCTGGTGGCGCATGGTTTCCAGTGACCACAGCGAGAAGGCCAGCTTTTCCGGATAACGGCCATGCTTGGCAACATAATCGGCGATGGTCTGGTCCATCAGCTGCACGCCGGCAGCATAGGCTTCGGCGGACGGCACTTTCGCCGGGTTGAAGCCGATCAGGTTGCGGCCGGTGGGGGCCACCTGCGGGTTGCGGATCGGGTCGCCGCCGTAGCTGACCGGCACGTATTTGCCTTCCAGCGCTTCGACCAGGGTTTCCAGTTCATGGATGCCGTGGAAGTTATCCCAGTGTTCGCGCGCTTCCTGCAGGGCAGTTTGCAGCGTTTCCGGCAGGCCTTTCAGCTCGCGACCTTCAATATAGGCTTGCAGGAGCTGAAAGCCGTCGAGCGCTTCGAGCTTGAGCACGCCGTTGCGGTCGGTGTTTTCGGCCACCGGCAGGGCGAGACCGTGCTGCTTTTCGTAGGCAGCAGCGGCCAGCGCGAAGTCATCGCCGAGAATCTGCAGGATGGTGGTGTACAGGTGCGCTTCCTTGGGCAGCTTGCCGAAGATATGCACCCCCAGTGGCTGGCTCTGGCGAGCGATGGCTTCGAGATGGTCTTGCAGGCGGTTGATTTCTGTGTCGAAGTTTTCCACCAGCTGTTGTTCACTGATCTGCATGTCCTGCAGCAGATTGATGCTCTTGCTCAGGGTGATGATCTGTTCGCGGGTGTTGCTGCGCGTCTGGCCATCGTCGAGCAGCAGGTAGTTGCCGGTCAGTTCCATCAGCCTGGCCACATCGGCATAAAGGCCCGCTTTGGCAAAGCCGGGCGTGAGATGGCTGACCATGGTGGCACGGCCGCGACGCTTGGCCTGCATGGCTTCGCCGACGTTGTCGATGATGTAGGGATAGAACACCGGCAGGTTGCCGATCACCAGATCGGGTGCGTCGTACACCGACAGGCCGCGTTCCTTGCCGCCCAGCCATTCCTGCGAGCCGTGCGTGCCGAGGTGGATCAGCGCATTGGCGGCAAAGATCTCGCGTACATAAAGATAAGTGGCGAGATAACTGTGATTGATGGCCTGCTTGGTGTCGTGATAAAGCTTGCTGTGCTCTTCGGCGCTGTCGCCACGCAGACCTTGCGGCAGCACGATCATGTTGCCCAGACTCAGGCGCGGAATGATGAAGAACTGCTTGCCTGCACGCTCGACCAGTGCCTTGCTGTTTTGCGGTTCGCCCCAGCGCTCGTTGATTGGCGTGCGCACATATTCGGGCAGGGCGTTGAACCAGGCCAGGTAGCGTTCCAGCGGCAGCAGTTCGGCGAGGCCTTGGTCGAGCAGTGCTTCCAGGCCTTCACCACGGTAATAGGGGCGCAGCAACTGGGTGGCTTCTTCGACCAGAATGTCGGCGGGTCGGGGTTCGATGGCATAGCCTTGCTGCTTGAGGGTGTCGGCAATCTGTTCGATCGAGGCCGGTACGTCCAGGAAGGCGGCGCCGACGTTGCGCTCTCCCGGCGGGTAGTTCCAGATGAAGGTGGCGATTTTCTTGTCCGCGTTGGCGAGCAGACCGAGACGGGCGTGGTTGTAGGCGCGTTCGACCAGTGCATTGAGCTGGGGCTCCATGATCGCGGTTTCGCCCTTGTAGCTGGTGGCAATCACGGTCGGGTCGATCACGCCAGCATCTTCCGGCATCACCAGGAAGAAAGGCGTCATATTGGCGGAAATGCCGGCGTGATCCTTGCGGAACGCTTCTTCATCGCCGTCAGTGTAGTTGAGCGCCTGAATCACCGGCACGCCCAGGGCTTCGAATTCCTGGCGGCGCTTGTCCACATAGTGCATCGAGCGGTAGTTGATCATCAGCCGCAGCGGCACTTGCTGCGGGTTGGCAAACAGGGCCTTGAAATCCTGCAGCTGATCGTTTTCATCGTAATAAAAGCCGAAGACCTTCGCTCCTTTGGCGCTGAGGCGTTCGATGAGCGCATCGACCACCGTCGATTGTTCATAGTCCACCACGCCTCGGTGCATGCCGATGGCGATCAGCGGCTGATCGGCAACCGGCTGCAGCCAGCCAAAAAAGTCCGGTGCATTGTCGGTCAGTTGCTGCGGATAATCAGGGTGGTACAGCCCCTGCGGCGGAACTTCGACGGGCGGCGCAACTTGTGTTTCATTCAGTGACAGCACTGCACTGGCCAGATAGCTCAGCATGTTCTGGTAATTCATCCGGCCGGCATTGCGTGAGTAGGCATCGAGCGTCTGCCGCTGCGCCTCACTCACGCCCTGGTTGAGCGCCGGAGCGTCGATATTGCCCAGCGCTACCACCGGAATATCGGCAAAGCGCTTCAGCAAAGCTTGATGTGTTTCGAAGAGCGAATTGGACAGCAGCGGGTTGAGGCCGTCGAGCAGCACCAGCCGCGCATTGCCCCAGTGCCCGGCGAGCTCATCTTCGCCCAGCTCGTCCAGCTTGGTCAGCACTTGCAACTCGAAAGGCTGTTCCTGCGCCAGTTTTTCCAGCAATTTGGTCTTGGCCATCACTTTGCTGCTGGCCAGCATCAGCACTTTCGGCTTGTCGTCGCTGGCGTAGGCGAAGCAGCTCATCCACAGCGCCAGCAGCACGCTCAACAGACGGATCATGGTTGTTCTCCAGCAGAGGTTTCGGCAGATTCATTGCCTTCCGGCACGTAGACAAAACTGCCGTCGGCCATGCGGTAGGCGATGCCGGCACGCATGCCTTCGCCAGAACCGATTTCGCCGCTTGATTTGTACTGCTTGATTTCCTTGCCTTCCTTTACCCAGACTTCCATGTTGTCCTGGCCAGCATTCTTGACCACGGTGACGCTGTCGGAGGAAAAGACATTCAGCGGGTTCTGCGCAATGGCAATCAGCAGCGCGGCGATCACCACCAGAAAGACATCGACCAGGTTGACGGCACTGATGATGGGGTTGAGTTCTTCGTCTTCATCGAGGAGGCGCATGCTCATTCACCCTGACGCAGTTTGCGGATGTTGATCAGCTCGGTGGCCAGCCAGCGTTTCTTGACTGACGCCGGCCAGAAAGTGAGCGAGGCAATCGCCAGCCCCCAGATCACTGCGGCAAAGGCGATGATCAGGTTTTCGCTGATGCCTTGCACATTGCCGTCGGCCAGCGCCCTGAGTGCCGGCCCCATCGGGATCATGGTGGCAATCAGACCGAGCATGGGGGCGATGCGGGTCACCATGCGCAAGGTTTCCAGCTGCTTGAGCGCGGCGATTTCGAGCTCGTCTTCGCAAGACCTGGGGTTGGCGACAAAGAAGTTGTGCAGTGGATAGCCGGTCATGCGTTGCACCAGACCAGCGGCCAGGCTCTGTCGGTAGGCCTGGGCATTTTTCTTCCGCGCGAAGTAGAGCGAACAGAACTGGCCGGCAGCGTAGATCGCGTAGACGAACAGCGCCATGATCAGCACCAGCACGGGCAGCATCAGCACCTGTGACACTTCGGCCATCAGGTTTTCGATCTGGAAGACATTCATTTGCGGATTCCTTGGGGTGAGCCTTGGGAGTGAGCGGGGCGCCATCCTAGCAGGATGAGAAATTCGACACAACGATAATCTAAACGACAATCATTCCTATTTACAATCTGGCATTCGCTCCTTATCATCGGCGTCCTCCTCCACTTCACCTCGACACCGCAGGACAGTCAGATGTCAAAAATCACTCATGCGCTGCTCATCGCAGCCGCCGCCGGACAAGCTCAGATCGTCCATGCTCAGCTGGCTGAAAACCAGCAAAATCAAAACGTTGCCACCGCTGCCGAGATGGAGGTGGCGCTGCTCGCCCGTGCCGACCTGCATCAGCAGGATGCGCCACTCAGCCCGGTGGTGGTGAGCGCACAGCGGATCGATCGTCCGATCGAGGACGTGATCGGCAGCATTGCGGTGATGACCAGTCAGCAGCTGATCCAGCAGGTGGTGACCGACTTCAATCAGCTGTTCCGCTATGAGCCGGGGGTGACGGTGAGTGGTTCGATTGGTGGTGCGCAAAACATCAGCATTCGAGGCATGGGAGGGAACCGGGTGCTGATGATCAAGGACGGCATGCGCATGAACGAAGGTTATGGCGCCAATGGCCTCAATGACATCGTCGGCCGCGGCTTCATCGACACCGACACGCTCAAGCAGGTTGAAGTGGTGAAAGGCGCTGCCTCTTCGCTGTACGGCTCGGATGCGCTGTCCGGGATCGTGGTGTTCACCACCAAGGAGGCGAGCGATTATCTGGCCGCGGGCGAGACGATCGGCGGCGCAGTGAGTGCTGGTTACAGCGATGACTCACGTCAGATCAATCTGGGTGGCACGGTGGCGGTGCGTACCGGCCCGGTCGATCACCTGCTCAGTGTCGGTGGGCGCAAAGGCAAGGAGCAGCAGAACTATCACAAGAGCAAGGAAGCGTTCGACATCGACTCGCAAAGTGTGCTCTACAAGGCCAGATTGCATCTGAATGAACATGATTCGATCGGCTTCAGCGCCGATCTGTGGGATCAGGAGACCGACGGCGGACGCGCCGAAGGTCTGCTGTCCTACTTCCGTGGCCTGGCGCAATTCGGTTACAACATCGCCAGCGAAAGCCAGCGCTCGGAAAAGGAGACTCGTTCCTACAAGCTCGACTACCGCTCCGACGCCGAGCGCCTGCTCTACGACCAGCTGGATGTCAGCCTGTATTACAACAGCAACACTCAGCTCGATACCGAGCACGGTGTGCTCGACATCAAGGCACCGATGTTCGGCACCTTCGAGATGCGCGACATGCGTCAGGATTCCCGCTACCGTCAGCGCACCACCGGCCTGCGTGCCAGTGCGAGCAAAGTGGTCAATGACATGCACCAGCTCGGCTACGGCCTGGACGTCGAAAGCACGCGCAGCGAACGCAGTGTCGCGGAAAAACGGGTGGTGGCAGGCAACCCGGCCAGTCCCAACAACCGTGACGAGAAAGTCGACAAGTTTCCCAAGAACAAGATCGAGCGCTACGGCCTCTATCTGAACGACACCATCAGCTTGCAGGGCGGCCGCTGGCAGATCGTGCCGGGCGTGCGTTTCGACCGTTATGAAATGGATCCGGGCGGCGCCACTCAGAATGACGGCACGCCGTTTCGCTCGATCAACAAGGATAATTTCTCCTTCAACCTTGGCACGCTGTATGAAATTTCGCCGGCGATGTCGGCCTATTTGCAGTACGGCCAGGGCTTCAAGGTGCCGGCTTACGATCTGGCCTACATCCAGCATGACCTGACCGCCACTTCGACCTACCGCTACACCATCGTTCCCAACGGCGACCTGTCCCCGGAAAAGAGCGATACCTACGAACTGGGTCTGCGCGGCCAGGCCGGTGCGCTGAGCTACAACGCTGCGGTGTACTACAACAAGTATCGCGACTTTCTCGAAACCGCCCTCATCGACAGCACGACCACCAACGGCCTGGTGCACGATACTTTCCATTATCGCAACGTCGACTCGGTGACGATCAAGGGGGTCGAACTCAGCCTGAGCTACGCGCTCAACAGCACACTGCGTGTGTATGGCAATGCCAGCTGGCAGGATGGCAAGAACGACAAGACCGGCGAGTATCTGACTTCGATCAGCCCACTGTCGGGCATTGTCGGTCTTGGCTATCGTGACAGTGTCTGGAACAGCGATCTGGTAGTGAATTGGGCCAGGCGCATGACCAAGGTCAATGACGGTGAAACGAAGACTTCCGGCTACGGTACGGTAGATTGGCTGCTCGGCTACCGCTTCGCCAACCAGCTCAGCTTCAACCTGGCGGTGTTCAACCTGCTCGACAAGAAATACCACCGTCACAACACCGTCGCCGGCCATGCTGAAAGCGCCGATCTGACTTCATTGCTGCAAGCGGGTCGCACCTTCAATGCCAGTGTGCGCTATTCGTTCTGAGCCGGATCTGTTGGTGTCATCGAGATGGCCCTGCCGTTGCAGGAGCCATCTTGTAGTCCCGGGGCCATGTCCCGGGCAGTCTCAGCGCAAGCTGAGCGCTGTCGTTCGGATGGCGCAGCCGAGTTGGGCGACAGGATGAGGTCGATTCAAGGGCACTTGCCGATGGCCGTGCCCTCAGGCCTGCATGGCCGCGTACTGCTGCGCAGTAGGCAAGCGCAGAGGCAGTACGGAGGGGCCGGGCCGGGTAGCCTCCCAGCCCAGACAGGCCAGCCAGGTCTGGCGCGGGATCTGTTTTTGCGCAGTGCGGTAGTAGCTCACCATGCGACGACTGATGCCCAGCGCCTGGGCTGCCGTGGTCAGCGACAGATCATTGCGCTGCATCCAGCGGTCAAACATTTCATGGCTGACTTTGCCGGCCTGTTCCTTGCACCAGGCGTAGATGTTGTCTGCGCCAAACTCGGCGTCCAGCCATTCGACGCTGCCCCAGTCATCGACGTGGACGCGAGCAAATACTTCAGGTTCAAGGATGGGACGCAATTCCGCGTGCTTGCGCAGGATGTCGCCCACCTCCACGTTCAGCACTTCACCGGTGCTCCAGGTGGTCGACAGACGATAAGGTTCAAGCGCCTCGACGGCGAGCAGCTTGGGAAAGAAAAAATCACTCATGGGTTGCACCTTTTCCATTCATCGCGGAGGAGACCCAGATTCGCCTCGATCCATGACAGGGCTTCACGGATCTCGCGCTCCGGCACTGTGCCCTTGACTTCAAGTGTCGCCAAGTCAACCGAGCTGTCACGCTGGTCACGCATCTTGATGTGGACATGCGGTGGCGGATGGTCATCAAAGTACACCAGCACCCTTGCATTACTGAATGCTTTTAACGTGGGCATGAAGGCGAGTTTAGTGCAATAGTTGCTCTACTTCAAGCTGAGCCTACTCTCCTCAGGATGAGGTTTGAGGACGGCAGCCAAACAGCTTGAGGGAGTTGGTGCAAAATCACTTTGCCGCGCTGTGCGGCAGGGTCTGGGCAACGGTGATGTTGTGTTTTTGTGTTGTTTCAATCGACAATGCTCAAGCGGTACTTGCGAGCAGAGGGGTAGTGCGATGACATTTTCAGTCAGGGCGGAGGAACTCTTTGAGGATCTTCAGCGCATGCCTGCAATGGAGCGGGAGAAATTTTTTCTTCTGCTGTCGGCAAGCGCCTTCCGTGATGGAGATATGAGCCACGAGGAGCTGTTCGGCCATCTTGCAGGCAGCGATTTTACCGCTGAGGAAGCAAGCGAATATCTTGAAGTCTCCATGTCGACTTTCCGTCGCCATGTCGCGAGCGGCAAGCTCCAGCCCAGTGCAAAGCTCGGACGCAACCAGCTTTTTGCCGTGGCTGATCTGAAGCGCTTGAAGAAAGCTCTGCAGCTGGCAAAGGCCTGAGCAGGCCGGATGGTCGAGGCGTCAAACCGCCGTCCCGAGGCATGCCCCGGGACGGCGGTTTGGTGCAAGGCGCAGCTTACAGCCCGGCGTCGGCGCGCAGCGCGGCGGCCTTGTCAGTCTGTTCCCAGCTGAACTCGGCGTCGTCGCGACCGAAGTGGCCGTAGGCGGCGGTCCTGGAGTAGATCGGGCGCAGCAGGTCGAGATTGTGGATGATCGCTTTCGGGCGCAGGTCGAAGTGCTGCTTGACCAGCTCGACGATGCGTTCGTCGGCAATTTTGCCGGTGCCGAAGGTATTGACCATCAGACTCACCGGGCTGGCGACGCCGATGGCGTAGGCAACCTGAACTTCACACTTGTCGGCCAGGCCGGCAGCGACGATGTTCTTGGCGACATAACGGCCGGCATAGGCGGCGGAGCGGTCGACTTTGGACGGATCCTTGCCGGAGAAAGCGCCGCCACCGTGGTGAGCTGAGCCGCCGTAAGTGTCGACGATGATCTTGCGCCCGGTGAGGCCACAGTCGCCGTGCGGGCCGCCAACGACGAAACGACCAGTGGGGTTGATCAGGTAGCGCACTTCGCCCTGCAGCATTTCCTTGGGCAGCACCGGCTTGATGATCTGCTCGATCACCGCTTCCTGGATCTGCGCGGCGCTGACATCCGGATCGTGCTGGGTGGACACCACCACGGTGTCGACCGACACCGGCTTGCCGTCCACATAGCGTGCGGTGAGCTGGCTTTTGGCGTCGGGGCGCAGCCAGGGCAGGCTGCCGTTCTTGCGCAGTTCGGCCTGGCGCTGCATGATGCGATGTGCATAGTAGATCGGCAGCGGCATCAGGCTGGGGGTTTCGTTGGTGGCAAAACCGAACATCAGACCCTGGTCGCCGGCGCCCTGGTCGAAATTGTCATCGCTGGCGCGATCCACGCCCTGGGCGATGTCGGGCGACTGGCGGTTGATCGCGGTGAGAATGGCGCAGCTTTTGTAGTCGAAACCGATGTCGGAGTTGTCGTAGCCGATGCGGCGGATCACTTCCTGGGTGGTTTCGCGGTAATTGACGTGCGCTTTGGTGGTGATTTCGCCGGAAATCACCACCAGGCCGGTCGAGACCAGCGCTTCGCAGGCGACGCGGGCGTGCGGGTCTTCGCTGAGGATGGCGTCGAGAATGCCGTCCGAGATCTGGTCGGCGACCTTGTCGGGATGGCCTTCGGAAACGGATTCGGAGGTGAAGAGAAATTCCTTGCTCATGCGTCAGGACTCCTGAAACGAAAAAATCCCCGGTGGTCGGCGTCGTGGCCAGCTCCGGGGATTTCTACGAGCAGCCGACGCTTTAGCAGTTTTTATGCGTGCTCGGTGGTGTTCCGCAAGCACTTCCGCCCTGCAAGTTGTCGAATTAAGTCGGCGGCAAGGGGCGGATTATAGACCAATTGGGGCCAATGTGTAAGGATTGCATCCGTTCGTCTGTAGTCAAGCGGAGTCTGCCTGTCGTGTTGTTCGATTTTTTGTTCCGCCTGCTGTCGCGTCTGCCGTTGCGCGGGCTGCATGTGCTCGGCAGCTGGGCTGGCAGGCTGGTTTATCGGGTTTCGCCCGCTTACGCCCGCCGGCTGCGCACCAATCTGTTCAATGCTCTGGGGCGTGAAGATCAGGTGCTGCTGCGCGCTGCGGTGGTCGAAGCCGGCCGGCAGGCGCTGGAATTGCCGTGGATCTGGCTGCGCCCGGTGCCGGAAGTGGTCGGCAAGGTGGTGCGGGCCGAAGGCTGGGAACTGGTCGAAGCGGCGCGAGCCGAAGGGGCCGGCATCCTGTTCATCACCCCTCATCTGGGCTGCTTTGAAATCACTGCGCAATACATCGCCACCCGCATTCCGCTCACCGTACTCTATCGTCCGCCACGCAAGCCGGCGCTGCAGCCGCTGATGCAGGCCGGACGGGTGCGTGGTCAGCTGCAGACCGCGCCGGCGGATCTGTCCGGGGTGCGCAAGTTGGTGAAAACCTTGCGCAGCCGCGAAGCGGTGGGGATGCTGCCCGACCAGGTGCCGGGTGCCGGTGAAGGCATGTGGGCACCGTTCTTCGGCAAGCCGGCGTGGACGATGACCCTGGCGGCGCGACTGGCGGCAGTGAAAGGAGTGAAAGTGATCTACACCTGGGCGGAGCGCTTGCCGGATGGTGAAGGCTATGTGTTCCGTCTGCAGGCCGCCAGTGCCCCGGTGAGCGGCGTGCTCGAAGACGATGTCGCGCTCATCAACCGCGAAGTCGAGCGCATCATCCTGCAATGTCCGCAGCAATATCTGTGGGGCTATAACCGTTACAAGCAGCCGCGCGTCGAGGACAGTGCTCCGACTGCTACTGGGGCGACTGCCAGTGGGGCGAACGGGACGGGCGAGGAGGCGGGACAATGAGTCGGCTGGCGATTGCGCTGTTCTGGTTGCTGCACTGGTTGCCGCTGAGTTTGCTGGCGCCGCTGGGGCAGGCTTTTGGCCTGCTGCTTTATGTGCTGGTGTGGCCGCGGCGGCGCATTGTGCACATCAACCTCGGCCTGTGTTTTCCCGAGCTCGACGCACGGGCACGCCGGGCGCTGGCGCGGCGCCATTTCGCTGCGATGGGACGCAGCATGCTCGAACGCGGGCTGGCGTGGTGGGCGAGTCCGGCGCGCTTGCGCCGCCTGGTGCGCATTGAAGGGCTGGAACGGCTGCAGGCCCTGCGTGAGGCCGGCAAGCCGGTGATTCTGCTCACGCCTCATTTCATTGGTCTCGACATGGCCGGGACGCGCTTGTCGATGGAAGGCGATTTCGTCAGCGTCTATGCCCGCCAGTCGAACAAGGTGTTCGATTACTGGCTCCATCATGGCCGCAGCCGCTTCAACGATCAGTTGCTGCTCGATCGCAGCGCCGGCGTGCGTGCTTCGGTGAAAGCGATGAGGGCAGGGCGGCCGCTATACTATCTGCCTGATCTTGACTACGGCCGCAAGGAGTCGATTTTCGTGCCTTTCTTCGGCGTGCCGGCAGCGACGATCACCGGTCTGCCACGCTTGGCACGGCTGGCGGGCGCGGTGGTGATGCCTTGCGTGGTGCGCATGTTGCCGGGCAGCGCCGGTTATGTGCTCGAACTGGGCGAGCCATGGACAGATTATCCGGGCGAAGATGTCGCAGCGGACACGCTGCGCATGAATCGCTGGCTGGAAGGCGTGGTGCGTACCATGCCCGAGCAGTATTACTGGGTGCATCGCCGCTTCAAGACGCGGCCGGAAGGTGAGGCGCGTTTTTATTGACACAGGTGGCTGGCGCTCGGCGTTTGGTGCTTAGCGTTTAGCGAGCCGACGCCGGCCACCGCACACTGACAGGTTGGCTGATGGATTTCACTGCCGATGATGTGATGCGCTTCCTGCGCGCCCATCCTGATTTTCTTGCCGAACATGGCGAGCTGTTTACCGAGCTCACCGTGCCTCATCCCCAGCATGACGGTCAGGCAATTTCGCTGGCCGAGCGTCAGCTGCATGCTTTGCGCGACAAGATTCGCCAGCTCGAAATGAAGCTCGCCGAACTGATCCGCTTTGGCGAGCAGAATGACGACATCAGCAGCAAAGTGCATCGCCTGGCGCTGGCGCTGATCGAAGCTGGTGATGGCACGGCTGCCCGTCATGCCTTGCTGCACAATTTGCGCGAAGACTTCGCCGTGCCGCATGCGGCGCTGCAGTTCTGGCTGGAAGACCAGGGGGAAACCGTGTTCAGCGCCGAACTGTGTGCCGAGCTGGCGAAAATGGAGAAGCCGTATTGCGGCGCGCCGGACAATATCGAGCTGTTGAGCTGCTTTGGTGAAGCCGGGCCGCACGTGCGTTCACTGGCCTTGATTCCGCTGCGTGATGCACAGCAGGTGGTCGGTGTGCTGGCGCTGGGCAGTGCCGAAGCGGAGCGCTTTTACGCCGATATGGGCACTTTCTACCTGCGCCGCATCGGCGAGCTGGTGAGTGCTGCCTTGTTGCGCGCGGCCGCATGAAGACTGCGGCTGAGGCAGAAGCAGAAGGTGCAGAGCCGCTGCCGGAGCCAGTGAGCGCCTGGCTGACCTGGCAGGCGACGCAGCGCCGCGCAGCGGCTTTGAGTTTGTGCGCCAGTGAAGGCGATGTGCGCAAGCTGTTGCGGCTGGCGGAGGGGCGCGATCTCGCTACCCTGGCGCCGCATGACATTCGCCGTTTTGTCGCTCGCCTGCATGGTGAAGGCCTGGGCGGGCGCTCGATTGCCCGCGTGCTGAGCAGCTGGCGCGGCTATTACCGCTGGCTGGTGCGTCATCGTGGTCAGGACAGCAATCCGGTGCTGGGCATCCGGGCGCCGCGAGCGCCGAGTCTGCTGCCGCGGGCGCTGAACGAAGAGCAGACTGCCAGATTGCTCGATGGAGCTCCCGAGAACGCCAGTGGGGAGGAGGGCAGGCAGGATGATTGCCTGCTGGTGCGCGACCAGGCGATTTACGAACTGCTTTATTCCTCCGGTCTGCGGGTGGCCGAGCTGGCCGGGCTGGACGTGGATTACGGTCTTGAGCTGGATGAGGCGATGGTCAGTGTGCGCGGCAAGCGTCAGCGTCAGCGCAGCGTACCAGTGGGCCAGCCTGCGCTGGCCGCTTTGCGCGCCTGGCTGGCAGTGCGGCCGCAACTGGCGGCGGCGGACGAAACCGCCTTGTTCGTCTCGCGCCAGGGGCGGCGGTTGAGCACTTCGGCGATCCGCAGCCGGCTGGCCGAACATGCCCGCCAGAGCGGTGTCGGCGTTCATGTTCATCCCCACATGTTGCGCCACAGTTTTGCCAGCCATCTGCTGCAGGCCAGCGGCGATCTGCGTGCGGTGCAGGAATTGCTCGGCCATGCCAGCATTCGCAGCACCCAGGTGTATACCCATCTCGATTTCAAGCACCTGGCCAGCGTCTACGACAGCGCCCATCCACGGGCGCGCAAGTGAACGGATGCGATGCAGGCAAGAAATGAAGGAGTGGCGGTGGTGACGCGTGATGCGGCAAGGCCTTCCAGCCTTGATTGGCAGGAAGTCTGGTCGGGGTTCAGGCAACTGCTGCCGATTTCGCTGTTTGTCGGCATTTTCGGGCTGGCATTCGGGCTGGCGGCAACCCAGTCCGGACTGGAAGGCCCGGCGATTGTCGCCATGAGCATGCTGGTGTTTGCTGGCACGTCGCAGTTTGCTGCGCTGGAGTTGTGGGGCGCGCAGGTGTCCTTGCTGCCGTTGATTGTCACCGTGTTCGCGGTCAACGCCCGTCACCTGCTGATGGGCGCAACGCTGTATCCCTGGCTGCGCCAGCTGCCGCCGACCACCCGTTATGGGGTGATGCTCGTCGCCACCGATGCCAGCTGGGCGATGTCGATGCAGGCCTTCGGCCGTGGCAAACCCGGACTGGGTTTGCTGTTTGGTGGCGGCATTGCGCTGTGGCTGACCTGGGTGCTGGGTTCCTGGCTGGGGGTGCATTTCGGCAACGCCATTCAGGATCCGATGAGCCTTGGCCTGGACATGGTGATGGGCTGTTTCATGCTTTCGATGGCGCTTGGCGGACAGAAAAACCTGCGCGTATTCGTCATCTGGACGGTGGCTGCGGCGGCGTCGCTGCTGGCATATCGCTATCTGCCGGAGAACAGCCATGTCATCGTCGGCGCGCTGGCGGGTGGCCTGCTGGGCGCAATCTGGATGGAGAAAACGGCGTGAACATCGAAACTTCGGCGATCGGCACCTTGCTCCTCATCCTGGTGATGGCGCTGGTGACGCTGCTCACTCGCTGGGGCGGGATCTTCGTCATGTCCTTCGTGCCGATCGGCCGCCGGGTTCAGCATTTCATCAGTGCCATGTCCGGTTCAGTGCTGGTGGCGCTGGTTGCACCACTGGCAATGAACGGCGACAGCGGCGCCCGGCTGGCGCTGCTCGCCACTGCCGTGACGATGTTGCTGCTGAAGAAGCCGTTGCCGGCGATTGCTGCAGGCATCCTGGTCGCCGCCCTGAGCCGGCAGTTTTTCCCGCTGGGTTGAGTGGGCTGGAGTGCCACCGAAAATCCGGAGCAGAGGAGACGCAGGGTAGTGGGGCATGCCTTGGGCTGGTGCCTGGTCCAGCTTACTTCCGTTTTGCCAGCAGCCGGTCGAGCTGGTTGGCGAATGCCTGACGGTCGGCGCTTGAAAAAGCGGCCGGGCCACCAGTTTCGACGCCACTGCTGCGCAGGCTTTCCATGAAGTCGCGCATGCTCAGGCGCTCGCGGATATTGGCTGCTGACAGCAGTTCGCCACGTGGATCGATCACCAGCGCGCCTTTGGCAATCACCTGGGCGGCGAGCGGGATGTCGGCGGTGACGACCAGATCCCCCGTTGCAACTTCGTCGGCAATGCGCTGATCGGCGACATCGAAACCACCCGGCACCTGTACTGCGCGGATCCACGGCGAAGGCGGCACGCGCAACATCTGGTTGGCCACCAGGATGAGCGGAGTTTCAGTGCGCTTGGCGGCACGGTAAAGAATTTCCTTCACCACTGCCGGACAGGCATCGGCATCGACCCAGATTTTCATGGTGACGGTTTCATGTCCTCGTTGTTGCCTGGGCTTCGCCTTGGCGGTGTGACCGGATCAATGGTGAATGATGTGCCAATCATCGACACGAGATCGCCAGTTATCGAGCAGGAGTTGGAGGCACTGTATCCGTTCGCGCGGATGGTAAGCAAGGCCGCAGGGGCAGCAGACAGGGGAGCGACGCAGCTGCGACAGTTGCGCTATGATGAATCGCAAATGCAACGCATGGAGTCTTGAATGAAAACTGCATCTTTTCCCTCCCTGCGCGTGGCTCCGCAGTTGCGTCAGGACACCGAAAGTGTGCTGCACGAAGGTGAGTCTCTGTCGCAATTCATTGAAAGCGCCGTGCGTGAGCAGGTTGCCTTGCGCAAGGCGAATGCCGAGTTTCTGGCCCGGGGGCTGGCTGCGCGCGATCAGGCTCGTGAGAGCGGTCGATATGTCGACGCCGATGTGGTCGTCGATAAACTGCGCAGCCGCTTGAAGGCTGCCCGGTCGTGAATCCTCCTGCCGGGTCCAGTGATCGCTTCCGCGTCCGCTTTACCGAGGATGCCGAAGCAGACCTGTTGCGTCTGTACGAGCATCTGCTTGAACGTGACCCGGAGGGCAACAGTGCTGAACGTGCCCTGGAGAGCATCGTTCAGGGTATCGAACTTCTCAAGCGCTTTCCCTACACCTGCCGCAAAGCCTTGTCGGACAATCCCTATCTGCGGGAATTGCTCATCTCCTTTGGCAAATCCGGTTATGTGGCCTTGTTCGAGATTGAAGCGGATGCTGTCGTCACCGTGCTCGCGGTGCGCCATCAGCGAGAGTCGGATTACCACTGAAGGCGTGCCCTGTTGACGCCCCCGGCCCGCTGTTGCGGCGTGCGGGCCGGGTGCCTGGCTCAGGGCTCAGGGCGTGTAGCGGATGCCGACGAAAGCGGTGATTCCCGGTGTGTCGTAAGCGACGTAGCCGGGGCCGCCGAAGGCATAGCCTCTGGCGAGGTCGTATTCACGATCGAACAGGTTGTCGATGCGCGCTTCGAGGGCCAGATTGCGGTTGAACGCATAACGACCGGTCAGATTGACCAGACCGTAACCGGCGAGGCGGTTGGTTTCGGTGTTGTCGTTGTAGCGGCTGCCGACGCCGACCAGTTCGATGCCGGTTTCGAGGTCGCCCCAGCGTTTCAGTACGTCGATCTGCAGCTTGTTGCGGGCGCGGCGGCCGAGACGGTTGCCGGAGCTTTCGTTCTTGGCGTTGAGCCAGTCGTAGCTGGTGCGCAGGTCGAAACCGGCAAACTGGCCGGCGTAGCTCAGGGTCAGGCCTTCGAGCTTGGCCTTGTCGACGTTCTCGTTGATGCCCCACGGTGGGCTGGGCAGTGAAACCCAGCTGATCAGGTTCCTGAGCTTGTTGTGATAATAGGTTGCGCTGATGCTGTGCTGGCCGTTGTCCCACACCAGGCCGACTTCGCGGTTCTTGCCTTTCTCGGGCTTCAGGTCTGGGTTGCCGCCCCAGGCCGGGTGAAAGAGTTCGTCGAGGCGCGGCGCCTTGAACGAAGTGCCGTAGCTGGCGTGAGCGCGCAAGGTCTCGGTCAGCTGATAGCCGTAAGCAAGGCCATAAGTGGTCTGGCTGCCGTATTGCGAGTGATCGTCGTAGCGGCTGCTGAGTTGCCAGCTGTGCGCACCCAGATCGGCATTCCAGCCGATGAACACCGAGTCGGTGTCGGTTTCCTTGCTGCGGAAACCGTCTTGGACATAGGCTTCCTGTTCGAGGCGTTCGACGCCGAGAACGAGTTGGCCGAGCGGCAGGGCGAGATCGTTCTGCCAGCTCAGCAGGCGGTTTTCGGTTTCGAAGGCGCTGCCGGTTGGATTCCATTCAGCATAGTTCTTCTGCCAGTCGGTGGTTTCGCCGTACTGCAGCCGGCTGGTCCAGTTGCTGCCCAGGCGGTTGTTGGCAAAGACCTGCCACTGTTTGGTGCGGAAATCCTGGTAGGCATCGAAGAAGCTGTTGGCGGGAACATTGCCACTGTCGTAGTGCGCACGACCTTCATTCTGGCGGAAGCTGAATCCGATCTCGTGACCTTCGGCCGGCAGGAAGGAAGCCGAAGCTGCACCCGCAGAGTTGCGATAGCCGTCCTTGTCGGCGTCGCGGTTGCGCGCATGACGCTGGGCGGAGATGCCGCGATGATTGTCATGGCTGCCTTCGACGCGCAGACGCCACTGCTCGCTGCCGGCGGAGACCCCGGCGGCGACCTTGGCCGTGTCATCACTGCCGTAGCCGGCAAAGGCGTCGACGTTCACGCCCGGCTTGCCCTTGCGGGTGAAAATCTGGATGACGCCGCCGACGGCGTCCGCGCCATAGAGCATCGAAGCCGGACCGCGCAGGATTTCGATGCGCTCGACGTTGGCGAGCGGGATGAAGCGCAGCGGTGAGCCACTGCCGTCAATCGAATTGATCGGCAGGCCGTCGATCAGCACCTTGGTCTGGTCAGGTTTGGCGCCGCGCAGATAAAGGCTGGTGGCAGTGCCGGCACCGCCGCTGCGCGCGAACTGAACACCCGGCTGGCGGCCGAGCAGGTCGATGATCGTGGTGCCCGCAGCGCGTTCGATTTCGGCGCGGTCGATGACGGTGACGTCGGCGATGACTTCGGAGACCCGGGTTTCGACGCGAGTGGCGGTCACGGTGACCGGGTTGAGGGTGGTCTGTGCGTGAAGCGGGTGGACGAACAGTAGCGGCAGCAGTGCTGCAAGCGGTTTGAGAGGCGTTGACATGGTTTTCCCCTGATCGGCAGGCGTCCCCGCTTGCCGGGTGGATGAATGGCGAATGCCAGGGGAAGATCGTCAGTGTGCGTGCAGAGTGTATTCCGCGCGCCAGCCCGCACCACCTCCCCGTGGCACTTCCAGGACGTTGTCGCAGGCCGGTCTCCGGGCTTGCAAGTCTTGACGTGCCGCCTTCCCAGGTTGTTCACCCAGTGGCGTTGTGGCACGTCCGCACTCGCTTACCGTTGCGGGGGCAGCAGCGGAATGGTCTCGATGGAGAGACGCACCGCTTTCCCGTTTAACCGCCGGGGAGAAACCCCGGACGGCACCTGTAACGCGGCGGATTATATACACAACAACCCTGCAGGCCTATGCAGTGCAGGGTGGTCGAGTGCAGATATTTCACCGCCGGATCAGTCGCAGTACTCAGAAAATCTCCAGCGGCAGCTCCACTGCGACGCGGATCTGGTTGGCGTCGAGTTCGCCCTGGTCCTTGTTGGCACGGTGGCTGCTGTAGCGCAGTTGCAGGGCCAGACCCTTGGCCTTGCCGTCCTGCACGGTGTAACGGACGATCAGGTCGCGTTCCCAGTGCTTGCCGTGGGCGCCGGTGGCGCCGAGATAGTTGGCATACACGCTGTTCATGCGGCGATAGTCGATGCCCGAGCCACGGGTGTAGCCCACGCCGGCGGTCAGCCCCGGAATGAGCAGCTGGCCGAGGTCGACATCGTACTTGAGCTGCCAGGACGCTTCGTTGGGGGCGTTGAAGTCGGACAGCTGCATGGCGTTTTCCAGCCAGATCGAGCCACGGTTGACGTAGTCGAACGGCGTGTCGCCATCCACTTTCTGATAGCCCAGCCCCAGCTTGTGGGCGCCGAAGGCGTAGCTGCTCATCAGGCTCCAGGTGGTGTTGTCGACTTTGCCGGCCTTGGCTTTGCCGGTATCGGTGTTGCGATAGAGATTGAGGCTGAACGACAGCGCGCGCTTGTCGGCCAGCGGCAGCTTGTAGAAGCCGCCCAGGTAGGCGGTGTTCCACACGTCCTGGTAGCGGCCGTAGTAGCCGGACAGGCTCAGACCGGCAAGCGGGGTGGTCCAGTTGGCGCCGGCGAAAGTGAAGGAATTGCCGTTGACGCCCGAGTAGTTGGCGAGCAGATCGCCACCGTTCTTGCGCGCATTGCGGTCAGCCCACTGGGTGAAGCGGCCAGCCTGCAGCGCCAGCTTGTCGATCTCCTTGCTGTTCAGCAGCCAGCCACGGTTGGTTTCCGGCAGCAGGCGCGTGTCCGACGAGTGGAAAATCGGGTTCCTGGTGCGCATCTCGCCGTATTTGAGTTCGGTATTCGAGACGCGCAGTTTCACCACTGCACCGGCGCGCCCGAAAGCATTTTTGAGATTCCGGTCATCGCGGGCGACATAGCGCGGGTTGCTGCGCACGGTGTCGGCATCCGAGCCCAGATTGATGCCGCCGTAGGCATGCGCATCGACGCCGAAGCCGACCACGCCGGGGGTGTAGCCGGAAGTGAAATTCAGCATCAGACCGTAGGCGGCTTCTTCGGCCTTGTCCGAGCGCGGACCTTTTACCGTGCGGGTGGTGCTGCCATGCTGGTAGTCGAGGCGCTCGAACAGCAGACGGTTGTGCAGTTGCAGATGGGAATCGTCAATGAAGCTGTTGGCGTGGGCGGGCAGGGCGGCGACCAGACTGATGCCGACGCTGCCGGCGGCAAGGGCGAGGGCAAGGGCGAGACGCAGTGCGGTCTGACTCATTGCCCCACTCCTTCGCGCTGGAGGATGTGTTCGAAACGTTCGATGGCACGGGGCGGCAGGCTGGCGGGCAGGGTGGGCGGCGTACCGGCTTCGCCAACCTGGATCAGCATCACCATGCCCATGCCGATGTGCGGAATGCAGCGCACGCCGTAATAGCCGGGTACGTCGAGTTTGACCTCGATTTCCTCGTCGATCTTGCCTTTGAACGGTTCGGCGCCTT
Organism: Thauera sp.; assembly: GCA_034005275.1. Taxonomy (GTDB): domain Bacteria; phylum Pseudomonadota; class Gammaproteobacteria; order Burkholderiales; family Rhodocyclaceae; genus Thauera. The sequence continues at coordinate 2,088 of JAVEVA010000054.1, read as the reverse complement.
CCGGCAGCATGCCGTCGATGGAAGCAGCGTTGTGCGTGCGGTGGGTGGCGATGAATTTCACCGTGTCACCGGGGGCAGCACGGACGAAATCCGGCTCGTAGATCATGGCGCCGGCTTCACCGCGGTTGAGCATTTTCACTTCGTGGACTTCGGCCGCAGCGAGCGAAGGCAGCAGCGCGCACAGCGCCAGGCTGCACAATAGTTTATTGAACATGAACGGAGTTTCCTTGACTGGATCTGGAGTTTGAAAGCTGGCGCAGGCGCAGGATGCGCGCGCCGTCGAGAGGGTCGGTGAGCCAGTGACCGCGCACGCCGAAAGTGTTTTCCAGGCGTTCGGGGGTGAGCACGTCGTGCGGCGGACCGAGCGCCACCAGCCGGCCACGCTCCATCACCGCCAGGCGGTCGCAACCCAGCGCCTGGTTGAGGTCGTGCAGCGCGGCGACCGTGGTCACCGGCAGGGTATGCACCAGTTTCAGCAGCGACAGCTGGTGCTGGATGTCGAGGTGGTTGGTCGGTTCGTCGAGCACCAGCACAGTGGGCCGCTGCGCCAGGGCGCGGGCGATGTGCACGCGCTGGCGCTCGCCGCCGGAGAGGCTGTGCCAGATGCGTTCCTGCAGATGCTCGATGGCGACGTCGCGCATCGCTTCAAGCACGATGTGCTCGTCTTCTTCGGTCCACGGCGCAAGCGCCGACAGCCAGGGCGTGCGCCCCAGCTCGACGGCGTCACGCACCTGAATCGCATCACCGGTTTCGGCATGCTGTTCGACCACGGCGAGCAGCTGGGCGATGCTGCGGCGACGCATCTGCGCCAGCGGCTGGCCGAGCAGACGCACCACGCCGCGCGCTGGCTTGTGAATGCCGGTGAGCAGCTTGATCAGGGTCGATTTGCCCGAGCCATTGGGGCCGACGATGCCGAGATTTTCGCCTTCATGGACGCTGAAACCGACGTCGCGCAGCAGCCAGGTTTCGCCCACGGCATAGCTCAGCCCTTCGCAGTCCAGCACTGACGGACGGGCAGCGGATGGGTTCATCAGCGGCGTCCTCCACGAATCAGGATGAGGGCGAACACTGGCGCACCAACGAGGGCGGTGATGACCCCGATCGGCAGCACCTGACCTTTGATCAGGGTGCGTGACAGCACATCAGCGGCGATCAGGAACAAGGCACCGGCGAGCGCACTGAACGGCAGCAGGCGGGCATGGCGTACCCCCACCAGCAGACGCACGGCGTGGGGAATGACCAGGCCGACAAAGCCGATCGAACCGACAATCGACACCATCACTGCCGTGACCAGCGCGGCACAGCCAATCAGCACCGAAGGTGAACGCATCCAGCGAACGACGATGCCAGATGCACACCAGCAGACCGACCAGCACCACCGGCACGGCGAGCGTGACCGAATGCCAGCGCACGCCGCTCAGATTGCCCAGCAGCCAGAACATGATGCCGCGCGCCTGCTCGGCACTGGCCGACTTGGTGATCAGGAAGGCGGTGAGCGCATTGAACAGTTGCGAGCCGGCGATCCCGGCCAGAATGATCTGACCACTGCCGCTGCCGCCGCGAGCTGAATGCGCCAGCATTGCCACCAGCAGGAAAGCGGCGATCGCGCCGGCAAAAGCGCCCATCGACAGCGAGATTGCGCCACCACCGATGCCGGCGAGCGCAACCAGCACTGCGCCGGTGGAGGCGCCAGCCGAGATGCCGAGCAGGTAAGGTTCCGCCAGCGGGTTGCGCAGCAGCGATTGCAGGATCAGACCGGAAATCGCCAGCCCGGCACCGCAGGCGGCGGCGACGATGGTGCGCGTGAGGCGATAATTCCACACGATGCCTTCGTCGATGGGGTCGAGCGCATGGCCGGCTTGCCACAGCTTGTTGGCCAGTACCTGGCCGATCACCGGCAGGCTGATCGGCGTCTCGCCAATCGCCACGCCCGCGGCGACCGCCAGGCACAGCAGCGGAATCACCCACAGGGCGTGCCCGATGATGGGCACGACCAGGGCCGGGCCAGAACGGCTCATCGCTTGATCTTCGCCGCTTCTTCGGCCAGCAGCTCGATGCCGCCCACCATGCGGGTGCTGGCCTGCATGG
>JAVEVA010000132.1:0-4748 GCA_034005275.1 Thauera sp. | reverse complement strand
CGTCAGGGCATCAAGCGCGAGCAGCTGGGGGATTTCCTCGCCCAGCGTCTGGACCGCAGCAACACGGGCTGTGAGAGCTGTCGCATCCGCAACCTGTGCTCAGGTGGCTGTTATCACGAAAGCTATGCCCGTTACGGCGATCCCACTCATCCCACTTACCACTATTGCGATCTGATGCGCGACTGGGTCGATTTCGGCATCGAAGTCTACAGCCGCATCATGGCCAGCAACCCGGCCTTCATCGAACAGCATATTTCGCCACGGAGGGCGTCATGAAACATCTCAAGGCAATCAATCACAAGGCGCAACTGCTTGAGCAGGCAGCGAGTGAAGACCGGATCGAGGAAGTGGTGGCGATGAGCTCGGTCGCCGGTTGTACGGCGACAGTCGATCCGGGCTGGGAAATCGACGTTTTCGGTGGCGTCTCCGGCTTGTGCCAGCCGATGGAAGCGGATTTGTACGGCTGTGCTGATCCGTGCTGGTGGCCGGCGCAAGTGCCCGACACCATGGTTTCCTTTCCGGACTGGAACAAGGAGGCCGCGAACAGCAAGGAAGACTGGCGCAATCTGGGCACCGTGTTCCCGAGCGATAAATAAGACAGAGGGAGGAGGACAGGATGAACAAGACATTTTCCGGCGGCGCGCTGCGCCGCAGTGCAGCCGTGCTGGCTTGCACCTGGCTGGCTGCTGCGCCGGCGCTGGCTGCCAATGAGAGCCGGGCACTCAAGCCAGGTGATGAATATCTCACCGTGGTCAATTATCCGAACAATCTCAATGTGGTCGATCTGCAGAGCAACAGCGTCTACAAGACCTGTGCCTTGCCCGGTGCTTTCGGTCCGGCGGTGATCAATATTTCTCCCGACAAGCGCAACGCTTTCATTCTCAACGATCGCTTCGCTGCCATCTACGGCATCGAGCTCGATAGCTGCAAGGTGATGTTCAAGGCGGATCTCAGTCCGGGCGAAGGCGAGCGCGCCAAGTCGATCTTCTCGTTCACCCTCAGCGCCGATGGCAAGGAAGCGTATGCAGTGATCAATCCGACCACGATCGGACGTGATCATTACCGTGTCGGTGAGCCGCGCTTTATCGTCTTTGACACCAGCGCCGGCCTGACGGCCAAGCCGATCCGCTCCTTCCCGGCGCCGCGCCAGTCGAACATCATGCTGCCGGGTGATGATGGTTCGGTATATCTCGCCGGGCAGAATCTGTACAAGATCAATCCGCGCAACGGTGATACGCGCATCACGCTGCCGATCCGCGACTGGGAGCGGCCGACCCATGCGCCGCTTGATCTGCTCTATTTCTGGCCGGTGCAGACTCCGCAGAAGGATTTCACCATCCTGTACACCACCGCCCGCTATCAGGATGACAAACAGGATCTCGATACTGCCGAATTCCAGTACGGCTTCCTCAACGTCAATCTGGCCACCGGCGAAGCCGAAGCGCGTGAATTCGCGCCACTGGTCGAAGTCTACTTCACCGGACTGCGCTCGCCGAAAGATCGCAACATCATCTACGGCCTGCTTCATCGCCTGACCAAGTACGACATTTCCACTCAGCAGCTGGTGAAGGCGGTCGAACCTGACCACACCTATTACACCTTGCTCGGCAATCGTGATGGCAGCCGGCTGTATCTCACCGGCACGCTCAATGACATCGCGGTGCATGACGCCGACAGCCTTGAAAAGCTGACCAACATCGTGCTGCCCGGTGGTGACATGTCGCTGGGTACCGGCCAGGTTTTCGTGCGCTGAGTCGCTCAGGAATCCGACAACATGAAGGAGAACTGAAATGCGCAGCACGATGAAAATGCTCGCCCTGGCAGTCAGTCTGGCCAGTGCGGGCGGGGTACAGGCGGTCGATTTGCTGAGTGAACAAGGGCGCACCCTGGCTTTCGATGTTGAAGGCATGGCCGCTGCCTTTTCCACCCGCGAGGATTATCTCGGCGAAGGCGGCAAGAAGTGGCGTGAAGCCTACATTCACGGCACCTTGAATGGCAGCTTCGCCACTGGTGATGGCGAACTGTACGGCGGCCTTGGCGGCATCGGTCAGGGCAGCTGGGGCGATGGCGACGCTGCCGGTTACACCACTGGACGCGAGCGTGATTTTGCCGTTGAAGATGCTTATCTCGGCTGGCGCAGCGCAGGGGGAGTGTTTGATCTTTCCTTCGGTCGCCAGCGCTTTCAGATAGGTGACGGTTTTCTGGTTGCCGGCGATAGTGTCAATCTCGGCAAGGGCTTTGATGCGGCAGGTTTGCGTCTTGACCGCGGCGGGGCCTATTACCTCGCAGCGAAGAAAAGCTTCGGCAACACTGCCATCGTGCGTGTCGATCCGGAAGGGCCGTGGCGCGGCGATGCATTCTGGCTCAAGTCGAACAATCCTTATCAGCAGGACAGCCGGCTGGGTGGAGTCAATGTCGAGTATGTCGATGATGCCCGCGGCACCCTCGGCCTGAGCTGGATGAAAGTGCTCGATGTGAAGCGTGGCAAGGGGCTGGGGATTTTCGACCAGCGTGACGGCATGCGCATTACCAGTGTGCGCGGTCAGGGCAGTCTGGGTGTGGAGCCGCTGTTCCTCGCTTTTGAATATGTCGACCAGCGTGGCGGCAAGACGGCGGTGAAGAACAAGGCCAATGGCTGGTATGTTGAAGGTGGCTGGACTTTTGCCGACTTCAGCTGGAGTCCGACGCTGAATTACCGCCATGCGCGTTTTTCTGCCGACAAGCTGTCGACGACGCGCAATGAAGGTTTTGACCCGCTGTTCTTCGGCCTCACTCGCGGTCTGGGCACCTGGTTCCAGGGCGAAGTGGCGTCGAATTATGCCGGTCCGGCCAATAGCGGCAATCAGCTCGATCGCATCGAACTCAGCCTCAGCCCGCGCGAGGATCTGACGGTTTTCCTGCAGTACTGGGACATCCGCGCCATCGGTGATGCGCCGAAGCTGGATGGGCGTGAGCTTGACTTGTTTGCCTTCTGGGAGATCAATGAACGCCTCACCTTCGTGCCCTTGGTCGGACTTTACAAACCTCGTGGCGCCGATGTCAGGGCGGCGCAAGGCAATGGCCGGCGCAATCTCTATCTGCAGGCGGTGATGATGTTCAACTTCTGAGCGTCCCGCTCGGGCGCTCACCCCCACCATTTTCAGGAGATCAGGATGGAACTCTATCAAGACATCAATCTGCACCAGAATACGCGACGCTTTCTCGATCAGCCCAAGCGCATGCTCATTGGCAGCGACTGGCTGGAGGCCACGGACGGCAGCAGCCTCGATGTGGTGGATCCCGCCACTGGCAAAGTGTTTGCCCAGGTGCCGGACGGCAAGGCTGCGGATGTCGACCGTGCAGTGAAAGCGGCACAGCAGGCGTTTGAAAGCAGCGACTGGTCGCGCATGCGTCCGGTCGATCGCGAGCGCTTGCTGCTGCGTCTTGCTGATCTGGTCGAAGCGCATGCGGAAGAATTGTCCGAAATCGAAGCGCTCGACAACGGCAAGCCGGCGGCGATCGCACGCGGAGTCGATATCGCGCTCATGGTCGATTTCTTCCGTTACATGGCCGGCTGGGCGACCAAGATCGGCGGTGAAACCATGGAACCTTCGGTGTCGCTGATCCGCTCGCAGGATTTCTGGGGTTTCACCCGCCGTGAGCCGGTGGGCGTGGTCGGGGCCATCATTCCGTGGAACTTCCCGCTGCTGATGGCGGCATGGAAACTCGGACCAGCGCTGGCCACCGGGTGCACCATGGTGCTCAAGCCGGCAGAAGAAACGCCGCTCAGCGCCTTGCGTCTGGCCGAACTGGTGCTTGAAGCCGGCTATCCGGCGGGGGTGTTCAACGTGGTGACCGGCCTTGGTCATACGGCCGGTGCGGCGCTGGCTTCCCATCCCGGCATTCAGAAGATTGCGTTCACCGGCTCGACCGAAGTGGGCAAGCTGGTGGGCAAGGCGGCGATCGACAACATGACCCGGGTGTCGCTCGAACTGGGCGGCAAAAGTCCGGTCATCGTGCTCGATGATGCTGATCCGGCCCAGGCTGCTGCAGGTGCAGCGCAGGCGATCTTCTTCAACCAGGGTCAGGTGTGCACGGCCGGTTCGCGCCTGTTCGTGCACAAGAGCCGCTTCGACCAGGTGGTCGAGCAGCTTTCCGACATTGCTGCGGGGATGAAGATTGGCGCCGGCATCCAGCCCGGCACCCAGATCGGTCCGCTGGTGTCGGCAGTGCAGCAGCGGCGTGTGCTGTCCTACATTGAAAGCGGTTTCAGTGAAGGTGCGCGTGCGGCGGTGGGGGGCGCAGCAGGTGATGGCGCCGGTTTCTTCGTCAAGCCGACGGTGCTGGTCGATGCCCATGACGACATGAAAGTGGTGCGCGAAGAGATTTTCGGCCCGGTGGTGGTGGCGATGCCCTACGACGACCTCGATGAAGTTGCCCGTCGCGCCAACGACACCCCTTACGGGCTGGCAGCGAGCATCTGGTCGAATGACCTGCGCCGGGTCCATCGCCTGATTCCCAAGATCAAGGCCGGAACAGTGTGGGTGAATTGCCACAACATTCTCGATGCCTCGATGCCTTTCGGCGGCTACAAACAGTCGGGGATTGGACGTGAGCTGGGACGGGCGGTGCTCGACCTGTACACCGAAACCAAGTCGGTGGTGATGGCACTTTGAAGGCGTACTGAAGCGAGTGTGTGACGCCGTGGGTGTTGATGGCGTCACACGCCGAGATCGGTGAAATGGGCGAGCAGCAGATGATTCCGGCGC
>JAVEVA010000131.1:0-4755 GCA_034005275.1 Thauera sp. | reverse complement strand
CTCGGGGAGCTTGACCACTTCGAGTGGTGATGCCGTGCTCAAGGGCTGGCAAGCAGATTGCCCAGCGTATCGACGGCCAGATGAATTTTCGAGCCCTTCTTGCGCTTGGCCCCGTCTTAGCCGGCGCGGGCACCGCTGGTGGGGGTCGATTGCAGCGTCCAGTTGTCCAGAATGGCGGCCGATGGATCCGTCAAGACACTCGGGCAGCAAACTGACCTGAGTGCGAGGCACGCCTTCAATGAACCGTTTCATGCCGATATCCTGAGCATGACGAAGACCCAACTTTACCGGCAGAGCAGACGTTTTTACACAGCCTCGGTCGGAAGTGTGAGTTCACCGGATCGACAAGCGGCCCTTCAACGTGATTTTCAGCTGAACTACAGGTAACCGGCGCCGGAGCCGAAGGCGGAGAGTACAAACAGCGGGCACGCCCGCTGTTTTCGTCCGCGTTGAACCTCCAGTGAGACTCAGGCGCAGAGACACAATATTGCACACGGCAATTCCCAAACGCTAGAGTGGGAGTGCTCTATATGTCGACTATTCGGGCAAATGGCAGACTGCTTCAATGTTGTTGCCCTCAGGGTCAATGACAAATGCTCCATAGTAGTTTGCATGATAGTCAGGGCGTAGGCCAGGAACTCCATTGTCTTTTCCGCCAGCAGCAATGGCCGCTTTGTAGAAGGCATCGACTTGCGCACGGTTTTTCGCGCGCCACGCTAGGTGGCAACCGGATGTTGCGGTCGGGCCGTCGTACGGCGAAGGTCCGTCGATGAACCACACATCGGCCTTTTTGCCGTCAGGCTCAGATGCGTCTGGGTAGGCCAAACCAAGCATATTTGAGCCGTAATTGCCTTCGAAGCATACGCTGTAGCCCAATGGTGCCAGGGCTGCGCTGTAAAACGCTTTGGCCCGAGAAATATCCGTCACGCGAAATGTCATGTGGTCAAGCATGCGGGGAATCCTAAAGTTTGTTTGGAGTGCAAAATGGCACACCACAACTGTATTCATATACAGTTGTTTTTGCAAGTAGCCTAACGATACTGTAGAAAACCCAACACGGATCCGTCACTGACATTCATTGCTTGAAGTTACGTCGTGCCAAGCGAGACCAGATCCACCCACTCGAATGATGGGCAGCCGAAGACGCCGTCCTCTCCTGGTATTGGCGTTCGCACCATTTTGAAAGCGATGCCTGCCAGTCCGTGCATTCCACTGGTGATAGCCTCGTAGAGCACATTGGGATGACGACGGTGGTTGGCCCCGTCCGATACATGCAGCAGAATGTGCTCACTCTTGTCGGTCTAAGTCCTGACCGGACATCGCACGAGACAAAAATGATCAAGGCCATTCTGTTCGACGCATTCGGCACGCTTGCAGAGATTGCTGAGCGACGACGCCCCTACGCCAAACTTTTGTCCCTTGCCGATACCGAGTCCCGCCCGACAGACGCCGACTACGCGGCCATCGTTATGGGGCGAGACTGGAAAATCCACGAGATCACCGATTGGCTAGGTGTTACACAAACTCAAGCTCAGGGAGCGGGAGTTTTCGAGGGCTTGGCAACGGAACTCTTGAGTATGAGCCTCTTCCCGGAAACGGCAGAAATACTGGCCCATCTGCGCGCCTGCGGCCTCAAGCTCGGGATCTGCAGCAACTTGGCTCAACCCTACGCAGCTCCCCTTCGCTCCCTGCTACCCATTGAAATGGATGAGTACGTATGGAGCTTTGAAGTAGGTGCTATCAAGCCCGACCCCATCATCTACCAGACGGCTTGCGACGCTTTGAAAGTGAAACCAGAAGAAATATTGATGGTTGGCGACACTTTCAATGCTGATTGTCTCGGCCCCCGCAGGTTTGGGATGCAAGCCGTGCACCTTGCCCGTGCGGGTCACAGTCCAGACCGCACTTTCTTGAAGTCACTTTCAGAACTTCATACCCTTTTGGGTGCCCGAAGATGAGTGACTGTTTTTGCCTCAGGCTGACTGCCTGAAGGACATTAACCTAAGCGCTCAATAAACCACGAACTTTCCTGCTGATTGTCGGTGGCGAAAGATGTGTCCTGCCGAGGTACTGCAATGAAAAACCACAAGCAAGAGCTCTTTGGCCGGATGCAGCGCCAATACCATCGGCACCACCAGTGGCGATTGGACCAGGATAGCTTATTCATCCCTCACTCCTACAAAGAAAAGTCACCGGATAGTTTGTCGTGGTGGGACGACGTAGGCTTCATCCTCAATGGACGGCGTGTCATCGTCTGGTGGCAGCACCCGCGATATGTATATGGCTGTGCCATTGACGACCAATCGTGGGTTGAAGCTGGCCCTGGCCCGCAGGATAATTGGCTATTTGATGGAGCGAAAACGAATCACAAACGGATTGGCAGGTCACGCAAGAAGATCGTTAGCTACACGTCTCGCCAGCCATCGGCAGAGCAAGACGCTCACTACAAGCATTTGCGCTCAATCAGCGAACGTCTGACCACTGAAGGCATCGATCTGGAGCTCAATACCGCCTGGAAACGCGAACGCTTGAACTGGGCAACGGGCGTCAGCCTGATTGTTCCACTGGAAGTCCGAAACGAAACCGAACTGGCTCAGGTTGCGTCTTTGGCGCGAAGGCTGCTTCTTGGCCAGACGACCCTGGAAACGGAATTTCCGGGCTATCGGTATAGCAAGACGGAATGGCTCAAAGAGCAGGAGGTAGCAGCCAAATGACATTCAGCGCCGCAGTTGGTTGGCGTTGACGCCATTGGCCAGAGCGACGCCAGCGACCGAGGCGCCCGGGTTCGTTGCAGGCTTCGATCAAGGATCGCTTGAAGGTTTCTGTGTGGGTTCGATGAGTGCGGCGGGGCTTCGTGACGCTCACGTAAGTGTCCACTTCTATGCGTAGTGGACACTATGTTTAGCGAGCTAAGCAGCTGCGGGAAGATGGGTTGGCCGGGGGCTTACATAACTTAGCCTGTACCGTCGGCAAGTCCATAGCCGCCTGCAAGTCGGATCTTCAGCTCCGGAAAAACCTCAGAAAGGACTAAACCGCTCGCGCGGTAGCCCTCCGATCCCGCACGGTGGTCGCGGATAGAGCGGCGCAGTTTCCTACCTTGAGAACTGAAGCACTCCGCCTCGTTCTCAAGGAGCCGCAGCCATGACCGCCTCCACGCACCCCATCAGCCCGCTGCGCCAACGCATGATCGACGACATGCGCCTGCGCAAGCTCGCAGACAAGACCCAGACCCATTACCTGCGCGCCGTACGACAGTTCGCCGCGTACTTGGGCCGCTTGCCGGACACGGCCAGCACCGAGGATCTGCGCAATTATCAACTGCACCTGGTTGATCAGGGCATCTCGCCGGTCTCGCTTAACGCAGCGATCAGCGGACTGAAGTTCTTCTTCGACATCACCCTCGGCCGGGCAGAACTGATGGCCCGGATGCAGCCGGTACGGGTGCCACGGACCCTGCCGGTGGTACTCAGCCTCGAGGAAGTGTCCCGCCTGATCGCCGCAGCCGGGAGCCTGAAGCATCAGACCGCCTTGTCGGTGGCCTACGGGGCCGGGCTGCGAGCCAGCGAAGTGGTTGCGCTGAAGGTGGGCGATGTGGACAGCCAGCGCATGACCCTGCGTATCGAGCAGGGCAAGGGCCGCAAGGATCGCTACGCGATGCTCTCGCCGGTGCTGCTTGAGAGGTTGCGCGTCTGGTGGAAAGTCGCCCGCGCCCAGGGCACGATGCTCGACGGCGGCTGGCTGTTTCCGGGGCTGAACCCGATCGAGTCGCTCAGCACGCGGCAGCTCAACCGGGCCATCCACGCCGCGGCCGAGCTTGCCCAGATCGACAAGCGGGTGTCGATGCACACCCTGCGGCACAGTTTCGCCACCCATCTGCTGGAGCAGAAGGTCGACATCCGGGTCATCCAGGTGCTGCTCGGGCACAAGAAGCTGGAGACCACCGCGCTCTACACTCAGGTCGCCACCGACCTGCTGCGCGAAGTGATCAGTCCGCTGGAGCGCTTGCAGCCGGCGTAAGCCGCTGCCATGGGGCATCCTGCCCTGGAGGTCGCGAACATCTTCCGCGCCCATGGGCCGGCCTGGCGGGCGCGCACCGCCTTGAGTGCAGGCCAGCTCAAGGTCATGTCAGCCATCGAACAGTGCCGCAGTGCGGCGCTGGGCGGACATGTGCTCTGCTGCGAGGGCTGCGGGGAGGTGGAGATCGCGTACAACTCCTGCCGCAACCGGCATTGCCCGAAGTGCCAGGGGAACGCCGCCCGGCGCTGGCTCGCTGCCCGCGAGGCCGATCTGCTGCCGGTCCCGTATTTCCACGTGGTGTTCACGCTGCCGGCGCCGATCAGCCGGATCGCCTACACCAACAAGGCGGTGCTCTATGGTCTGCTGTTCGATGTCGCCGCCGAGACCCTGCGCCGGATCGCTGCCGATCCGAAGCACCTGGGCGCGCAGATCGGCGCGACGCTGGTCCTGCACACCTGGGGCTCGGCGCTGACCCATCACCCCCACGTGCACGGCATCGTGCCCGGCGGCGGGCTCTCGCCCGACGGGGCACGCTGGGTGGCCTGCCGGCCGGGTTTCTTCCTGCCGGTGCGGGTGCTCTCGCGCCTGTTCCGGCGGCGCTTCCTCGAAGAACTCCCCTCACGTCAGACTAGTTGTCGCCTCGATAGAATCCTAAATTTGGGGGCGATGATGAGAGAGCGACGTGGCGCGATACGGACAGGAATTCAAGGATAGGGCGGTGGCGAGATTGCTGCCGCC
>JAVEVA010000130.1:0-4776 GCA_034005275.1 Thauera sp. | reverse complement strand
TGAATCCCTGCCCGCCTCCATCCTCTACCACCACCCGAACGCCGTGGTCTACGTCGATCAGGAAGCCGCCTCCGAGCTCCCCCCCGATCAGCAACGCCGCTGCGCCTGAAAAACCCCAGCTCATCCCGGCCTGTCGCGCCAGCAACCGAGCGCCACCCGAATAATGACATTTAACTAAACGCGCGCTATATTCGATGACATCTGCAACTCCTCTGGAGCGATGTCATGAACACCAACCCCACAGCACCGCGGCAAGACGACTACGACAGCCCGTGGAAAGAAGTCATCGAGCACGCCTTTCCAGAGTTCGTCGCTTTTTACTTCCCCGCCGCCTGGCAGCAGATCAACTGGTCGCGTGCCCACCAGTTCAAGAACACCGAACTGCGCCAGGTCGTGCGCGATGCCGAACTCGGGCGCCGCTTTGCCGATGCGCTGGTCGAAGTCATGCTCCACGACGGTGAGGAGCGCTGGGTGCACATCCATGTTGAAATCCAGGGCGAACGCGAACAGGCGTTTGCCGAACGGATGTTCACCTACAACTACCGCCTCTTCGACCGCTACCGCCGCCCGGTCGCCAGCCTGGCCGTGCTCGCCGACCAGGAAGTCGGCTGGAAACCGCAGCGCTTCGGTTTCGAACTACTCGGCTGTCGTCACAGTCTGGAGTTTCCGGTCGCCAAATTGCTTGATTACCAGGAAGCGGTCGATGCGCTGGAAGAAACGCCCGATCCCAATCCTTTCGCACTGATTACCGCCGCTCATCTGCACACCCGCCAGACCCGCGACGATCTCCAGGCACGCTACCAGGCCAAGCGCCAGCTGGTGCGCCTGCTCTATCGCCACCGCTGGCAACGCCAGCGCATCCTCGACCTGTTTGCCGTCATCGACTGGATGATGCGCCTGCCCAAACCGCTCGAACAGCAGTTATGGCAAGATATCGAAGCCATTGAAGGAGAAAGCAAAATGCGTTACGTCACCAGTATTGAACGGCTTGCGACCGAGCGCGGGATGCAACAGGGGCTCTTACAAGGGCTGGAGCAAGGCCTCGACCGAGGCAAGCAAGCCATCCTCGACCGTCTGCTCAGCCGCCGCTTCGGCCCACTCGATACGCAGACCCAGCGGATTCTCACCACCGCCAGCAGCGAGCAACTCGATCTATGGGCCGAGCGTCTGCTTGATGCCGGCTCCCTGGACGAAGTCTTCGCCGAGAACGACGACGAAGTGTGAGGCTCACGCTGATCGCATGAATGTCCTGTTGTTTCTGCCGCGAAATAAAAACAGTTGGCACCTTGTCCGAGCGAGACACCTCAGGCGGGAAGGTGCGAGCGATTTTTGTGGGCTCGGGGCCATGCCCCGAGCAAGCGCTCGCTGCAGCGCCTGCGCCTGCAAGCCGGGGCATGGCCCCGGCACCACAAGGAAAGTCCGCACATCCGCAAGATATCGAAGCCATTGAAGGAGAAAGCAAAATGCGTTACGTCACCAGTATTGAACGGCTTGCGACCGAGCGCGGGATTCAGCGCGGAATGGAACAGGGACTCTTGCAAGGACTTGAACAAGGGCTGGAGCGAGGACGGGAGCAAGGCCTCGACCAGGGCAAGCAAGCCATCCTCGATCGCCAGCTCAGCCGCCGCTTTGGTCCGCTCGATACGCAGACCCGGGTAAGGCTCACCACCGCCAGCAGCGAGCAACTGGATCTATGGGCCGAGCGTCTGCTGGATGCCGATTCCATCGACGAAGTCTTCGCCGCGAACGACGACGAAGTGTGAGGCTCACGGCGATCGCATGAATCGCGCCGTTGTTTCTGGCGCGAAATGGCAGCGATTGCCTGGACCCAACTCTCTTTCATCGTTCTCCCAATTGCTTTCCCTGATCATCTTGACCAGGATCGTCTGCCCAGTTCGTAGCCCGGATAAGCGTAGCGCATCCGGGAAAATCGGTGGCCTGCCATCAAGCACTTGTCCCGGAGCGAACCGCAACTGCTGGCCGGAGTTATGACTTGTTACGAGATCATCCCGGATGCGCTGACGCTTATCCGGGCTACGGGCTGCCGCGAAATAAAAACAATTTGCACCTTGTCCGAGCGAGACATCTCAGGCGGGAAGGTGCGGGCAATTTTTCGTGGGCTCGGGGCCATGCCCCGAGCGAGCGCTTGATGGCAGACCACTGACCTTCCCGGACGCGCTGACGCTGTTCCGGGCTCCCTCAGCTACGTCAGCGACCAGCCCGCCCCCCGCCCAGCACCCCCAGCAAACCCGCCGTCGACGCATCCAGCCCGCTCACATCACCACTATCCATGCGCGCGCGCAGATCCTTCGCCAGCGTCTTGCCCAGCTCGACCCCCCACTGATCAAAGCTGTTGATCCCCCACACCACGCCGGCGACAAAAACCCGGTGCTCGTACATCGCCAGCAAAGCGCCCAGCGAACGGGGATTCAGCTCATCGAGGATGAAAAAGCTGCTCGGCCGGTTGCCGGGAAAATCCTGATGACCCGGCAACTGCCCCGGCCCGGCCTGCGCGCCCAGCGCCAGCGCCTGAGCCTGCGCAAGCGCATTGGCCAGCAGGGCCGCCTGATGCTCAGGCAATTCGTGGCTGGCACAGCGAGCAACGATGAACTCCACCGGCACGCGCTGCGCGCCCTGATGCAGCCACTGGAAGAAAGCATGCTGGCCATTGCTGCCCGGCTCACCCCAGACCATGCCGGTCGTCGGCAGCTCGACCGGCGAGCCATCTGCCTTCACCCGCTTGCCGTTACTTTCCATCTCAAGCTGCTGCAAGTAAGCCGGCAGACGACGCAAACCATGGTGATACGGCGCCGCACAGCGACCCGGCAGCTGCAGAAAGCTGCTGCACCAGACATCCAGCAACCCCAGCCATACCGGCAGATTGCGCTCCAGCGGCGCTTGCGCAAAATGCACGTCCATCTCCGCCCCGCCAGCGAGCATCTCGACGAACTGCGCCTCGCCAATCGCCACCGCCACCGGCAGCCCGACCGCCGACCACAACGAGAAACGCCCACCAATCCCGTCCGGAATCGGCAACACCTGCCTCACCCCGGCTTCGGCCGCCAGCGCCGGACGCGCAGTAATGGCGACACAATGATCCGCCCAAGACCGATCGCAACCCTCCTCAAACCACGCCCGCGCCGAAATCATGTTGCGCTGGGTCTCGGCCGTCGACCACGACTTCGACACCAGCACAAACAGTGTCCGCGCCGGCTCCAGCCCCTGCAACACCTGCTGCAGGTCATGGCCATCCATGTTCGACACCACATGCACCCGCTGACGGGCGGTGTGCCAGGGACGCAAAGCCTGCAAGGCCAACTCCGGCCCCAGCCCGGAGCCACCAATACCGATATGCACCACGTCGGTAATCTGCGCACTGGCGCGGATCTCCCCGGCCAGATCCAGCATCGCCGTCACACCCGCACTGCAGGCACCCGCCTTGCCCAGCCCCTGCACCACCTCGGCACGCAACAGCGCATGCAGCGCCGGCCGGTTTTCAGTGGCATTCACCACTTCGCCGGTCAGCAAGGCCTGCCGCCAGTGCTCCAGGCCACGCGCACGGGCAAGCCCGATCAGCTCGGCAAGCACCGACTCATCCCACAATTGCTTCGATAGATCGGCAAAAACATGCGGCGCCTGCAGGCTGAGCGCAGCAAAACGCTCCTGATCCTGCAAAGCGCAGGACAGATCAAAAGTCTGCAAGAGAGACGCAGCCAGCTGCTGCAACGCTTGATGAATATCCGAACCTTTCATGAGCCAATCAACCTGAATCCATTCTGTCAACACAAGCGGCAAAAAAGCGCTTGAACGCGAGACCAGCGCTTCCACAGGCAACCAATAAACGTCCAAGTGTGACACATGCACATTGCCTGAGCGAATGTTTCAGTCTAGTCTTGCCGCATCGCATCAATCACTGCAAAAAGTCACACACAGATTGATTTAATCGCAAAAAACGAGCTTTAAAACGATGAAATTAAGCATTTTCGGCACCGGCTATGTTGGCCTGGTCACGGGCGCCTGCCTCGCAGAAGTCGGCCATACTGTGGTGTGCATGGATATTGATCAGCACAAGATCGACAAGCTGAAGCAAGGCATCATTCCGATCTGGGAGCCGGGTCTGCAGCCAATCGTGGAACGCAACGTCGCCGAAGGCCGACTGCGCTTCACCACCGACGCCGAAGAAGCCGTCAAGCATGCCACCGTTCAGTTCATCGCCGTCGGCACTCCTCCTGACGAAGACGGCTCGGCCGATCTGCAATACGTGCTGAGCGTCGCTGCCAATATTGCCCGTCATATGCCGGCCTACCGGGTAGTCATCAACAAATCGACGGTTCCGGTCGGCACCGCCGACAAGGTGCAGGCGAAAATTGCCGAAGTGCTCGCCGAACGCGGCGCGGACATTTCCTACGACGTTGTCTCCAATCCCGAATTCCTCAAGGAAGGCGCTGCAGTTGGCGACTTCCTCAAACCCGACCGCATCATCATCGGCACCGCCTCCGCCAAAGCGCGTGAGCTGATGCACGAGCTTTACGAGCCGTTCAACCGCAACCACGAACGCACGATGTTCATGGATGTGCGCAGCGCTGAACTGACCAAATACGCCGCCAACGCCATGCTGGCAACCAAGATCAGCTTCATGAACGAGCTTGCCAACATGGCCGAACTGCTCAACGCCGACATCGAAGAAGTGCGCAAGGGCATCGGTGCCGACCCCCGCATCGGCTATCACTTCATCTACCCCGGCTGTGGCTACGGCGGCAGTTGCTTCCCCAAGGA
>JAVEVA010000053.1:0-23430 GCA_034005275.1 Thauera sp. | reverse complement strand
GTAGCGGTCAGCTTCGACCACTTCACCGCCAGCGAGCAGGTGCTGCAAAGCTTCTTCAGTGTCGTTCATGGCCGCCATTGTAGAGACTTGACGGCAGATTGCATGGCTGGAGCAAAGGCGGTGACGCCGGGCAGCGAAGTGGTCCGAGGGGTGGGCTTTGTCCACAGCTGGGCGACAGGCAGGTGTTCTGCCTGCCATTGTGCGGCCAGTTCGCGGCCGCGGCCGAGCGGCAGGCGGCCTTGTTCGCAGTCGATCAGGGTGCAGTGGCTGATGGCAGTCGGGGCAGTCGGGCGGGGCGGGAGCTGACGCAGGCGGAAGTCGCTAATCAGCCACAGCTGACACTGCAGACCAGGCTGCCTGCGGTGGGCACGGGCGAGCACTTGTTCGGCGAGTTCGAGCGCGGCGCTCAGTGGGCTGCCGCCACCGCCGCCGAGGGCGCTGATCCAGGCTTCGTTGAACGCAGCAGCGCGTGCTGGTGGCTGCAGCAGTTCGGCCTTGTCGCCGGCAAACGCGATCACCGCGAGCTGACGGCGGCTGCGATAGTTCTGTTCGCACAGTTCGAGCAGCAGGCGCTTGGCCAGGCTGAGTTTGCCGTCCCGGAACATCGACGCCGAGCAATCGAGCAGCACGCAGTGCAGCCAGCCTGCGGCTGCAGGCTGAGCTTGGTAGCGCAGGTGGCTGGCGGCCAGGCGATCCGGACCTTTGGCGCTCAGGGTGCGTACCCAGTGCACACGCGAGCTGTCGATGAGCTGGCGGCTGCGCGCTCGTTTCGAGCCGGGGAGGGCGCGTCCGTCCTCGCCCTTGCCGGCAAGGCTGCCGGCAGGCGAAGACGGACGCGTCAGGGCTTTTTTGGCGTCAGCGCCTGCAGGGGACGCAGCGGTTTGAGCGGGCTGATCGCCACTGCCGGTGCGGCCATCGCGCCCCAGTCACCCTCGCTGCCTTTGGTTTCCGCTTCAGACCGGTCCGCTGGCGGTGGCGTGTCTGCGGTGGGCGGGTTGGTCGGTGGCGGTTCGGTGGCGGGCGGCTGTTCCTCGGCCGCAGCCTGTTCATCCGGCTGCTGGCGACGGTGGGCGAGCACCAGTTCGGCCACGGCATCAATGTCCGCCGTGCTGATCGCGCTGCGTCCGTCGAGCGCAGCATGGGCGCGAGCGGCACGCAGCATGACCAGATCGGCACGCACGCCTTCGACTGCCGCAGCGGCACAGCGGCGGGCGACTTCAGCGTGACTGGCGTCATCGAAAGCGATCGTCGGCAGCAGGGCGCGGGCAGCGCGGATGCGTTGCTGCAAGGCCTGCTGGGCGGGCGCGTAGCGGGCAAGAAAAGCCGCCGGATCCTCATCGAAGCTGAGGCGCGCACGCACGATGGCCTGGCGGGTGTCGTGGTCAAGCGGCTTGCCCAGGCGCAGATAGAGGCCGAAACGGTCGAGCAGTTGCGGGCGCAGCTCGCCTTCTTCCGGATTCATGGTGCCGATGAGGGTGATCGCGGCGCGGTGCTGGTGGGAGATGCCGTCGCGTTCGATGCGGTTGATGCCGCTGGCACTGACATCGAGCAGCAGGTCGACGAGGGCGTCGGCGAGCAGATTGACTTCGTCGATGTAGAGCACGCCACCGTCGGCGCGGGCGAGCAGACCGGGGCGAAAGCGCACGCTGCCATCCTGCAGCACGCTTTCAAGATCGAGGCTGCCGACCAACTGTTCTTCGCTGCTGCCGAGCGGCAGATTGACGAAGCGACTCTGGCCTTTGTTGGCGCCCTCATCGGGCAGCAGCTCGGGTAGCAGTTCGGGCAGCAGTGCGGCGAGTGCGCGGGCGCTGGTCGATTTGGCCGTGCCGCGCGGACCGACGATGAGCAGGCCACCGATGCGTGGATCGACGGCGGCGAGCAGCAGCGCAGTCTGCAGCGCGCTCTGGCCGATCAGGGCGGCAAAAGGGTAGTGGGCAGGCAAGGCAGGCGTGCTACGAGAGGGAGGCGTGACAAGAGAGGCGGCGTTGCGGTCCATCATTTTTCCAGTTCGTCTTCGAGCGCGAGTGCAATCTGCTGCAGGCGCTGATCCCAGTCGGCGCTGTCCTGCCACAGACCACGCGCAATGGCTTCGCGCAGGCGCTGGCAGATTTCGCGCAGGGCATCGGGGTTGTGCTGGCGGAGAAAATCGCGGGTGGCTTCGTCGCCGACATAGGCGTCGGCGACGCGTGCATACTGGTCGTCGCGTACCACCCGTGCGGTGGCGTCATAGGCAAACAGGAAGTCGACCGTTGCCGCCATTTCGAACGCACCTTTGTAGCCGTGGCGTTTGACGCCGGCAATCCATTTCGGGTTGGTCACCCGGCTGCGCACCACACGACTGATTTCTTCTTCCAGGCTGCGTACCACCGGCGCCTGCGGCTGGGCGTGATCGCCGAAATAAAGTTTCGGTTGCACGCCGGCGAGATGACGAATCGCCGCGCTCATGCCGCCCTGGAACTGATAGTAGTCGTCGGAGTCGAGCAGGTCGTGTTCGCGGTTGTCCTGATTCTGCATCACCACATCGATGCTGCGCAGGCGACGGCTCAGGCTGTCGACCGCAGCACTGCCGTAGTCGTGCTGGCCGTAGGCGTGGCCACCCCAGGTCAGCCAGGCCTCGGCCAGATCGGCGTCGTCTTCCCAGTTGCCGCTGTCGATGAGCGACTGCAGGCCGGCGCCATAGCTGCCCGGACGGGCGCCGAAAATGCGCTGACCGGCCTGACGACGGGCGCTGGCCGCATCCAGGCCCTGGGCCTGCAGTTCGGCCGCTTCGCGCAGCACGCGGGCACGGATCGGATTCACTTCTGCCGGCTCGTCGAGTTCGGCAACGGCCTGCACGGCAGCGTCGAACAGGGCGATCAGGTTGGCGAAAGCGTCGCGGAAAAAGCCCGAGATGCGCAAGGTCACGTCGATGCGAGGGCGGTCGAACAGCGACATCGGCAGGATCTCGAAATCGCTCACCCGATGACTGCCATCGGCCCATTTCGGCCGTACGCCGATGAGGGCAAACGCCTGGGCAATGTCGTCACCGCCAGTGCGCATGGTCGCCGTGCCCCACACCGACAGGCCGATCGCGCGCGGATAATCGCCTTCTTCCTGCAGGTAGCGTTCGACCAGCAGTGCAGCGGATTTCAGCCCCAGCTCCCAGCTCGTGCGGGTGGGTAGGGTGCGGGTGTCGACGGCAAAGAAATTGCGTCCGGTTGGCAACACGTCGGGGCGGCCGCGCGAAGGTGCGCCGCTGGGGCCGGCCGGCACGAAGCGGCCAGCCAGACCTTGCAGCAGCTGGTGAATTTCCTGCTCGCCACAAGCGTCCAGCCGTGGCTGCAGCTCGGTCGCGATGCGGCTCAGCACCGCTTCGGTCTGCGGCCAGGGACGTGTGCCGGGTAGACCTTGTTCGAGCACTTGCAGGGCAAACAGTTCGAGACGTTCGCGGGTGTCACCCCAGTGTCGCCAGGGGCCGCAAGCGAAAGCGTCGAGTTCGGGCGGATGCGCGCCCTGCCAGGGCTGCGCCCAGTCGCCATTGAGCGGGTTGAAGTCCTCGTCGGCACTGCGCAGGGCCAGGTCGAGCGCCAGCGCCTGAGTGAGGCCCTGGCGGGCGCCACGGCCATCGCCGACCGGGTGGCGGGCGAGGGCGAGCAAGGTATCCAGCCGCAGGCGTTCGGTCGGGCTGTGGCCGAAGACATGCAGGCCGTCGCGGATCTGGGCTTCTTTCAGTTCGCACAGATAGGCGTCGGTGCGGTTGAGCAACAATTGCTCTTCTTCGGCCGAGCGCGGCGTGTCGAAACCGAGGTCGCGGTGCAGATCGTGGGCGACGATGTGGGCGAGAATCTGGCTGCGCAGCAGATCGGCACGGCGCGGATCGAGCATCAGCGCTTCGTAGTATTCGTCGACCATGCGCTCGAGATCGCGCGTCGGTCCGTAGCTTTCGGCGCGGGTCAGCGGCGGCATGAGGTGGTCGATGATCACTGCCTGAGTGCGGCGCTTGGCCTGGCTGCCTTCACCGGGATCGTTGACGATGAAGGGATAGAGATGCGGCATCGGGCCGAAGATGAGATCGGGCCAGCATTCGCCGGACAGGGCAACACTCTTGCCGGGCAGCCATTCCAGGTTGCCGTGTTTGCCGATGTGAAGGATGGCGTCGCTCGCCCACACTTGGCGCAGCCAGCAGTAGAAAGCCAGATAGTGGTGCGGTGGCACCAGCTCGGGATCGTGATAACTGCCTTGCAGGTCGATGCCGTAGCCGCGTCCGGGCTGGATGCCGACGAAGATCTGCCCACAGCGCAGGCCGGCGATCATGAAGCGGTGCTGACGCAGCATCGGATCGGCTGCCGGCGCTCCCCAGCGCGCGGTCACTGCCGCCTGGGCACTGGCCGGCAGACGGTTGAAGAAAGCCTGGTAATCGGCCATCGCCAGGCTCTGCTGCGCCGGACGCAGTGCCCAGGCACCCGCGTCGTTGGTGATGCCGGCACGCAAGGCGCTGATCAGTGCATCGCCGTCGGCCGGCAGGTCACCGACGACATAGCCGGCCGCCTGCAGCTGTTGGAGAATGTGCAGGGTCGAAGCTGGAGTGTCGAGGCCGACGCCATTGCCCAGCCGGGCATCGCTGCCAGGGTAGTTGGCAAGGATGAGCGCAAGACGCTTGTCGGCATTGGGCAAGCGGCGCAGGCGGCACCAGCGCTGCGCCAGTTCGCTGACAAAATTGATCCGCTCTTCGTGCGGTCGATAGCCGACGATGTCGCATTGAGTGTGCTCGCAGCGGTAGGCCAGACCTTTGAAACTTACCGCACGGGTAATGATGCGGCCATCGACTTCGGGCAGGGCGATGTGCATCGCGATGTCGCGCGGCGACAGACCGTGGGCATCATCCTGCCAGGCTTCCTGGTTGTTGCCGGCGAGGATGAGCTGCAGCACCGGAATGTCGCCGGCGAGCGCGTGATCACCATCGTCATCGAGGGCGCCGAGCGCAAAGGCGGTGGTGTTGAGGATGAGCGCGACTCGATGTTCGGTACACAGCTGCTGCAAGGTGGCCAGGCAGTGTTCGTCCTTGAGCGACATCAGCGCCAGCGGCAGCGGATTGAGGCCGTGGGCGCGCAGGCGTTCGCACAGGCGGGCAAAAACCGCCGTATTGCCGGCCTGCAGGTGGGCGCGATAGAACAGCACGATGACGCAGGGCGCGGTTTCTTGCCAATCCTGCTGCCAGTCGGCGACCGTGGCCAGCTCGTGCGCAGGGTGATAGATCGCCACCGGCGGCAGGCTGCGAACCGGCGCCAGTGCCAGCTCAAGGCCGAAGAAATGGTGGGCGATGTAGTCGTGAAAAGCGCGTGCATTGGCTGGGCCACCAGCGCGCAGATAACGCCACAGCTCGCGGCAGTGTTCGGCCGGCACGGTGCTTTTTTGCAGCAGATTGAGGTCTTCGCTGTTGTCGCCGGAGAACATCAGCAAGGCGATGCCGCGTGCCCGGCACAGTTCGCCGATGCGTTCGGTGCCATAAGGCCAGTAACTTTCGCCGCCAAGGTGGTCGATGATGATCACTCTGGCGTGCTGCAGCACTTCGTCAACGTACAGGTCGACGGAAGCTGGCTGGCGCAGGTGAAGCAGGTTGGCCAGGCGCAGGCTGGGAAAATCCGCCCGCGCTGCAGCCGCTTGCGGCCAGGCTGCAGACAGCAGGGCGAGGGTGGTGTCCGCTGCGCTCAGCACCACCACGTCAGCCGGTGTCTGTTCGAGCCGGGTGATGATGCCGGGATCGTCGACAAAGCCTCCGGGCTGGGCGGCGAGCAAGTGCATCAGGCGGCCTCGTTGACGGCAGCCGCTGCCAGCCTGGTCTGCAGGGCGGCGCCATCCAGGCCGCTGCCGATCAGCACCAGCTCGGTGCGCGGTGTCTCGTCGGCCAGCCAGCGACGATCGAAATAGCTGTCGAAGCGGCGGCCGACGCCATGAACGACCAGGCGCATCGGCTTGCCGGCAAGCGCGACAAAACCTTTGACGCGGTAGATCGGCAGCTCGACGGTGAGGTCCTGCAGCAGTTCGAGCAGACGTTCACGATCCACCACTGGCAGACGCACGATTACCGAATCGAACAGATCGTGATCATGGTCGTGCTCATGATCGTGTTCCTCGCCTTCCTCGTGATCGTGATGGCTGTGACGCAGGTGGATGTGTTCTTCGGTGGCGTGGCCGAGACCGAGCAGCAGCCCGGGGTCGACCCGACCCTGCTCGCTGTGGATGATCTTCACTGCGGCAGGCAGTTCGGCGCGCACCAGTGCTTCGACTGCGGCAATCGCTGCAGCATCGACCAGATCGGTCTTGCTCAGCACGACCAGGTCGGCGGCGGACAGCTGGTCTTCGAACAGCTCGTGCAGCGGCGATTCATGGTCGAGATTGGGGTCGGCACGACGCTGCACATCGACGGCGTCCGGATTGGCGGCAAACTGGCCGGCGGCAGTGGCCGGGGTGTCGACGACGGTGATCACGGCGTCGACGGTGCAAGCGTTGCGGATTTCCGGCCAATTGAACGCCTGCACCAGCGGTTTGGGCAGGGCGAGGCCGGAAGTCTCGATGACGATGTGGTCGATGTCGGCGCGCCGTGCAATCAGCTCGCGCATCACCGGGTAGAACTCTTCCTGCACCGTGCAGCACAGGCAGCCGTTGGCGAGCTCGTACAGCTCGCCGGCGCGCTCCTGGCCTTCTTCGTCACAGCCGATGCCGCAGCCACGCAGGATGTCGCCGTCGATGCCGAGTTCGCCGAACTCATTGACGATGACGGCAATGCGGCGGCCTTCGGCCTGGGTGAGCAGGTGGCGCAGCAAGGTGGTTTTGCCGCTGCCGAGAAAGCCGCTGATGATGGTGGCTGGAATGCGCTGATGTGTGGACATGAGACTCCCCGAGTGATGAAGGCCGGTCAGGGCGGGGGAGGGAAAGGCGCGAATGGCAGCGGAGAAGGTGACCAAAGCGCGGGTAACCGGGCTGCCAGGCGGCGACGTCCACACCCCGGGACGTTGACCAGTGAATGCGATCAGGCCGGTCTTCTGGCTTTCCTTCTACCGGTGGCCGCAGCCTTCCCGGGATCGGCCCAGTGGCAGCAGTGCGGCACCGTCAGGATTACAGCAGCGGGGGCTGCGCCGGAATGGTCGTCTGCATGGCAGACGCGGACACCGGACTTCCCGTTTCACTCCTTTGGCACTTTGCGTGCGGCCGGAGCACCTGAATCGAATGCGGGCGAAGCTTAAGGGAGGGGCGGCGCTTTGGCAAGCGTGTGGCAGGGCAAGCATTCGTTGCAGTGCCAGCGCCTGCAAGCCGGGGCATGGCCCCGGCCCCACAAGAGAACGGAACGCGGCGCTCAGATCTTGCTGGCGCTGGTCTGATTGCCGGGACGACGGCCGCCGCGTGCGGCCGGTTTGTTGCGGGCGCCGGGATTGCCGGTGTTGCTGCGGCGCTCGCCGCTCCGGCCGGCTTCGCCCGCTGCAGCAGCCGGACGATTGCCGCCCGGACGCTGGCCGCGACGCGGCATCGGTGGGCGGCGATGGTCGGCGTCATGCGCAGCTTCGGCATTGACGCTCGGCACGAAGCCTTCGGCCTGGGCGCGGTCGATGCGGCGCTTGATCAGGCGCTCGATGGCGCTCAACAGCTTGATTTCCTCACCGTCGACCAGCGAAATGGCATTGCCGGCAGCGCCGGCACGACCGGTGCGACCGATGCGATGGACGTAGTCTTCCGGCACATTGGGCAGTTCGAAATTGACCACCTGCGGCAGCTGGTCGATGTCGAGACCGCGGGCGGCGATGTCGGTGGCGACCAGCACCGGCAGGCTGCCGTCCTTGAACTGGCTCAGGGCGCGGGTGCGAGCCGCCTGACTCTTGTTGCCGTGGATGGCAGCGGCGGCGATGTCATGCTTGCTGAGGTATTCGGCAAGCTTGTTGGCGCCGTGCTTGGTGCGGGTGAACACCAGCGCCTGGAACCACTGCTTTTCCTTGATCAGGTGAGCGAGCAGTTCGCGTTTCTGTTTCTGGCCGATCAGGTAGACGGCCTGATCGACGCGCTCGGCGGTGGTGTTGCGCGCAGCGACTTCGACGGTTGCCGGATCGTGCAGCAGGCCGTGAGCGAGGCTGCGGATCTCGTCGGAGAAGGTTGCCGAGAACAGCAGGTTCTGCCGCTGGGCCGGCAGCAGGGCGAGAATCTTGCGAATGTCGCGGATGAAGCCCATGTCGAGCATGCGGTCCGCTTCATCGAGAATGAGGATGTCGATCGCGCTCAGATCAAGCGTGCGCTGGCCGACGTGGTCGAGCAGGCGGCCGGGGGTGGCGACCAGGATGTCGACCGGCTTGCGCAAGGCGCTGATCTGCGGGTTGATGTTGACGCCACCGAACATCACCAGTGAAGTCAGCGGCAGATGCTTGCCGTAGGTCTGGACGGATTCCTCGACCTGGGCGGCAAGCTCGCGGGTGGGCGTCAGGATCAGGCAGCGCGGACGACCCGGTTGCGGGCGGCCGCGTGCCGCTTGCTGCAACAGGTGAAGCACCGGCAAGGTGAAGCCGGCAGTCTTGCCGGTGCCGGTCTGGGCGGCGGCCAGCAGGTCGCGGCCGGCGAGAACGTGGGGGATGGCCTGGGCCTGAATGGGAGTGGGACGGTCGTAACCGGCCTCCTCGATCGCGCGCAGGATGGGCGCGGCAAGACCGAGCGAAGGAAAATCAAGAGTGGAATTCATGCAGTGCGGTACCGTGTCCCGCTGCAGCTCAGCATTCGTGATGGGCGCTGCGGGAAGTGTGAGCGATCCGCCGTGTTGGCACAGTCCGGATCATGGGGGGATGCGATGGAGCAGGGAAGCAGATGGAGACGAGACGGCAGTGACGAGAGCGCTTGCCGCAACCTGCAACTATAGAGCTTATGGGCTTGGGAAGCGAGTTTTTTGTGCAATGCAGCGAAGATTTTTCATATCCGGCAGTATTGATATGAATCAAATAAATTTCGTTAGAACAGTTTGCTCGGGTAGAGTGAAGCACTTGCTTATTTTCCAGTGTCATAAACATGGCGATGCATCGGGAAACCTTGTTCGTCCTGCGCGCCCGTCTCGCGCGTCGGCTGGGGCTGATTGCCCTGGTCGGGCTGTTGCTGCTGTTTGCCCTTGCCCTGGTTGCCATGAGCGTGGCCGGGCTGGCGGCAGCGGCCGCCTGGAGTGCGATTGTTGCCGGCGAGCCCTTGTGGAGTGCAGGCTGCAGTCTGGTGGGCGTACTGGCTGCGCTGACGGCGGCGAGTCTGTTGAGCCTGTTGTGGACCGCACCGCCGCCTGCGCAGGGCGTCCGGCTCGGCCGCGAGGGAGCAGAGCCTTTGCATGAACTGCTCGGCCAGCTGGGGGCTGCGCTCAAGCTGCCGTCGATCAGCCGGATCTATGTCACTGATCAGATGAATGCCCAGATTCATCAGTCATCGCGCTGGGGGATCGGACCTTTGCGTGCTTCGCTGATGATCGGTCTGCCGCTGGCGCACAGCCTGTCGCCGACCCAGTTTGGTGCGGTGATCGCCCATGAGCTTGCTCATCTTTCGGCCCAGCGCCGGGGCCTGGCGGGCGCGGGTTGCGCCGTCCGTGCGTGGAGCATGCGCGTGCTCGACCGCCTGAGCAGCGATCTCGGGCCGTTGGCCTCCTGGCTGGACCGGCTCAGTTACCCTTTCTGTCTCGATCTGCTGCGCCTGGCGCGGATCGAGGAGTATGAGGCGGATTGCATTGCTGCCAGTCTGGTTGGCCCGGAACTGGTGGGCGAGGCGCTGATTGAAACCAGCCTGAAGAGCGCTTTCCTCGATCGTGATTTCTGGCCTTCGGTGGAGGCGTTCAATGCCGATTGCCAGCAGCCCGGCGTGCTGCCTTTCCATTTCATGGCCAACGGGCTGGAGGCGAGCTTCATGCGCACGCTGGCCCAGCACGCTGTTGCCCTTGAAGCCAGCTTTGGCGAGCGCGGCAGCTTTCATCCTTCGCTGGCGCAACGTCTGCAGATGCTCGGGGTCGCATGCCGGGTGCCGGCGGTGAGCGAACAGAGTGCGGCCAGCTATTATTTCGCCCCTTTGCTGCCTTCGCTGTCGCGGCCGCTCGATCAGGCCTGGTGGCATGGCTGGCAAAACAGTCAGCGCCGGCGCTTGCTGGTGTCTGAAGACTGAACTTGCCCGGGCTACGGCTGGGCGTTGTGGCTTGCGGGCGCGACGAGCCCTTCTTTCATGTCGAAGGGTGGAGCGGGCAGCGCACAATGAGCATCATCAGCGGGCTTCGCGCTGGCGGATGCGGTCGAGTTGCTCGCACAGCAGACCGGCGCCTTCGAGGATGCGTGGCGTGTGGCGCTGCAGCAGGTCGGGTGGAATCGAGAACAACTGGTTGGCGCGCGCGGCCGGCAGCTGCTCCCAGCGTCGCCACTGTTCCAGCCATTGCGGGCGTTCTTCATCCATGCCGCTGGCAATGATCGCCTCCGGCGCAGCAGCCAGCACGGCTTCGACGCTCACGGTCGGGGTCAGGGTGGGCAGGGTGGCGAACACATTGCGCCCGCCGCAGAGTTCAATGACCTTGCTGATCAGGTGATCGCCATTGACGGTCATCATCGGCCGGTCCCAGATCTGGTAGAACACGCTGATCTGGCGCTGATCGCGGTAGCGGTCGGCAAGTTCGGCATGACGGCGGCGAAAGTCGGCCGCTGCCGTGCGGGCGCTTTGCGCATGGCCCGACAGCCGACCCAGTTGTTCAAGGCTGTGGGCGACATCGGCGAAGTCACGGATTTCATTCACGTACAGCGGCAGGCCGAGCGCCTGCAGGCGTTCGAGCTGGCCGCTGTGGTTGCCGCTTTGCCAGCCGACGATCAGGTCGGGGCGCAAGGCGAGAATCGCTTCGAGATTGAGCTGGTTGTAGCTGCCGACCTGGGGCAGCGCTCGCGCTGCCGGTGGATAGTCGCTGTAGCTCACCACGCCGACCACCTGCGCACCAGCGCCGGCGGCAAAGAGGATTTCGGTCAGATGGGGGGCGAGGCTGACGATGCGCTGTGCCGGAGCGGACAGCTGGAGGCGGGCGCCGCTGTCGTCAACGATTTCAATGCGGGTCGCCGTTGCCCGGTCGCTCTGGGCGGTCTGGGCGGTCTGGGCGGCCTGTCTGGCTTGGCTGGCCTGGGCAGGCAGCGGTGCAA
This sequence comes from Thauera sp., assembly GCA_034005275.1. Classification (GTDB taxonomy): domain Bacteria; phylum Pseudomonadota; class Gammaproteobacteria; order Burkholderiales; family Rhodocyclaceae; genus Thauera. The sequence goes on along the minus strand of JAVEVA010000053.1, from coordinate 12,283 downwards.
GCAGCTGCAGAATGGCCGCAGCGGTACTGGTGAGAGTGGCAAGGCGCAGCGGCAGCGACATCAGCGAATTTCCTTCAGGGCGATACGCAGAGCTTGATCCAGCCGTGCCCAGCCGGCATCGTCCGTTGGCAGGCCGAAGCGCAGGGCGTGCTGGCGGTGATAGCGGCCGGGGGTGAACAGGCGGACCAGAATGCCCTGGCGGGCGAGTGCTTCATGCAGGACGCTGGCCTGTGGATGAGACAGGTAGCGGAACAGGGCGCAGCCGGGGCAGGGACCGAGGCCGTGGCTGGTGAGCAAAGCATCGAGCCGCTGGCTGGCGTTGACAAGCTGCTGGCGCGTCTGCTCCTGCCACGCTGTGTCGGCGAGCGCGAGACGTGCCGCCCAGCGTGCCGGGCCGCTCAGGGTCCACGGCCCGAGCAGCCCGGTGAGCCGCTTGCGGACCTCGGCAGGGGCGAACACGAAGCCGACGCGTGCGCCGGCAAGGCCGAAAAATTTGCCCAGCGAGCGCAGCACGATCAGCCCTGGGGTGCCGGCATCGGCACAGAGACTGTTCTCGGCTTCGGTGTCGATGAAAGCTTCATCGATCACCAGCCAGCCGCCGCGTGCGGCAAGTTGCTGTCGCCATGCGCGCAGCCGGGCCGGGGTGAAACGGCTGCCGTCAGGGTTGTTGGGATGTACCAGCACGACGATGTCGTGTGCAGCAACCAGCTGCTCGAGCTGTTCGTCATCGCTGCGAACAAGGCTGCACTGGCGCTGGCGCCAGGCGTGGGCGTGTTCGACGTAGCTGGGGGTCAGCAGGGCAACCCGTTCGCCGGGCAGCACGGCCGGCAGAGCCTGGATGGCAGCCTGGGAACCGGCGACCGGCAGTAGCTCGCTACTGCCGTAATAGCGCGCTGCGGCAGCTTCAAGACCGTCGTCATCTTCCGGCAGACGCTGCCATGCTGCGGCCGGCAGGGTGGCCGGCAGCGGGTAGGAGTCGGGATTGATGCCGGTCGACAGGTCGAGCCAGTCGGCCAGCGGAATGGCGTAATGTGCTGCAGCCTGGCGCAGGCGGCCGCCGTGTTCAAGCATGGGCATGGAAGAGCAGCTGGCTGCCGAAGGCAAGAAGGACGATGAGGGCGTACCAGAGCAGGGCGCTGCGCTGGACGAGGGCAATCGCGCTGGCGAGGCTGGCGGCGTCGGGCGCCCGGCCAGCGCCCAGCGTTGGTCGGGTAACAGTCTCGCCGTGGTAGCGACTGCTGCCGCCGAGGCGGACGCCGAGCGCGCCGGCCCCTGCCGCCATCACCGCGCCGGCATTCGGGCTGACCCACTGCCCGGCCTGGGTGCGCCAGCAGCGCAGTGCCTGGCGGGTGTCGCCCAGCAGCGCATAGCCGAGCGCAGTGAGCCGTGCCGGGAAGAAATTGAGCACGTCATCGATGCGTGCGGCAGCCCAGCCGAAGTGGAGATAGCGGGCGTTGCGGTAGCCCCACATCGCGTCGAGCGTGTTGGCCAGGCGATAGAGCAGTACGCCGATTCCGCCGCCGATGGCGAAGCAGAACAGGGCGCCAAAAATGGCATCGTTGCCGTTTTCGAGTGCCGATTCGGTGGCGGCGCGGGCGACTTCATCGCTGCTCATCGTCGTCGTGTCGCGGCTGACGATCCAGCCCACCCGTTCGCGGGCGAGGGGCAGATTGTCCTCGGCGAGCGGCCTGGCCACGGCTTCGATGTGTTCGATCAGGCTGCGCCCGCCCAGCGCCAGATAGAGCAGGGAGATGTCCACCAGCCAGCTGGCAAGCGGATGAAGACTGCGCAACACGCAGGCGATTGCCAGCCAGGGCAGCACTGCCAGCAGCCAGGCGAGCACACCGGCGAGACGATGATCGGGCAGCCATTTGCGCACCTTGCGCTCGATCAGCCCGGCCCAGCGACCGAAGCCGACCAGCGGATGGAAGCGGCGCGCTTCGCCGAGCAGGCGATCGGCAAGCAGGCCGGCGCTGATCTTGAGGACGGCGACCGCCGGTGGAGTGAGGAGCAGAAGGGACAAGGGCAGCGGCTGGTGAAATGAGAAGGGTGAAGTGCGTTGAAGTGCGTTGAAGTGTGTTGGGGCGGGTTGGATGGGGGATAATCCGCTTCCGATCTGTTGTGCTGGGCAATTCATTTTACGTCATGTCTCGTCCCCTGACCCTGATGGTGCAAGGCACCTCCACTGATGCCGGCAAGACCAGCCTGGTTGCCGCCCTTGCCCGCCTGCTTCATCGTCGCGGTGTGCGGGTGGCGCCGTTCAAGCCGCAGAACATGGCTTCCGCCACTACGTTCACCGCCGATGGCGGCGAAATCAGCGTCGCCCAGGCTTTGCAGGCCGCAGCTGCCGGCCTGCCGCCGCACACCGATTTCAATCCGGTGCTGCTCAAGCCGAAAAGCGATGTCGGCGCTCAGGTGATCGTTCACGGCAAGCTGGTCGATGAGTTGTCAGCGGTGGCCTACCACGACTACAAGCCGACGGCGATGCAGGCGGTGATGGCGAGCTGGCAGCGGCTGGGGGCGGCTTATGAGGTGGTGCTCGCGGAAGGCGCCGGCAGTCCGGCGGAAATCAACCTGCGCGCGCGTGACATCGCCAACATGGGCTTTGCCGAAGCGGCCGATGTGCCGGTGGTGCTGATTGCCGACATCGATCGCGGCGGCGTGTTTGCCCACATCGTCGGCACCCTGGCGCTGCTGTCCGACAGCGAGCGGGCGAGGGTGCGCGGTTTTGTCATCAACCGCTTCCGCGGTGATCTCAGCCTGCTGCAGCCCGGGCTGGACTGGCTGGAAGCACATACCGGGCGCAAGGTGTTCGGCGTGCTGCCGCATCTCGAGGACTTGTATCTCGATGGTCGTGCGACTGCTGATCCGCAACGGCGCGAAGCTTCGCTCGACCGTCTGGCCGATGCGGTAGCCGCGCATTGTGATGTCGATGCGATGTTCGGTCATCAGCTCGCGGCGCTGGGGCGTCGATGAGCAGCGCGATCGTCCACGGTGCCGAGCACTCGCCGCTGGGGCAGGCGGTGGCTTATCGCGACACCTATGCTCCCGAGCTGCTGTTCCCGATTGCGCGTCAGCTCAAGCGCGATGAGCTGGGGCTGGCGGCGGGCGCGCTGCCCTTCGTTGGCGAAGATCTGTGGAATGCCTACGAGATTTCCTGGCTCGACCTGCGCGGCAAACCGGTGGTGGCACTGGGTCGCATCCGTGTGCCGGCGAGCTCGCCTTGTCTGATCGAATCCAAATCGTTCAAGCTCTATCTCAATTCCTTCAACCAGCAGCGCTGTGCCGATGTTGCCACCGTGCAGGCGATGCTGGTTGCCGATCTGAGTGCTGCAGCGGGCGCCGCAGTGAGTGTCGAACTGTTGCCGCTGCTGGAACGGCCGCAGCGCAGCAGTCACTATCCGCACGGTTTCTGTCTGGATCAGCTTGACATCGATGTCGAACGTTACCAGCCGCCAGCGCCGGAGCTGCTGCGCTGTGGCGACGAGCAAGTGAGTGAAACCCTGTATTCCCATTTGCTGAAATCGAACTGTCTGGTCACCGGACAGCCGGACTGGGGCATGCTGGTGGTGCGTTATCGTGGTCCGGCAATCGACCGCGAAAGCCTGCTGCGCTACATCATTTCCTTTCGTGGCCACAACGAGTTCCACGAGCAATGCGTCGAACGGGTGTTCTGCGACCTGTTGCAGCACTGCCGGCCGCAGCAGCTGGCAGTGTGGGCACGCTATACGCGGCGCGGCGGGCTGGACATCAATCCTTTCCGGGCAAGCTGTGTGAGCTTGAGCGCGGAGCAAGGCATGGAAGTTCGCCAGTGAGCGGGTGCAGAATTGATGTACCTCAAGTCGGTGCGCCGAATCTGACAGTTGGGGGCAGGAAGCTGTGTCAAAGATCGGTTTTCGATAGAAACTTTACAAGTGCTGGTTTAAGATCAGATGCCCCCAGCGTGGGTTGAACCTTTACAGAGGATACAAACATGAAAATCTTCGTTGCTGCCGCGGTTGCCGCGGGTCTCCTGTCCAGCATGCCGGCTTTCGCCAGTGCTGATCTGGCCAAGAAAAAGAACTGCCTCGCCTGCCACCAGGAAGCAAAGAAAGTGATCGGGCCCGCTTATCAGGAAGTTGCGGCCAAGTACGCCGGTGATGATGCTGCGGTCGCAACCCTGATTGAAAAAGTGCAGAAAGGTGGTGTAGGCGTCTGGGGCAAGGTGCCGATGCCCCCCAATCCGCAGGTGAACGACGAAGAGGCCAAGACCCTGGTCGAGTGGATCCTGTCGCTCAAGTGAGCATGCTCACTTCCTGAACGGAAGTGACGGATTCATCGAATCGGATCATCAAGCCGGCTGCAAGCCGGCTTTTTTGTGCCGGTATGATGCGCTTCAGGCCTGCAGGCTGTCGGCGAAGGCCAGACCGCTGAGCAGGGCGCGATTGAGCTCCTTGTGCTCGAGGTGGAGGGCGCCGCCGGCCTTGGCGAACGCCGTGCCGTCAAAGTTTTCTGCACTGCAGGCCAGGCGGAGGAAGGGTGCGATCTCGCCTTCGTCGTGCAGCAGGGCATCGCTGACCGGGGCGGGCAGATTCATCTCCTCGAGCACGCTCTGCATCGAGGCGCCGAGCAGCAGCGGCAGCAGCGAAAAAGCACCGGTGATGAACAGGTTGTCGGCCTCCTTGGCACCAAGATAGCGGCTGCCGATCTCCTCCATGAAGCGGCCGCGAGCGATCGCGGTCTGCATCAGTGCCGGTGCGCTCGGGTCGCGGCTGGCAGTGACCAGCAGCAGTGACAGCCATTTGTTGAGTGCGTCGTAGCCGAGAATGCTCACTGCATGGCGGAAGGACTGGATTTCGCACATCAGGCCGAAGCCGGCGGAGTTGATGTAGCGCAGCAGCTTGTAGGAGAGGGCGACGTCCTGCTTGAGCAAGGCTTCGATTTCGCGGATCTCGGCATTGTTGCGCACCAGGTTGAGCAGGCGGATGGTCTGGGCGTGATTGGGCGACAGCGTTTTGGGGGGTGGTACGCCGTGGAGGAAGAACCAACCCGAAGCGCCGTCATAGCCGGCCTTGATGACTTCGGCGAATGCGCCCGCCTGATTCAGCCCCCAGGCCAGGGTGAGTCCGGGAGCGCCAGCGGGCGAAGCGACGCGGCGGGAGTCGATCAGGATGAAGCGCCAGTTGATTTCCGGTGGCAGCGCGGTTTCGGGCGTGTACCAGGTGAGGTTCATTGCCCGGCCTTCGGCTTCGAGTTGCTGCATCAGCGCCTGAGCCTGAGGATGAGCAAGAGCCTGGACCGGGATCTCGATCACCACATTGTCCGGCATCAGCCAGTTGAGCAGTTCAGGCGTGGGTACCAGGCGGGCGAGACTGAGGAAGACCGGATGCTGCTGAGGCCAGACTTCCTGCTGCTCTTCCAGCGCAGTGACCACCGCCGCGATGTTGGTACCGTGGGCGATGATGCGGTTGGCGGTAATGGCGCGCTTCTTGTTGACGACTGGTTCGCGGGTGAAAAGGGCGGTCTGGGTCATGGTTTCTCCGGCAGTCGATGGGCACGTCCGCTTCAGGCTGTGGGGGCGGCAAAGGTGAAGGCATCGGCGAAGAAAGCCTCTTCCGGCAGGCTCCGCTCGCCGCAGAAAGCCGCCCGGGCAGCGTCAATCATTGCCGGCGAACCGCAGGCATACACCTGGTGGTCGGCAAGACTGGCAAAATCCTCGATCACGGCAGCATGCACCAGCCCTTCCCTGCCCGTCCAGGCGTCGCTGGAATGTGCTTCCGACAGCACTGGAATATAGCGCAAACCGGGGAGCTGATCCTGCCAGGCGCGCGCCATCTCGTCGTGATACAGGCCGGCACGTTCCCGCGCCCCCCAGTAGAGCTGGATCGGCCGCCGCACGCCTTGTTCGATTGCGTGTTCGATGATGCTCTTGAGCGGCGCAAAGCCGGTGCCGCCAGCGAGCAGAATGAGTGGTGCATTGGCGTCTTCGCGCAGGAAGAAGCTGCCAAGCGGGCCTTCGATGCGCAGGATGTCCTTCAGCTTCATGGAGCTGAACACCTGGTTGGTGAAGCGGCCGCCATCGATGCGGCGGATGTGAAGCTCGATCGTGCTGTGTCCCGGGGTGTTGGCAATCGAAAAACTGCGTCGACTGCCATCGGCGAGCAGGATGTCGATGAACTGGCCGGGGCGGAAGTTGAAGCGTTCACTGGCCGGCAGCTTGAGCTCGAGCAGCATCACATCTTCGGCCAGGCGCTGCAGCCGATTGACCCGGGTCGGCAGCTTGCGGATCGGGATGTCGCCGACGCGACTCACGCTGCGCGCTTCCAGCGTCAGGTCGCTGCGCGCACTGGCGCAGCAGAACAGCGCCAGCCCTTCCGCCCGATCGCTCTCGCTGAGGCTGCTGCCGGGCGGGCGCAGGTAGGTGATATCGCCGCTCAGCACCTTGCCCTTGCAGGCGCCGCAAGCACCGTCACGGCAGCTGTAGGGAAGGATGAAGCCGGCGGCAAGCGCGGCATCCAGCACGCTTTGCTCCGCTTCGGCCTCGAAGGCCTGGCCACCGGGTTGCAGGGAAATCCGATAAGTCATGGTGCGTGTAATAATGCCGGGATGAAAAAAGTTCTGATTGTAGGTTGTGGCGACATTGCGCGGCGCTGTTTGCCCTGGCTTGCCAGACGCTTTCGCTTGCGTGCGGTGGTTCGTGCCGAGCACGCTGATCGTGCCGCGCTGACCGCGTTGCAGGCAGCGGGCGGTCTGGCCCTTGCTGCCGATCTCGATCAGCCTGCCAGTCTCCGTCGTCTGGCCGGCGTCGGTGATGCGGTGATCTATCTTGCTCCGCCCGCCAGCAGTGGCGAAGGTGATCCGCGTCTGCAGCGCTTTCTGGCGGTGCTCGCCAGTGGTCGAACTCTACCACAGCGTCTTGTTTACGTCGGTACCACCGGCGTCTATGGCGACTGTGCCGGTGCCCGGGTGAGCGAGACGCGGCCGCTGGCGGCTCGCACGCCTCGTGCTTGCCGCCGTCAGGCGGCCGAAGCCCTGTTGCGTGACTTTGGCCGGCGTAGCGGCGTGGTGGTCACCGTGTTGCGCGCGCCCGGCATCTACGCTGGCGACCGTCTGCCGCGTGAACGGCTGCACCGTGGTGACCCGGTGCTGAGCGCGGCGGATGATGTGTACACCAACCACATCCATGCTGATGATCTGGCGCGCCTGGTCTGCCTGGCGCTGTTTCGTGGCCGTCCCGGCCGGGCCTATAACGCCAGTGATGATTCAGGCCTGAAGATGGGGGAGTACTTCGATCTGCTGGCCGACGCGACCGGGCTGCCGCGCCCTCCGCGGCTGGCGCGGGCAGTGATCGCCGAGCGGCTGTCGCCGCTCAGCCTGTCTTTCATGGAAGAATCGCGCCAGCTCGACAACCGTCGCCTGAAGGACGAATTCCGCATCCGGTTGCGCTATCCCACCGTTGCCGACGCGCTCGCTGCGCCATTCCAGCCATCCGGGGAAAACCACTGACATGCTGATCATCAAGGCCTTGCACATCATTTTTGTCGTGAGCTGGTTCGCCGGCCTGTTCTATCTGCCGCGCCTGTTCGTCAATCATGCGATGGTCGACGATCAGGCGACCTGCGCCCGGCTCGAGCTGATGGAAATGAAGCTCTACCGTTTCATGACCCCGCTCGGCATTCTCGCCGTCGGTCTCGGCCTGTGGCTGTGGTTCGGCTATGGCTTCAGCGGCGGCTGGCTGCATGCGAAAACCGCGCTGGTGGTGTTCCTCATCGGCTACCACCTTTACTGCGGTCGTCTGCTGCGCGCCTTTGCTGCCGGACGGAACACCCGCAGCCATGTCTGGTTCCGGGTGTTCAACGAAGTGCCGGTGCTGGTGCTGTTCGTGGTCGTCTTCCTGGTGGTGCTGAAGCCGTTCTGAACAGGGCCTCAGCGCATCGTCACCAGCTCTTCGGCGCTGGTGGGGTGAATGGCGACCGTGTTGTCGAAATCGGCCTTGGTGGCGCCCATTTTCACTGCCACGGCAAAACCTTGCAGCATTTCGTCCGCACCGTCGCCGATGATGTGCACCCCGACCACGCGTTCTTCGGCGCCGACACACACCAGTTTCATCGCTGTCCTGGGGCGGACTTCGGTGAGCGCGTGGTACATCGCGGTGAACTGGGTGCGGTACACCTTCACTTCGTCAAAGCGGGTGCGGGCTTCGTCTTCGGTGAAGCCGACGGTGCCGATCGGCGGATGGCTGAACACCACACTGGGGATGAAGTCGTAGTCGAGCTTGCTGTCTGGCTGGTCGAGGAAGAGGCGTGCCGCCAGCCGGCGACCGGCAGCAATCGCCACCGGGGTGAGTTCGGCATGGCCGGTGATGTCGCCAATGGCGTAGATACCGGCGACATTGGTGTTCTGGAAAGCATCGACTGCAATCAGACCGTGCGCATCGGCGCTGACGCCTGCTGCCGTCAGATTGAGCTGGTCGGTATTGGGCTGGCGACCGGTGGCCCACAGCAGGCAATCGGTTTCGAGGCTGTGGCCATTGCTGCAATGGATGCGCAGGCTGCCATCTGCGAGCTGTTCGATGCGTTCGGGCTGGGTGCCGAAATGCAGCTGGATGCCCTGCGCCTGCAGTTGACGGGCAAGTTCGTCGCGCAGCAGCGGATCGAAGCGGCGCAGCAGTTGTGAGCCGCGCACCAGCATGTGCACTTCACTGCCCAGCGCCTTGAACACCCCGGCGAGTTCGACGCCGATGTAGCCGGCACCGATGATCGCCACCCGCCGTGGCTGCTGTCTGAGGGCGAAGAAACCGTCGGAAGTGATGCCCAGTTCGGCGCCTTCGATGGCCGGCAGTGCCGGGCGACCGCCAGTGGCAATCACGATGTGGGGAGCCTGATAGCGCTCACCATTGACTTCGACCGTGCGGGCGTCGACAAAGCGGGCGAAACCGTGCACCACGTCGACGCCGGATTTGTCGAGCAGATTGGCATAGACGCCGTTCAGGCGGCTGATATAGTTTTCGCGGCGTTCGCACAACTGCTGCCAGTCGAGCTCCGGCGCGGCGGGCTTGAAGCCGTAGTCGGCCGCATCGCGCATGCTCTGGGCGATATTGGCCGCGTACCACATCACTTTCTTCGGTACGCAGCCGACATTGACGCAGGTGCCGCCGAGACGGCTGGCCTCAATGAGCAGGACGCGTGCGCCGTATTCGGCGGCCCGTCGTGCGCTGGCCACGCCACCGCTGCCGCCACCAATGGCGATGTAGTCATAGCTTTTCACTTCATGGTCCTCTGCAGGAGTTGATCAGCGTGCCTGCCGGCTGGCAAGCAGGACGGCTTCGGCTGCGGCAAGTTCGGCCGGCGTGTTGATGTTGCGAAACGCTTCTTCATCGGCAAACAGGACTTCAACGGTGTGATGTCGAGCCTGCCAGGCGCCGACCTTGCGTCCTCCGAGCTGGAGGTATTCTGCCAGATCGTCTGCCAGCGTATGCCGGCACAGGCAGCACAAGGGGTGCGTGTGCTGGCTGCTGCGGGCGATGGCGATGTCGGCATTGCTGGTGATCAGCGCCTGCAGCAGTGCTCCGCCCAGTTCGCCGGGCAGGAATGGAGTGTCGCAGGGCAGGCAGAGCAGCAGCGGGTGAGTGGCTGCGAGCAGGCCGGCATGAAGGCCGGCCAGCGGGCCGAGGCTGCCGGGGATGCGGTCCTGCAGTACCGGCAGTCTGAACTGTTCTTCCCAGCATTCGAGCGCCTCATTGGCGCTGATCAGCACTTCGGCGCAGTGGGCCTGCAGCAGGGCGACGGCGGGGGCGGCGAGTGGGCGACCGGCCAGCGGCAGCAAGCCTTTGTTGCGCCCTCCCATCCGGTGGCCACGACCACCAGCGAGGAGCAGGCCGCTGATCAGCGGGGCAGTGTCCGGCATCGCCTCGCTCAGTGCTCAGTGCTCAGCTCAGGCAGCAAGGCGGCTGCCTGACGCAGGCTGCGCAGCACATGGGGAGGTGGCGCACAAGACCAGAGCGCGACTTCGCCCACCGGCAGTGCATGCGCGAACAGGTGTCCCTGGACTTCGGTGCAGCCATTGCCGGCCAGCAACAGCAGTTCGCTTTGTGCTTCGATTCCGGTGGCGATCACCTTCAGTCCCATTGCCCGGGCGGCAGAAATCGCGCCGCAGATCATCTGTCTGCCGTCCTGCCCAGCCTGCAGTCCGTTGATCAGGCTGGGAGGAAGCTTGATTTCGGTCAGCGGCAGCTGCCTGAGCAGACCGAAGGCAGTATGTGTGCAGGAAAAATCATCCACGCTCAGCCTGATTCCCAGTCGGTGCAGTTCATGGACCAGTTCGCGGCAGCGCGAGTCTGCGGCCAGCGCGGTGTCCTCGCTGAGCTCGAGCTTGAGCATTCCGGGCGCAATCCCGTATTCGCCGAGGGCGTTGCGGATCTGTGCCACCAGATCGGGGTCACTGCACTGACGCAGCGAGAGGTTGATGGCGATCGGAACGATGGGCAGGCCTTCCTGCCGCCATCGCGCGAGTTGCCCGAGTGCGGCGCGGATCACCCGATGACCGATTTCATGGATCAGGCCGGAAGCTTCGGCTGCGGGCAGGAAGTCTGCCGGCCACAACAGGCCGCGCTGCGGACTTTCCCAGCGCAGCAGTACTTCAAGCCCGCTCAGTTGGCCGGAGAGCAGGTCGAGCTGGGGCTGATAGAACAGCTGCAGCTCGTCGCGTGCCAGGGCCTGTTGCAGGGCGGCACTGGTGGTCAGGTGCTGCTGTGCCAGCTGATCGAGGCGCGGGCAGTGAAAGGCGAGTCGCTGGCGGTCGTCGAGCCGGAGGCGGTAGAGGGCGTGATCCGCCTGGTTGAGCAGCTCTGCTGCGTCAGTGCTGTCGGCAGGGCCGACACTGACCCCGATCAGCGCACGTCCAGTGTCGCCGTCGTTGGCATCGAGCCGCTGCAGGAGCTTGCTCGCCACCGTGATCACGCAGGAGTGGTCGTGGAGCTGGTCGAGGAGGATGAGGCATTCGCTCTGGCTCCAGGCAATCACCGTGTCGCTGGCGCGCAATGAGGCACGCAGGCGCTCGATGGTTGCGCCGGTCTGGACCGGTTCCTGCCGCCTGTTGTCGCGTGGCAGCGCGGCCAGGCCAGTGCCGAGATCGATCAGCAGCAGCGCCACCTGGCCGGCGTTGCGCTCAAGGCGGATCAGCGCTTGCTGAATGCGGTCGAGCAGCAGGTGTTCATCAAGGCGGATTGGCTGGCGCTGCTCATTGTCGCCGCAGGCGAAGCGGATGCCGAGGCGTTCGTGATCGACCTTGCTGATGTCGGTGAGCACCAGTTCGGTCAGATCGCCGTTGCCTGGATGGGCGCTCAGGCGCAGGCTGCGTCGGTGGCCGGCGGGCAACTCGATGACGATCGGTTGCGGCAGGCGGATGGCGTGTCCCCGGCGTGCGCAGGCGAGCAACATGGCGCGGATTCCTGGCGCCTGCCCGCCGAACAGCTCGAGGATCTGATCCAGATCCGTGCCGGCGACCTTTGCTGCCGCGAGCTGGAACCAGTTGCGGCCGCAGCGGTTGGCGGAGTGGAGCTGGCCATCCGGGGTGATTTCCAGGCGAGCTTCAGCCTGTTTGCGGACCGCCGCCCGGTGCTTGCGGTCCTGATCGAACCAGCGGCGAAGGCGTAGCCAGGAGGAGGGGCCGTTTGTGAACATCGGAAGGTGGGCAGAAAAGGAGCGGGGATGAGGCGCAGGGCCGGAGGCGGGCGAGAGTGACCGGCGCCAGCAGGTCAGCTTCATCGCACTTGCCAGGATCATAGCCTGAGGCTGGCACGCTGTGCCAGCAGGCAGTGAGTCCCTGACGCAATTCGTGTGCCTGCCGGTCGGCCGGCCGGGGATTGCGAGGTTGCAGCGTTACAATGTCGTCCTCACTGGAAGAGCGTGGAACCTGCGATGGCTGAACAATTTTTTTCCCCCTGCCCGCGTGGCCTGGAAGCGGCCCTGGCTGAAGAACTGGGCGCAATCGGTGCCCGGCGGCTGCAGGTGCTTGGCGGCGGGGTAGCCTGGGAGGGGGACTGGGCGGCCTGCTACCGCGCCAATCTGGAAAGCCGCATTGCCACCCGAGTGTTGTGGAAAGTGGCCGAAGGGCGCTATCGCGCCGAAGTCGACATCTACAAGCTGGCCTATGCGGTCACCTGGGCGAAATGGTTCACACCCGATGACAGCATCCGCATCCAGGTCACGGCACAGAAATCGCCCCTGAAAAGTCTCGAATTCATCACCTTGCGGGTCAAGGATGCAGTGTGCGACCACTTCCGCACGGTCGCGGGGCGGCGGCC
>JAVEVA010000129.1:0-4847 GCA_034005275.1 Thauera sp. | reverse complement strand
GGAAAAAACTTTAATCCCTGCCCCATTCCCGAAATATCGGCCAAAAAAAACCGCCCTCTCAACAAGGGCGGTCTGGCGGGGACGGCATGAGGCCATTGCTGGCTGCCATCAGGACGGGGCCGAAGAGACCCCGATCAGGGTAGCGCAATCAGCTCACCTGAATTCGCTTTACTTTACAGTTGCGGCTCAAGAACGGCAGCCTTGGTTTTGCGCGCCCTGGCCGCACTCGTCGACTTGGCAGCGGCCTTGACACCCGTTTTAGCGACAGCCTTGGTGGTCTTGACCGCTTTCTTCTTTGCTGCAGCAGCCTTGGCCGCAGCCGCAGTCTTGCCGGCACGCGAAGGCATGTTGCACAAGCCGCAGACGTAGTCCTGCACCGGATCGTGAGCATGGGCAACAAAGCTTGCTCCACAACTGCGGCACGGCGCCATCTGCAGCAGATCGGCATCGAAGAAACGGATCAGGGTCCAGGCGCGGGTCAGACTGAGCGCAGGTTCAAGCGTGCTGCTCTCGACGTGATCAAGATAAAGGTGATAAGCCTTCAGCAGTGCATCCAGCCCCTGCATGGCTGCACCGACCGTGAAATAGCGGTACAGGCCCATGAACAGCGAAGAGTGCACATTCGGCTGCCAGGTCATGAACCAGTCAGTCGAGAACGGCAACATCCCCTTGGGAGGCGAAACGCCACGAACTTCCTTGTAGATGCGTAACAGCTTCTCGCGGCTCAGCGAAGTTTCGGCCTCAAGCATCTGCATGCGTGCGCCCAGTTCCACCATCTCCACCGCCCGGCGAATGTCCGCCGCTTCGTCTACGACGCTTTTCTTCTTCATATCATGCTCCTCAAGCGGCATCCTCGGCCGCCTTGCCGGCTGCAATGATGGCAGCATGCAGCCCGGCACTCACCGCATCGCGCCCCTCGCCGGCCATCAAGGCGGCAAGCTGGGCGTCATCGAAGCGGAAACACGGCACCAGCATCTGGCTCGCAGCCATGCGCACCAGCTTTGCCGCAGTCATGTTTTCAATCAGCTCCGCCAGTTCGGTGCTGATGCCAAGCCTGAACATTGCCGTCTCCCGATCGCTGCGCAGCATCTGCTGGGCGAGCATCAGGTAGGCAAGATTCAGCTCACGGATGTCAGCAAGAAAATCCTGGCGACTCATGAAATCGAACCTTTTCAGGGACTAACGCCCCAGAACTTAAAGTAATTTGTAACTTTGAGCAAGACCTGCCGGTTTCACTTTCCGCTTTGCCGGCCGGATTGTGGCCTGCAGACAACAGGCAAACAGCACACCGGAGTCAGCGCAGAACACCGAAAGCCTCCTTCACGACCGGCCCCGATCCGGTCTCAGTCCGGCTGCGGCGCAGCGTCAGCAGACAGTGCCTGAACGGCGACCACGGTATTACGCCCCCTGTCCTTGGCCAGGTAAGCCCCGCGATCGGCAAGTTTCAGCAAAGCATCCACATCCTTCAGCTCCGCACGCCACCCTGCCACCCCGATACTGGTCGACACCCGCAGCAAGCCGGCGGCGCCGAGCTTGAGCGAGCGGGCAACATCGCGCATCCGCTCGGCGCACAGCAAGGCGCTGTCCAGATCGCTGCCGGGACAAATGACCAGAAACTCGTCGCCACCGGTGCGACAGATCACATCATGCACCCGCAGGCTGTCGCGCAGGGCACGGGCCGTTTCCTGCAAGGCCAGATCACCTGCGTCATGGCCATGACGGTCATTGATTTCCTTGAAATTGTCCAGATCGACAATCATCACCGCAAGTTCGCGCCCGCCGCGCCGCGCTGCCGCCCATTCCGCCGCCATGCGCTCGACCGCATAGCGGCGATTGGGCAAGCCGGTGAGCACATCGGTCATCGCCGCCTCTTCCAGACGACGATTGGAAATCATCAGCGCCGCCGCCACTTCCTTGAGTTCGTCCTGTTCATGGCGCAAACGCCCCTGCAGCCCGCAAAGACGCTGCGCAGTCTGCAACCTTGCCCTGAGCACTGCCGCACGCAAGGGCAGCACGATCAGATCATCCACCCCAGCATCAAGTACGGCAGCAACCCCGACCTCATCGGCCTCCTGCAACACCGCCAGCACGTAAAGCATCTCGCCATTGCGCATCTGACGCAGATCGCGCACCAGCTCGAGACGACGCTGATCAGGCTCGCCTTGATCGGGATTGCAATCGATGATCATCAGCTTGGGACCATGGGCGGCAACCGCTGCAAGCACCCTGTCGGCTTCATTCACCACTTCGACCACCCAGCTCTGCCCAGCAAGATGGCTGGTCAAAGCTTCGCTTTCGGCAAACGGCAGGCAGGCCAGCAGGGCAGTCGGCGGCGACGCTCCCATTTCTGCACACCGCACACCGCCGGAACCCGGCTCGGCGCCAGCGGCCTGTTCGAGCGGAGCGTTGCCGACCTCGCCGATTGCCTGCTGCACGGCTTCTGCATCCGGCGCAGCACTCCGCAACTCCAGCAAGGAGCGCCACTCTTCCCAGCCGGCGAGGATCTGCTCGCACCAGCCAAGCACCTGTTCGGTTTCAATGTCACACCGAGCCGCTTCGACCAGCAACTCTCTGGCCAGCAGCGGGCGCTCTTCCTTGCCGACAAGACAGGTTCGCGCCAGCAGCGAAGACAGGCTCAGCGCATCAAGCAATTGCTGCTCACGCGACTCCGGCGGAAAACTGGCCAGCTGCGGCCGTTCGTGAAACAGCACCGCCTGCACCAGCACCTGCGGCATGCCCCAGTCGGCCAGCATCGCCGCACTGAGCTCGGCATGATTGAGCCCGAGTTCAGCCTGCTCGGCGGCAAACTGCGCCTCCCCGTGAATGGCATCCGTGTTGACGACCTCATCATTGGCTGCGCAACTTTCAATCACCCGGGCAAAACGTTGCGGATACAGGGTCGCCAGCGCCAGCTCCCCCACCCGCGCCACCAGACCGAGACTGAAAGCCTCATCCGTTCCAAGTATCCGCCGATGACGCACCAGCTCCTGCATCGCCAGCCCGAGCAGCACCGAATGCGACCAGAAGCCGCCATAATCAAAGGCCGTACACTGGCCATTCCGGTAGTGATCGAGCAGGGAAAAGCCCAGCGCGAGTGCCCGCACTGCAGCCAGCCCGAGCACCAGCAAGGCATCTTCCACGGAAGCCACCGGGCGACCGTGCTCGGCGCGAGCACTGTTGGCAGCCTTGATCAGACGTCCGGCAAAGGCAGGGTCGGCCTTGATTGCATGCCTGAGCGCGGCCATCGGCACGTCCTCGGCCTGGGTCAGCCTGATGATCTGCAAGGCCACACCACGCGGCGACGGCAACTCCCCGCTGGCCTTGAGCAATTCGTAACGCCTGATATCCATCACCCGCTACCACCTTGTTGTTGTGTTTTTTCTCTCTGAAGTGACCGGCTGCAAGCTCCGGACAGGAAAGCACGCTAGAATCAAAACCGGCGAAGATCAAGCCTCAAATACATTAAGCCATCACCATCAAGCCATTACCAATGAATTTTTGCACCCAGTGCGGAACCCCGGTCGAATTCCGCATTCCTGCCGGCGACAACATGCTGCGCCACGTCTGCCCGGCCTGCGGCAACATCCACTACCAGAACCCCAAGCTGGTGGTGGGTGCGCTGGCCGAGTGGGAAGATCGCATCCTGCTCTGCCGACGCGCGATCGAGCCTCGGCTCGGTTACTGGACCCTGCCCGCCGGTTTCATGGAAAACGAGGAAACCACTGCCCAGGCCGCTGCCCGCGAAACCCTGGAAGAGGCCTGTGCCCGCATCGAGGTCGGCGAGCTGTATACGATGATCGAAGTCCCCCATATCAGCCAGGTTCATCTGGTCTACCGCGCCCGCCTGCTCGATCTGGATTTTGCCGCCGGCACCGAATCACTTGAAGTCGGCCTCTTTCGCGAAGAAGACATCCCCTGGGAGCAGATCGCCTTTCGCACCATCGCCATGAGTCTGCGCCACTTTTTCGCCGACCGGGCTCGCGGCCAGTGGTCTTTCCACTGCGCCAGCCTGCCGCCACCGCCAGCCGGAATCTGAGCGGGCAGCCGTTCAGACCAGCAGGGCAAGCGAGCAAATTCAGCCCACAAACGGGCGCTTTCTTGCGCTGCATCAATTCCACTGCAGACAAAAGCGGGCAGAGCTTGAGCCTGCCTCCCCGGCCGGCGATAATGGCCGGATCGCCAACCCAGCCCCTCCAGTCCGGCAACAACAGGTTCGTCAACAATCATGGCCAGCTACCTTTTCATCGTCATCGGCGCTGTTCTGGTGAACAACGTGGTGCTGGTGCGCATTCTCGGCCTGTGTCCGTTCATGGGCGTGTCGAAAAAACTCGACACCGCGATCGGCATGGGGGTGGCGACCACTTTCGTGCTCACCCTCGGCGCCGGTTCGAGCTACCTGATCGACCACTATCTGCTCGCACCTTTCGGACTCGACTACCTGCGCACCCTGTCGTTCATCGTCGTCATTGCCGCCATTGTCCAGTTCACCGAACTGGTCATCCAGAAAACCAGCCCGCTGCTCCATCAGGTGCTCGGCATCTATCTGCCGCTGATCACCACCAACTGCGCGGTGCTTGGCGTACCGCTGCTCAACGTCGGCTTCAAGCACGATCTGCTGCAATCCCTGCTGTTCGGTTTCGGTTCCGCGCTCGGCTTCACCCTTGCCCTGGTGCTGTTCGCCAGCATTCGCGAACGCCTGGACGGTGCCGACATTCCGCTTCCCTTCAAAGGCACGGCGATCGCGATGATCACCGCCGGCCTGATGAGCCTTGCCTTCATGGGTTTTGCCGGCCTTGACCGCTTTGGCTGAACCTGCCTCACCGCGATCAACGCCTTCCTGACCGCCC
>JAVEVA010000052.1:0-23565 GCA_034005275.1 Thauera sp. | reverse complement strand
GCCGTGCTCAACAACGCTTTCGGCACCTTGCTGGTCGCCAGCTGTGCCCAGCGCCACGGCGCCGAGCGTTTCGTGCTCATTTCCACCGACAAGGCGGTCAATCCGACCAATGTCATGGGCGCCAGCAAACGGCTGGCGGAAATGATCTGCGAAGCGCTGCACTGCGCGCCAGGCAATCGCACCCAGATGGAAATGGTGCGCTTCGGCAATGTGCTCGGCAGCACCGGCAGCGTGATCCCGAAATTTGCCGCCCAGATCGCCCGTGGTGGTCCGGTGACGGTGACTCATCCGGAAATCACCCGCTATTTCATGTCGATCCCGGAAGCTGCCCAGCTGGTGCTGCAAGCTGCCGCAATGGGCGAAGGTGGTGAAATCTTCGTACTCGACATGGGCGAGCCGGTGAAGATTCTCGACCTGGCACGCAACATGATCCGCCTCTCGGGGCTGGACAGCAGCCAGATCGGCATCGAATTCGTCGGCCTGCGCCCCGGCGAAAAGCTCTACGAAGAACTACTCGCCGACAGCGAGGAAACACGCGACACGCCTCACCCGCGCCTGCGCATCGCCCGCTCACGTCCGGTGGACGCCAGCCTGATCGACGAGCTCAGCGCCTGGTTTGCCAGCCCCGGCACGCCCTCCGACGATGAAGTCCGCGCCGCACTGCAGCGTTGGGTGAGCGAATACCAGCCGGCACGGCACTGAACTCAGGACTGAACTCACTGAGTGCTCTCACTGGGTGCTCTCACTGAGTGCTGCGAATACGCTCGATGAGGCCAGTGGTCGAGTGACCATCAACAAAATCAAGCACTTTCACTTCCCCGCCAGCGGCAAGCACGCAATCTGCGCCGGCAATCTGCTCGGGACGATAATCGCCGCCCTTGACCAGCACATCGGGCAGCAAGGCGCAGATCAGCCGTTGCGGCGTGTCTTCGCCAAACGGCACCACCCAATCGACACAATCGAGTGCCGCCAGCATCTGCAGGCGATGGGCCAGCGCATTCACCGGCCGCTGCGCACCTTTCAGCCGTCGTACTGAATCATCGTCATTGACCGCGACGATCAACCGCTGGCCAAGCGCATGTGCCTGACGCAGATAGGCGACATGGCCGGGATGAAGGATGTCGAAGCAGCCGTTGGTCATCACCACCCGTTCGCCCGCAGCCTGCGCCGCGCGCGCAGCAGCAATCGCGCCGGCTTCGTCGAGCACGCCACCAGCCGGCACCACCGCGCACGGCTGCAGACTGGCGTCCACCGCCGCACACCAGATGTGGCCGATCATGATGTGACATTCCTGGATGTGCGCGGTCTCCGGCACGGCGATGGTGAGCGCGACATCCACCAGCTGCTGCAGCTTGCCGCCGTCGCGGCCAAGCAGACCGATCACTTCCAGCCCGCGCCGGCGCGCAGCCGCGACCGCAGCGATGACATTGGCGCTGTTGCCACTGGTCGAGATCGCCACCAGCACATCACCCGTCTGCCCCAAGGCTTCGACCTGGCGGGAGAACACCGCGTCGTAGCCGTAGTCATTGCCCACCGCAGTGAGAATGGAGGTATCGGTGGTGAGCGCAATGCCGGCCAGCGCCGGACGTTCGTCGACATAACGCCCGACCAGCTCGGCCGCGATGTGCTGGGCATCGGCCGCGCTGCCGCCATTGCCGCAGAACAGGATCTTGTTGCCGCGCGCAATGGCGGCGCTGATGCGCTGCGCGCTGGCCGCTACTGCGCTTTCAATATTGCGCAAGGCGGCGACTGCGCTCAGATGCTTGTCGATGTGTCGGGTAATCAGAGTCATGGCAGATTGATGGTCGGGCTTGCTGAAAGCAAGTAGGGCAGGAAAGGGACAGAGGAGCAGCGGGATAGCGAAGAGAAAACGGGCGCTGAGAAAATGGGCATCCAGCTGAATGCTAGCACGCAGCACCAGTGTCACTGCGCCCGTCTGTTAAACTCGCGTGTTTCCAACCGCAAGCGCCCCTGTGTCCAACCGGGCACCGATTTGGGGCAACCAGGATTTTTCATGGCCAACCTCCAGCCCGTCACCGTTAACCGCCATGGCAAACAGCGCTGGCGCCGTTTTTCCAGCTTTGCTTTCGCCGCGCAAAGCACCATTGCGCCGCTGATGCTGACCGAAGTGCGCAGCGCAGCCAGCGCCCTGCCGATCGCTTTCATCAACATCCAGAACCAGCTGGTGCCCGTTGCCCTGCTTGGACTCGATCAGGGTCGCAATGCCTGCATCGGCGCGCAAGGCGAGTGGCTGCCGGGCTATACCCCGGCCAGCTTGCGGGTGTGGCCGTTCTCGATTGGCGCGGGCAGCAAAGGCGAGCGTTTGCTGTGCGTTGATGAAGACAGTGGCCTGCTGACCAACACCGAAGACGGTGAACCGTTCTTTGGCGATGACGGCAAGCCGGCACCAGCGCTGGAAACTGTGCTCAGCTTTCTCTCCCGTCTCACCCAGGAACGCGAACCGTCGATCGCCGCTGCCACCGCCCTGCTCGCCGCCGATGTGCTGGAGCCCTGGGACGTGGTGGTGCGTGCCGATGAGCGTGAATGGTCGCTGGAGAACTTCATGCGGGTGAAGGAAGATGCGCTCGCGGCCTTGCCCGACCAATCGATCCTCGCCCTGCACCGCGCCGGCGCACTGGCACTCGCGTATACCCAACTGCATTCGATGGCTCAGCTGCCTGCCCTCGGACGTCGCGCCGCACAACTGCAGCCGCAAGCTGCGGAGCAATAAACCGGCTCAGCCCGGTTTGCGCAGGCAAACAACCGCGTTGTCGTCCCAGGCCCAGGTCTGATTCACTGTCCACAGGGTACGCAATGCGTTTTCCAGTGCCGCAGTGCGCGCCGCCTGGCGCGCACGCAAGTCGTGTTCAAGTGCGCGCTGCTGAGTCTGGTACAACTCCAGGCGCTGCAAGGCACGCGGATGAACCAGCCCGAAACGGGCCAGCAAGCGTTCCAACCGGCCCGGAGGCGGCAGGGTGAGCGCAGCAAGATCCGCTGCCAGCTTGGTGCTGTCATCACCATCCGTCAGCGGCGGCTGGAACGAAAAAGGAATCACCTCCCGCTGTCCGACCCGGTGACTGTGGAATACCGGCTGCAAGCCGTGACTGCGACCAATCAGCTCGACCAGGTCAGGGTGATAAAAACGTACATGCTCCGGATCACGCCAGAAACCGAGCAACTGCGAGCGGATTGATTCCGGATCGGGAAAAGTCAGCACCACCACCCCGCCGGGCTGCAAGCTGTCGGCGATGAGCGCAATCAGCTGCTCGACGGCTTCGATCGGCAGATGCTCAACGAAGTGCGAGCAGTAGATACCGTCAAAATGCCCTGGTTGCTGGCGCAGGAAGACGAGCGCATCGTCTTCGGCAACTTCGAGACCCAGACCGCGCGCGTAGCGCACCGAAGCCGCATCACGTTCGACCCCCTGTGCCGGGATGTCGTGCTGCCGCAACAGTTCGAGAAAAACCCCGGTACCACAGGCCAGTTCCAGCACCTGTTTGCAGCCCCGGAAATGCGCAACCAGACCTTGCTGCATGCGGTAGAGCAGACCATGATCACGCATGCCGAAAGCGTAGCTGGCATAAGCGGAATGCGGCAGTCGCGGACCCGCAGCTGCCTTGCCGGACTCGACATGTTTCACTGCCGCCTGCAGATCAGGCAGCAAGGCAGCTGCGAATTCAGCATAGTGACGGCAAAAATCCTCGTCCGCTGCCGCATTCCCGCTGCGATAGAGCGCAGTAGCAAGGCGGAACACATCACGCAACCACAGCGCACTGCGACTGTCCTGCGCCGGCAGTGCCAGCTCGGGGACCCGCAGCAGCACCGGATAACCGAGCAAAGCTGCAATCCTGACCATGTCCATGCTGGCCCCGCTGAGTTCACTGATCACCACCAGCTCGGGACGCAAGCTGAGCAATTCATCGGCAAACACCCGGTTGGCCAACTGCTGGGCGAAATCCGCACCGAACGCCTGCCAGCGTGAATGAACCCGCACCGTGCGCACTGCTCCATCGGTGCTTTCGTGCAGCTCGTGTGGCCCGGTCTCAGCGCTGAATGCGAGCTGGAGGTGGCGCAGCTGCCAGGTCGGATTGGCCTCCTTCAGCAAGGCACCAACGCACAGCACTTTTTTCATTCCAGCCTCCTCGGTCACACTGCAGCTCAGGCAGCCCTCACATCACGTCGGCAAAGCCGGGACGCAGGCGGCGGAAAAACAGCCCACCGCAAACCATCATCACCAAGGCAATTCCCCACCACCACAGTACGGTCGCTGCGCTTGGCAACTCACCGTGAATCAGCACCGCCCGCATCGCCTCAACCACATGCGTCATCGGATTGAGCCACAGATACGGCTGATAGGCTGCTGGAACGACGCTGAGCGGATAGAACACCGGACACATGAACATCAGCGCAGTCGCCAGCAGACCGGTGAGCTGGGCGATGTCACGTACATAAACACCAAGCGCGGCCAGCATCCATGACACGCTCAGCAAGCCAAGCAGAAACGGAATCAGCAGCACTGGCAAAGCCAGCACGGTCAGCGGCGGCATGCCCATGCTGAGCGCAATGAACACCAGCAGAACGAACAAGGCAATGAGGAAATTCACCGCAGAAGACAGCACCAGTGCACAACTGAGCACTTCAAGCGGGAAAACTACTTTCTTGACGTAGTTCACCTGGGACAGCACCAGCTGCGGCGAACGGTTGATCACTTCGGCAAACAGACCAAAAATCGCAATCCCGCAGAACAGCACGGCGGCAAACATCAGCCTGCTTTCGCCAATGCCTCCCCAGCGCACCTGGAAAACGACGCCGAACACGAAGGAATACACTGCCAGCATCAGCAGCGGCGCCAGCAGCAACCACACCACGCCCAGTGCCGAGCCACGATAGCGCGCTGCCAGCTCACGGCGGGCGATGGCCAGAATCAGCTCCCGGTGCTGCCAAAGCAGGGTAAACGGACTGCTGAATGCGCGCCCCAAAGCCAGACTCCTGCTCATGAGCCGGAGCCCTCCGTTGCCTCATCCTGCTCCGGTGCAGGCAAACCGTGCTCCCACACGATGTCCTGCATCGCCACCCCCATCAGGCCGTGCGTGACATGGGAAGCAACACAAGTCATGCTCAACGCCTCATGCAACCAATGGTGCTGAACATGGTTTTCCTGAGTGCCGCCAGCCACCCCAACGCTGAGGCCATAATCGCCGGAAGGCAGGTAAGGCATGTGGAAACGGAAACGGACCACCGCCTGCTCGCCGGCCTGCAGCGACAGGTCTTGCTGCGGCTGCATGAGCAGCGTGTTTTCACCAAACAAGACCTGCCCCAGTCGATCCTTGAACAGAAAGCCGGTGATGAGCTGCTCCACTGGGGCACGCGCATGCAGGCGGATCTCCAGTTCGACCGCTTCGCCGCCTACCAGCCAGGCCAGCGCTCGTCCCTGCTGATCCTTGATCCCGACCCAATCCACCTTGACCTTGCCACTGCCGAAACTGCGGCTGTCCGGCGTGAAAGGCCTGAGCTCGATGTCGTTGCGCAATGCCGAATTGAGCAGCAGCTCACGGCGCAGGTCGTGGTATTGGTCCACCGCACCGGACTGAGCTGGTGCGTTTGGAGCAGGGCTCGCGGTACGAGCGTCTCCCGCGCCATCGCCCCCAGCCCCATCGACTTTTTGCTGCTCAGCGTAGATCGCTTCCAGATAGGCTTCGGTGACGTTTTTCGCGCTGCCGAGCATGCGCATCCGCCCGCGCTCCAGCCAGAGCGCTTCATCGCACAGGCTGGTCACCGAAGGGATGTCATGACTGACCAGCAGCAAGGCTCCTTGCTCACGGAAATTGCGCAGGAAGCGCATGCACTTCTGGGCAAACAGCGCATCACCGACCGCAAGCGCTTCGTCGATGATGAGTACATCTGCATTGACGTGGGCAACCACGGCAAAAGCCAAGCGCAGAAACATCCCGCTTGAATAGTGCTTGACTGGCTGATGGACAAAATCGCCGATGTCGGCGTAAGCAAGGATGTCATCCAGCCGGGCATCGATTTCACTGCGCGTCAGCCCGAGAATGGCGGCATTCAGGTAGACGTTTTCAATCCCGGTAAAATCGAGATTGAAACCGGCACCGAGCTCAAGCAAAGCAGCAATGCGTCCATTGACGGCAAGCTGCCCTGTAGTCGGGGTGAGCGTGCCGCACAACAACTGCAGCAGCGTAGACTTGCCAGCACCATTGCGCCCAATGACGCCCAGGGCCTGACCACGCTGCAGCTGAAAGCTCAGATCACGCAAGGCCCAAAAACCTTCGTCTCCAATCGGGGACGAAGGTCGGAACAGAGCCCGCAAGCGCTGCTGGGGACTACTGTAGGCAGCGTAAGCCTTGCCCAGATGTTGACAGACAATGAGCGCCTGTGACGCTGGACTGCTTAGGGCTGTATTCATGTGCTGGAGTTGGCCAGCAAGCCCCCTCGCCTGCGGCAATCAACACTCACTTTTGCGCCCCGGAAGCTGAAGCAGCGCGCTGCGCTTCAACCATGCGCTGGATTGCCTCCTGATCGACCACCGTGCCCGGCAAGGCGCCAATTCTTTCGTATTCGCGCATGATGAGGTTCTTTCGGGCCTGGGCAGCCTGCTCGTCGCTCAAGCGCTGTCTGACCTGCTCGAAAGGAATCCGCTCCGCCGGTCGATGAGCCAGCAGCTTGATGAAATGCAGACCAAATTGCGTTTCAACCGGACCTGTGACTTCACCTTCAGCCTTCAGTGCAAAAGCGGCCTGCTCGAATGCTGGCACCATCTTGCCGCGGGCAAAGAAACCGAGATCACCGCCATTGTCGCGCACGCTGTCATCATCGGAGTATTCCTGTGCCAACTCGGGGAAGCTGCGCTCACCTTGCGCCAACAAGGCTTGCAGTTCACGAACACGTTGCTCTGCTTCTGCCTTGCTGCGCTTTTGCGTCGAAACCAGGATATGCTCGACTCGCACCTGCTCCGGACGATTGAACATCTCCGGATTGGCCAGATAAAATTCCTGCGCATCGGCACTGTAATCAGCTTTCAGACCTTGCCCGACCACGTGGTTGATCTGCAACTGGGCCAAGGCGCGCTCGCGAGCATAATCCAGCTGCGCTTGCTCCTCAGCGTTGAGCGACCTGTTCGCAGCATCGGCTGCGAGCAACTTGCTGGCGAACAACTGAGCGATCAGATTGCGCAATTTGCCTTCATTGCTCAGCAAGCTCGCACGTTCCGCTTCCGGCACGGTGGCGACAATCGCACTACGCAGCTCTGCCTCAGTCAAGCGCACTGAGCCACGTTCGACCAGCACCGAGTCCGCCGCAGCAACCGGCAACGATCCGGAAAGCAAAACGGCAGCGAATAAAGCAACAGGGAACAGTTTTTTCATCTTTGTTAACGTCAACGGCAGGCCAACGGCCTGCCGTTTTTTTGGTAGTAATCGACTTATTTCAATTCAAACAGATGAGCACAATTGGTTTCGCTACTGCAATTGGGCTTGCCATCCGCTTTTACGCCAGCACCAACGTTGACATAATAAGTCTGGCCCGGATTCAGATGGCAATAGCGCACTTTATTGGTGCCCGGGCTATTGACCACATAGGACACGGAAGACACTTCAGTGCTTTCGGCATAACAGCCCAAGCCCTTGTCTGCCGTGCTCATGTCTCCGGCCACCGCTGAAATCACCACGCGCTTGCCAATCGCCCCCGTCATGCGAGTCGCAATTGCACTGCCAGCATAAGCGCTCGTCCCAGCCAGGGTCTGGAAGCGATACGCGGTGACCAGACTGGGAGCGGGACGCACGGTTGTGGATGGATAAACGTTGCCGGCCTTTTCACCGACGGTAGTGGTGACACACTTGAGCGTATCCGTATCCGCACAGCCCGTACCCGGATTGACCGGCGGATTGGGATCAACCGGATCAACCGGTGCGGGGTCAACTGGAGTGGGATCAACCGGCGTCCCCCCTCCCGACGTGTTGCCACCAGCAGCCTTGATACTTACGTTACCCTGGGCATTGATGCTCAGGCTTTCGAGAGTGTACGTCGTTGCCACCCCGCTGACATCAACGGTAACCGTTGCCGCCACGGTGGCGCCGGAGAAAGCGGCCAGACTCAGAAGGGCCAACTTCCTGATTGCGAATTTTTTCATCCTGCTCACCTGATTTGCTAAACCGCAGCCACTCTAACACTTTTCCGTCAAAAAAAAAGCCGGCTTGCGCCGGCTTTTTGTAAGCAATCAACACCACCATACAGGCGGCGAGAGATGCTTAGCGGATGATGCGATGACCCTTGTGGGTGCTGATGCCGCTGTAGTTCGACAGCACATTGACGCCATCAACGGTCAGAGTACCGTTGGTGAAGCCCATGCCCGAGAAACCAACCACCGGCAGGCCGACCACATTGGTGCCACCGACGTCGGTGATACCGGCCAGAGCATTCGCCGAAGTGAAGTCGATGCGCATCCAGCCCGAAGTAAAGCCGGAATCCAGCTCAACCTTGGCGGCGGTGAACTCGGCGCCGTAGAGGCTGGCGCTATCACCACGAGCAACGATCGACACGGTGTTCACTTCGTTACACAGGCTGATGCCCGGGATCACCGGCTGCGGCGAGAAGTCATCCGGATCAAGACCCTTGGTACCTTCTTCGCGGTCGAAGTAGGTCACGCTGATTTCGTCACACGAAGTCGAGGTCGTTGCACTCCAAACGTTCTGGAACGGAGCCGGGTTGGTGCTGTTCACATAGAAACGCTTGGTCGGGAAAGTCACCACCCAGTCGGTGATGGCGTCGATTTCCGGCGCGATCACGTAGTCGTTGATGACGTCAGTGCGGGTGATCAGCGCCGAAACGTTGTCGATCGCACGAGCGAAGTCGAGGCTGTGGACGGTAGCACCATCGATGATGTCGGCGGTGGTATCAACCTGAGCCAAGCTGGGCAGCAGCGAACCCGACGGGGTGTGACGGCCACCACCGATGGGATCAAAGAAGTCGTCCAGTGCGATGGCATCAACGGTCGAAGCCAGGCCGGCGTCAACGTTGATCAGGGTGTTGAAGCCATACAGACCGCCGGTGGGAGCAACCACGGCACCCGTATTGAACTCGGCACCAGCACGAGCGGCGTTACGCACAGCTGCGCAATCACCCGGCACGCCATTGACGTGGGTGATGGCACGCTCAAGAGTGGCGTTGCGAACGACGCCCATCTCGATCACTTCCAGGTAACCTTCGCGGGAACGATCGGTACCGTTGACGCTGTCACCGACGTATTCGAAGTTACGGAACTCGACGCCAGCGGCGGGAATGGCGGGAGCGGTGCAGGAAGTATCAGTGGTCTTCAGCGCGGCGCCATTGGCGGTACGCACGATCACACCAGTCCACTCGTCGAACGGCGACAGGTACAGGTTGAAGTCAAGCACTTCACGACTGTTCTTGCCTTCGAGGAAGCGAACCTTGACGGCCTTGCTTTCGTTGGTGGTGTTCACGATGTGAACGTAGGTGTCAGCACCATCCTGCACGGTGTAGTAGGGATACAGCAGAACCTGACCCAAACCATCCGCATTAACATGCACTGCCTGAGCCGAACCGACCAGGCCAAAACCTGCAACTACCGAAGCAAGAAGTTTTTTCTTCATCGCGAAATCTACCTTTGGTTGAAAATGAAACTGCTTTAAGCCAAGCCATGCGTCAACTTGCATGCTTAGCCTACGCTTAACGAGTCTCTCATAGCGGCCAGGTGAATGCAAGACATAACCTGTGCTGCAATGATAGCAAGTACTCCCCTCCAGCTGGCAAGCTGGCGCAATACAATTTGTACCTTTTGCCCCATACCCAGCTGATCCTGTTGCGCCATTACAACGTTATTTCCGCTGGTAAAGCCACCACTGGCCATCGATCCTCACCCAGCGTTGCGGCACAGCACGGGCGATCTCGCCTTTGGGCGCCACCCGCACGCCGACCGGCGAGCGATAGACCGACTCCAGTTCGACATCACAGACGTCAGCACTGGCACATTCTACCTGCAAAACCTGTCCGGAGACATAGTCAGCACGTGGCATCCGGTTCTTGAGCCAGGCGTCGTAGGACAGATTGTCCCGGTACGCTGGTGTGAAATAGCCGTAAGCGAGCTTGAAATCCTTGGCCACCAGCGCGTCCATGCGCGCCTGTGCCCGCCTGCTCACCTGCTCCTCTGCCGTTTGTGGCGTACTGGCACAGGCGCCGAGCAGCAGCGCAGCGGCCACCGCCAGGCACGTTCTCCCAAATCTCATCAATTTCCCATCTCCCACATCAATCCGTCCTCAGTCCCTGCCCATCCACTGTCAAGGCAGGGCAACAGGAGCGCTGGGCTCCATCTCCACCTCATCGCTGCGCACACCGTCCCGATTCGAAGCCAGCCAGGGTGACAGCTGCAACTCTCCCATCGAATGCGACAGGCGGTCACGCATCTCATCCGTCACGCTGCGCAGCTCTTCATCATTGCGCATCACGCGCGGCGTGATCATCACCAGCAGTTCGGTACGGTTGCCGTTGTTGGTAGTGGTCGAAAACAACCCGCCCACCAGAGGGATATCCATCAGCAGCGGCACGCCCTGGCGCCCCTGGGTGGAATTGTCCCGGATCAGCCCTCCCATCACCACCGTCTCGCCCGATCTGACCGCCACCCGGCTGATGATCTGCCGACGCAGGAAGCTGCGCTGCAAGGTCGCCGGATCGATTGAGCCGACATCGGTGACTTCCTGATCGACATCCATCGACACCATTCCACCTGCATTGACAGATGGCGTGACTTCAAGATTGACCCCGGTATCCTTGTACTGGATCGAACTGGTCGTGGTGCCGCCATCGCTGATGGTGGTCGAGGAGCGGATCGGCTGCTGATCACCCACCTGGATGGTTGCGGTGTGATTGTCCTGCACCAGCAGGCTGGGACTGGAAATCACGTTGATCAGTGATTTCTGTGCCAGCGCATTGAGCACCGCCCGCACTTCCCCCGCTCCGTTCACGATCGAATACGAGAAGCCGGGATTGGAGGGACCGAGGTTGCTGCTGCTGCCGCTGGTGAGCTGGCCCTGGCCAGACCATTTCGAACCCAGCGAATCATTGAAATACCACTGCAAACCGTATTTCAGCTCATCGGTGAGCGTTACTTCGAGAATGGTCGCTTCGATCAGCACCTGCACCGGTGCGATATCCAGACGCTTCAGCGCAGTTTCGATCTTCTTGTACTCGCTGGCCGGCGCATACAGCAGCAAAGCGTTGTTCTTCTCGTCAGCGACTACCCTGACCTGAGATCCCAGATCAAGCTGGGAAATGCTGTCTCCGCGCTGAGCGCCGCGGCTGGCATTGCTACCGGTGGAAGTGCCCGAAGTCGAGGCAGTGGTCGAATTCAGGCCCGGGGCAACGCCGCTGTTTTCGGTCGTACGCCCACCCAGCGCCGATGTTCCGCCAAAAACTGCACTCAGCAAGCTGGCGAGATGCTTGGCCGTGCCATTCTGCACCGGATAAATATAGAGCTGGGGGGCATCCCCCGCTTCCATCGGCCGGTCAAGCTTTTCCACCCATTCCCGCGCCTGCTGGAGATAATGGGCGCGCGGAGTGATCACCAGCAAGGCATTGAGGCGCTCAAGCGGAATCACCCGTACGGCACCGCCAAGCGGCCCGAAGTTCGGCAGCGCCGGAATAGCTGCCGGCGCATTGGCTTGCGCACCACGCGCTGCGGCACCGCCCCTGCCGGTTTGCGGCGCAGCAACGGCAGCACTTGCCCCGCCTCCGCCCGCCATGCCCGCCACTGCAGCGAGGGTTTCTGCCACCTCCTTGATCGAAGCGTAGCGCAGCGGGAACAGGCCAACCGACATGCCTTTCATCATGTCGACATCGAACATGTCAACAAACTCGAGCCAACTGTCGAGCTGGCTGCGCCCGCCGGACAGGATAAGCAGGTTGCGCACGGTATCGACCCGCACAAAAGCCTCGGCAGGCGCGATCGGTCGCAGAATTTCGGCCATTTCGGCAGCACTGATGTACTCCAGCGGCACCACCACCATGCCCTGGCCAGCCGGCAGTGTTTTCATGCTGCGCGGCACATTGCCGATTGAGCGCAGGGCATCCGGTCGACCAACGTGATACATGCCCTGGCCATCCTGGACAATCGCCACACCACTGGCACCCAGTACCGACTCGATGATCGCCAGCGCCTCACCCGGCGGCACTGGCGTCTGGGTGTAAGCGGTGACTTCGCCGGCAACCGGCTGATGGATGACATAAGGCATGCCGAGCAGATCACCGAGCACGGCATGCACCACATCGGTCACCGGCGCCTGTTCAAACTTGAGCGATACCGCCCCCCCCTTGAGCACCGTGACCGGCTTTGCCTGCGGCAGCTTGATCATGCGGTCATTGCCGACGATGAGGGTAGGCTCCTGCCGTCCGCTTTCCGGATCAGAACCCTCAACCCCGGCGGAACCCGCAACCTGCTCGACAAGCACGCTGCCGCGCTTGCTCAGCGCAGCGTCAATATCCTGCTGAATGCGGCTGGAGGCACAGGCACTGAGCACCAGGCCGGCCACAAGATAGACGGCAGCCCTGCCAAGTCGGTGAATGCTTGCTTTGACTTCAGTCATGATCGATTCATCAAATTCCATTGATTCGCGCTTCAGCCCGAATGAATTGCCAGACGCGCCCATTTCACGGCGCCTCATCTTCAGCCGGCTCAGACGGTTCAGTACCTTGCTCGGCCTCCGCAGCCGGAACTGCACCAGTTCCACCATCCTGTCCCGGCTTGACCTGCTCAGCAAGCGCATTGGGACGCAAGCGTCTGAGCAGACTGGCAGCAGCCGGCGCGGCCGGCGCTGGCGCATGCTTGAGCTCCAGTTCCCTGCGCTCCTGGCCGCGCATGAAAATGATCGTCTGCTCACCAAATGCACGGACGACCCAATCACCCAATGGATCGTCCTCGCGCAAACGCAGCACCTTGCCATTGCTGCGCAACATCACATGACGAGCCGTCCCGGTGCCGAACACGCCCAGCACCACCGCATCGTCCAGCACATCCGGCGCTGCCTGCGCCTCGGGCACCATCGCCGCCGCCACTTCCTCGCTGGGTGGCCGACGGCCGGGCACAAACAAGGGACGTTCCAGGGTTTGTGACAGTCCATCCAGTTCTCGGCGCTCGACCTTGAGCGCCGGGCTGTCAACGACGGCCAGTTCAGGCAACTGGGCGGACGGCGGCACCCAACGACGTTCGCCAAACACCCACTGCATGGACAATACCGCCAGCAGCACGACCGCACACAGCAGGAAGTTGAACAGGCGCCGGGAAATCATGCTTGCAGACGCAAAACGCTGAGGCTGAGCTGGATGGCAAGCTGACCTTGCTGGGCAGGCGCCGCACCGCGCCGCACCCGGCGCTGCATCGAGCTCACTTCGAGCTGATCCACCAGCACCAGTGGCGTTTCCCGATCAAGGCCGGCAAGCAATTCACGCAGCCCTTCGAGGCTGCCACTGACGGTGATCTTGAGCGGCAATTCGACAAAAGCCGCATGCTTGCGTGGCGCCAGGATCTGGCTGCCGTTGATGGTGAGGCCACTTGCAGAAGCCAGGCGGCGCACACGTTCCTGAACGTCGGCACCGAGGCGATCAAGATCGGAGCTCGCAGGATAGGCAAAGCGCGCCAGACTCGCATCCATTTCGGCAAGTGCTTCACCGAGCGGAGCACGCATCTCGCGCAGACCGAGCAGACGCGCATGACGTGGCTCAATCATTTCCCGGGTTTCATTTGCCCACACCCATTTATCCGCCAGCAGCCAGACAAACAGCACACACAGGCCCAGCAAGGCCAGCGCGCTCAAGCTGACCACAACGCGAGCATCACGCCCCGGGAAACGGACTGCCGCCGAAGCACTCATTGCCGGACTCCCGTGGCATCACCGGCATCAAGTTGAAGCTCGATGACAAAATTGTCCTTGTTCGAACCAGGCTGGCGCGAAATCGGCGAAGGCGCACGCACATCACGAAACGCCGAACCTGGCGCACCCAGCGCACTCATCAGGCTGGAAGCATTATCCGCCTGACCGGTAATGCGCAACTGTCGGCCATTCAGATCAAAACGGGCAAGATAAGCGTCATCAGGCAGGGCAGCGGTCAGCGCTTCCAGCATCAGGGGAATATCGACCCGATCTGCCAGATGATCCTGCACCGCCTGCAGTTGCTCCTGCCGGGTATTGAGCGTCGCGCGCGCAATCACCAGATCCGTCACTTCCGCTTCAAGCGCTCCGAACTGGCGCTGGGCATCAAAAGTCCGTTCACGCGCCTGCAATACCGGCGTTGCAACCACCGCAGCCAGCAACACAGCCAGTCCGCACACGGCGAGTACCGTGCGTTGCCGGACGGCACGCATCCGGCCCAGCCGCTGCGACTCGCCAAAACCTTCGATCAGCAGCGGCGCTGCCGCATCTGCCCACACTTCGACACTTGCCGGCTGCTTGCCCACGCGGGCGAGTGCAGCCTGGACATGCTGCCGACCAGCCAGCGCCAGCCGCACCACGGCATGATCTTGCGCGGCGACAGACGACCAGCCCCATACCGTTTCCGTCTCCGGAAAAGGACTCACTGCCGTGACTTCAAGCGCGACCGCCTGACGGAGCTGCGCCCAGCCCAGCAAAGGCAGCCTGAGCTCACGCACCAGCACGATGTCATCGTCCAGCAATACCGCCTCCGCCTGGGCCCGGCTGGCCGGCGGCAGGCGCCGGGCGCTGACCCCGCGGCGGATTTCGGTGCTGCCATCGGGCAGATGGACACGCACGGCTTCCGGCGGCGACAGCCAGGCGAACAGCGGCCAGCTGAGCGCCTCTTCCCAGCCATTGCACCAATGACGCCCAAGCTGGCGCAAGTCCAGACCGAACAGGGACCACTGATCGGCTTCAGCCACCATCAGCACCCTCGTCCACCGCACGCACGGTTTCTGTCGCCAGGCTGTACCAGGGACGGCCAACCGTGCCGTCACGATGAAAATCGACCCAGCGCACCCGCACCAAGCCGGGGCCCTGCTCACGCGGGTAGACCGCCGCGACGCGGTAACGGCCGCTGGCGGCCCCGCCAAGAAATTCAGTCCGGAAAGCGGTCATGTCCAAAGTTGTCGGGTCGGCTGCACGCGCAGCCAGAAAAGTATCCACTGGAGTTTCATCACCTTCGGCAAGAATGCGCAGCACCCCGGCCGGCGCAGCTTCCGCCTGCACGCCACCGGCGCCAGAGAACGTGGTGATAAACCCGAGAATCGTATCATATACATCGAAATCGAGCCCGAGCACCTGCAGCAGATCTTCCTTGACCTGGAACTCGCCACCACGAGTGCGATACGCGCTTCCGGCCGCCTCGTAGTTCTCGTTCTCCGCACCCAGCGGCAAGGCCGCATCATCCGGGTCACGCCAGTCGATCACCCGTTGCGCCAAGGTTTCAGCCTGTTCTTGATCCAGTCCGGCGCCAAAGCGGAACAAGGCATGGAGCAGCTCCTGCGATGCGGTATTCAAGTCAATGTAGCCGGCCGCAGACACTGCGCGGACACGGATCGTCCTGCCGGCAATTTCGTAACTGAACTCTGCGCCCTGCGCAGGAATCTCGCTGGCAAAACGCAGTTCGCGCACAGCCAGTTCAATCGCCGCATCTCCCAGCAGCGCAGCTTCGATGAACTCACGATCTCCCTGGGCTCCGCGCACTTCCGCCCGCGATGCCACCGCCAGACTGAGCGCCAGCAGCGACAGCGCCGCCAGTAGCCACATCACCGTGACCAGCGCAAAACCGCGAACAGCGGCACGGACGCTCACCGGATGACTCCCATCTCAGCCGAAACATCCGCCTGATCAAGGATCACCACCAGCGGCGGCCAGGCTTTGCCTGCACTGGAAAAATGCAGGGTAAGGCGCAGCGGCAGCACATCAAGCGGCCCCCACTGCGCACTCCAGCCTTCTTCTCCGCCGCCCTGGTAAGCGATGCGGAAAGCATCAAGGTCACGCGCAAGGACATTCTCCTCAAGCTGCGACCAGTCAGGCAGAACTTCACCATTGAGCGGATCCGGCGGCAGATAAGGCTGATACTGCAGCAGCAAATCCATGCCTCCAGGCTGCTCCCTCACCGACAGGCGCAACCGGTGCAGGCCGCCGACACCGTGACGCGCCGGCAAAGGTGCCAGCCACTCAAGCGTCTGTTCGCCACCAATGAAATACGGCTGCACTGCGCCATCCTCAAAAGTGTGGGCAGGCGTCGCCGCTGCAGCAGCCAGCGTCTGACGCAGAAAGGCGCTGACCAGCCGCACCTCATCCATTTCCTTGCTCAACTCTTCCAGGCGCGCGCCCCCACGGCCAAAACTGCCGATCGTTGCCATCAGGCCCAGCAACAGCAAGGACAGCAAGGTGACCGCAATCAGCACTTCGACCAGGGTAAAACCTGCCTGGCGGCGCTTCATCACTTGCCTTGCCTCAAAACCAGCTGGTCTGGTTCGACTTCGGGGCGGATGGTGAGCAGTCGGTAATGACCATCCTCCCCCCAGCTGACATCAGCCACCAGCTCATGCAGCTGCCAGGCCGCAGGAAAGTCATCCAGCCCTGGCAAAGGGGCAGAAGTCAGTGTCCACGCGAAACCGCCGTCTTCGCCGCTGGCATGAATGCCCTGCGGCGGCACCGATTCGTGCAGCGCCAGCACGGATTCGGCCACCAGCGCCGCACGCACGGCCAGATCGGCGCGTCCGCTCGCGCGCACGCTGCCGCCCAGCGTCTGATACAAGACGCCCAGCGCCAGCGCCATGATGACAAAAGCAACCAGCACTTCCAGCAGGGAAAACCCCCTGCTGCGCACGCGCGCGCGCAGCCCGTTCATCCGCCCAGCACCTCCTGACTGACCCGGCCAAGCAGCCAATCGACGCGCAAGCGCACGCCTTCGCCATTGTCACGCTCAATCAGGATGCTGCCGCCGGTGGCACCGCCGTCCGGATAGAAACGGATCGCCGCCCGACCATCGGCACCAAGCTCACGTCCGGCAACCTGGGCGTGCACTTCCAGCTGGGCAGGCAACGAACGGCCGGCTTCGCCGTCAATTCCAAACTGGCGTGCCTGCAGATCCACAAAAAAAGCGACCGCCTCACCACTTTGACGGGCCTGATTGCGTGCCCGCTTCAGCTCGGAAAGCACATCCCGCACCGTGGCGCGGTAAGCCATGCTGTCATACAGCCGGTCAAGCGCTGCCGGCGCCGTGGCCAGCAACAGTGCGGCAACCGAAATCGCCACCACCAGCTCGACCAGAGTGAAGCCGGCAGCCCTGCGGCGGCCGACCAGCACAGCACTCACTGCCAGTTGCCGATGTCGGCGTTATCACCATCGCCACCGGGCGCGTTATCCGCACCCAGCGAGTAAATGTCGATCTCACCCTGCTGGCCAGGACTTTGATAATGGTAAGGATTGCCCCAAGGGTCACGCGGCAATGCTCCCTTCTTGAGATAAGGGCCACGCCAGCCATTGGCGGTACCCGGCTTGCTGATCAGCGCTTCCAGGCCTTCCTGGCTGCTCGGGAAACGGCCGACATCCAGTTTGAACAGCTCCGCCCCCTGTTCCAGATCCTTGATCTGTACCGCAGCAGTCTTGCTCTTGGCCCCATCAAGCTGGCCCAGCACCCGCGGCCCGACCAGACCGGCAAGCAGGCCGAGAATGGCCAGCACCACCAGCAACTCGACCAGGGTAAAGCCACCGGCACGATCTGCGCCCGGAATGTGGCTTGAATGTTTCGTCATGACAATTTCTCCAGCCAGGGGCATCCTGCCCCATCAACAACAAAACGGCATTGTAGTCCGGCACTGACAGGCAAGGCGTCCGCCAGCCGCCAGACTTGCGTTTTCTTACGCTCAGAAAGCGAATTCATTCACCGACAGAATGCCCATCAGAATGGAAACGATGATCCCGGCAATCACCCCTCCCATACCGAGGATGAGCAAAGGTTCGATCAGGGTCAGCGCACGCTTGACCCCGGCCTGCACTTCGGCATCGTAAATCTGCGCCAGCTCAAGCAGCATCGCGTCAAGACGGCCGGTTTCCTCGCCCAGCTTGACCATATTGAGCGCCAACGGGGTGAACAAGCCGGAAGCTTCCAGCGCCTCGGCCATGCGCTGCCCCTGCTTGATCGCCGGCTCAACGCCTTCGATCGCGGCCCGCAAACCGGCATTGACCATCGTCGCCGCCGCAATCTTCACTGCCAGCACCACCGGCACGCCATTGCCGAGCAAAGTTCCCATGCTGCGCGCAAAGCGGGTGATTTCAAACTTGTGCACCACCGCACCGAGCACCGGCAAACCCAGCAAGGTGCGATCGCGCCACTGCTGCCCGGCGGCGGAGCGCAGCCAATGCCGCACCATCGCCACCACCACAACAACGAGCAGCAGCAGCGCCCAGCCCCAGTCGCCGACAAAATGGCCGAGCGCAACAATGATCCGGGTCGGCAGCGGCAGCGCTTCGCCCATGTCCTGAAACAGGGTTTCAAACTGCGGCACGACAAAGCCGAGCATCAGCACCACCGACAGCGCCGCCACCACCACCAGAATCGCCGGATAAATCAGCGCTGACACCACGCTTTCGCGCAGCGCCCGCATCCGCTCCAGATGCTCGGCCAGCCGTGCCAGCACTTCGCCGAGCTGACCACCCGCTTCTCCGGAGCGCACCATGTTGATATAGAACTCGCCGAACAGCGACTGATAAGTCTGCAACGCCTGACTGAAACCTTTGCCCGCTTTCACGCTTTTGAGCAGATCTTCGACGATCGCATGCACTGCCGGCTTTTGCGCCATGCCCGCCATCACCCGCAAGGCACGATCCAGCGGCAGGCCGGCACGCAACATCACCGCCAGTTCGTGAGTCAGGTGATGAATGTCAGCCTGATTCGGGCCACGCTCCCCGCCAGGCCGCCACCAGGAGGACGCTGCCGCTCGCGGCGCAGCCCCGGCGACAAGCGGCCCCTTGCCTGCACCTGCCGAAGCGGCTGCGGCCTTGCCTGTTCCTGCGCTCAGCTCCACTGGCGTCAGACCCTGCGCCCGCAACTGGCGCAAGGCCAGTTCGCGGCTGTGCGCTTCGATGCGGCCTTCAAGCATCGCACCAGCTGCATTGGCCGCCCGGTAGCTGAACTCAGCCATTGCTCTGATCCTGGGTCACGCGCAACAGCTCATCCAGCGAAGTCTGGCCACTCACCACTTTGCGCAAGCCGTCCTCATACAAGGTCAACATGCCCTGACTGCGAGCGACATTGTGCAAGGTGTTGGCATCAGCGCCGCCAAGAATCGCCTGATGAGCTGCCTCGTCCATGACGAACAGCTCGTGAATCGAAGTCCGGCCGCGATAGCCGGTGTGCTTGCACTGCACACAACCGACTGCGCTGTGAATCGTGCGCTGCCCCGGACGCAGGAAGCGCTGCAAGCCACTGCGGGCAAGCAGTTCTTCGCTCAGTGCGCTTTCCTGCTTGCAGTGCGAACACAGGGTACGCAGCAAACGCTGGGACAGCACGCCGTTGACGGTGGAGGTGATCAAATAACGCTCAACGCCCATGTCTTCCAGCCGGATGATCGCCCCTGCCGCCGTATTGGTGTGCAAGGTGGACAGCACGAGGTGGCCGGTCAGCGCCGACTGCACGGCAATCTGCGCCGTTTCCGTGTCGCGCATTTCGCCGATCATGATGATGTCCGGATCCTGGCGCAGGATGGAGCGCAAGGCATGAGCGAAACTCAACCCGATCTGGCTCAGCACCTGCACCTGATTGACGCCTGCCAGCTGGTATTCGACCGGATCTTCAACCGTGATGATTTTCGCTTCGCTGGCATTGAGCTTGGCCAGCGCCGCATACAGGGTGGTGGTCTTGCCGCTGCCGGTAGGGCCGGTAACCAGCAGGATGCCGTGCGGACGTTCGAGCAGCTCGCGGAAACGGGCGAGGTTGTCGTCGGCAAAGCCCATTTCTTCCAGGCTGAGGCGGATGCTGGCGCGGTCAAGCACCCGCATGACGATGCTTTCTCCGTGCACCGTAGGCAGGGTGGACACCCGCAAGTCAAGCTCATGGCCTTTGACCCGGGTCTTGATCCGCCCATCCTGCGGCAGGCGCCGTTCGGCAATATTGAGATGGGCGAGCAATTTCAGCCGTGATGACACCGCCGCAGTCAAGGTTCCACTCACCATTTCTTCCGCCTGCAGCACGCCGTCGATGCGGTAGCGGATATGCAGGCCATCTTCAAACGGCTCGATGTGGATGTCGGACGCACGCAGGTCAATGACCCGGCCGATGATCTGATTCACCAGCCGGATCACCGGCGCTTCGCTCGCCAGATCCTTGAGGTGCTCGATGAACTCATTGTCGCCGTCGCCGCTGAAGAAACTTTCCGCGCTCTCTTCTTCCTCCTCAGCCGCTTGCAGGTACAGACGTTCAAGCGCCGCATTGATTTCCGACTCGACGCCGATCCGCGCCTCGATCTGCAGACCACTGGCCAGGCGCAGCGCCTTGAGCAGGAAAGCATCCTGCGGCACGCCCACCACCACCACCAGCGTCTGCCCGCCAATCAACTGCAAAGGCAGCACGCCGTGACTGAGCAGATAGTCGGCCTGCAAACCGCTGACTTCGAGCGCTTCCGCAGGAAAGTCCGCGCTATCGACGCGCTCGACACCGAGCTGTCTGGCCAGCACGGCAACCAGATCGCTTTCCGACAGCAAGCCGAGCCGCACCAGCACCCTGCCGAGCAAGTCGCCCATTTCCTGCTGGGCAGCAAGCGCGTGTTCAAGGTCACGATGGCTCAGCTTTTGTTCGCGTACCAGCAACTCGCCAAGGCGGGGAGAGGTTTCGGGCGCGGCAGTCAGCGCAGCCGGTGAATTCTGCTCAAGCATGATGGTCAGCGGCGGATGAGAAAACCACGCGGGGCAAACGTGAAGCCGAAGCGCTGCTCACGCTCGACATCGTGCTGGTAGTCATGCGGATGAAGGGCGCAATAAGCTTCGATCGCCTCATACGGCCCTTCACCCCAGCCCGGCAGCACAGGATGACCATTGATGTTGCTGTCTTCGACGATCAGATAGTCGCCACTGCGGGTGTGCTCGCGCAGGCTGAGCAGTTCGTCGAGCACATGCGGCTTGCGATGATCACTGTCGAGGATGAAAAACACCGGCCCCGGCAGCTGTGCCCGCAAAGCGGCAATGCGCGCGCCGACCGCAGGGGCAATCGACGAGCTTTTCATGAACTCCACGCCCGGTGCCGCCAGCACTCTGGGGTCCAGCCCGCCATCTTCAACATCAACGCTGAGCACAATTGCCTCTGCCCGGATCTGGCGGGCAATGAGCGCGAAGAACAGGGTCGAACCGCCATGCCGGGTGCCGAACTCGACGACCAGCCCAGGCTTGAGGCGGTAGAGGATTTCCTGGTAGTTCCACATATCCATCACTGACTTGAGGCAGGGCACGCCGAGAAACTCGACTTTCTCCCACACTCCGTTGTCGTAATACCAGCGATGGAAATCATCGGCACAGGCCGGGGGCTGCAGCGCTGCAGGCTGGGCAGGAGATGAACTCACAATATCCTCTTGTTGCATGGTTTCAGGTTTCAATGCGCCTCATCCCAGTTATTGCCGACGCCGACTTCGACCAGCAGCGGAACTGCCAGTTCAGCGACGTTTTCCATCAATTTGGGCAAGGTGGCACGTACTTCGTCGAGTTCGCTGCGCGGCACTTC
This sequence comes from Thauera sp., assembly GCA_034005275.1. GTDB lineage: Bacteria > Pseudomonadota > Gammaproteobacteria > Burkholderiales > Rhodocyclaceae > Thauera. The sequence continues at coordinate 1,845 of JAVEVA010000052.1, read as the reverse complement.
GAGCACCAGTTCGTCATGCACCTGCAGCACCAGCGTGGTGGCAAGGCTGCTGGTGCGCAACCAGTTGTCGGTAGCGATCATCGCTTTCTTGATCAGGTCGGCAGCGGTGCCCTGCATGGGCGCATTGATCGCCGCCCGTTCCGCGCCCTGGCGGCGGAAAGCCTGGCGGGCACGGATATCTGGCAAGTGGAGACGACGGCCAAACACGGTTTCGACGTAACCCTGCGCGTGCGCTTCGGCCTTGATACCTTCCATGTAGGCGGCAACGCCAGGATAGCGATTGAAATAACGGTCGATCCAGTTCTGCGCCGCCGCCCGTTCGATACCGAGGTTTTTTGCCAGACCGTGGGCGCTCATGCCGTAGATGAGACCGAAATTGATCACTTTGGCGTAACGACGCTGCTCGCTGCTGACCTCGGCCGGCGCCAGGCCGAACACTTCGCCGGCGGTGGCGCGGTGGATGTCTTCGCCACGGGCAAAGGCTTCGAGCAGGCGTTCATCGCCAGACAGGTGCGCCATGATGCGCAGTTCGATCTGCGAGTAGTCGGCGGAAACGATGAGGTGGTCGGCCGGAGCGATGAAAGCTGCGCGGATGCGCCGCCCTTCGGCAGTGCGGATGGGGATGTTCTGCAGATTGGGTTCGGAGCTGGCGAGACGGCCGGTGACCGCCGTGGCCTGCGAGAAGCTGGTGTGCACCCGCCCGGTGGCCGGATTGATCATCCGCGGCAGCTTGTCGGCATAAGTGCTTTTCAGCTTGGCCAGACTGCGATGTTCCAGCAGCAGGCGCGGCAGCGGATAGTCTTCCGCCAGTCCTTCGAGCACTTCTTCGTCGGTGGACGGCTGGCCGGTGGCGGTTTTTTTCTTGATCGGCAGGCCGAGCTTGCCAAACAGGATTTCACCGAGCTGCTTGGGTGAGCTCAGTTTGAACACTTCGCCGGCGAGCTCGTGCGCTTCGGCTTCGAGCTTCAACAGCCGCTGTTCAAGTTCGACGCTGTGCTGGGCAAGGACGAAATCGTCAATCAGCACGCCGTGACGTTCCATGCGCTGCAACACGCCGAGCACCGGAATTTCCAGTTCGCGATAGAGCGCATCCAGCGCCGGTTCGGCTGCCAGCTGCGGAGCGAAGTGCTGATGGAGACGCAAGCTGATGTCTGCATCTTCGGCGGCGTAACGGGTGGCCGCTTCGAGATCGACTTCGGCAAAGCCGATCTGCCTGGCGCCTTTGCCGCACAGCTCGGTGTAAGGCGTGGTGTGCACGCCGAGATGGCGCAGGGCGAGGCTGTCCATATCGTGCGGCCGGTCGCTTTCGAGCACATAAGACTGCAGCAGGGTGTCTTCGGCAATGCCGCGCAATTCGATGCCGTGGTTGGCGAGCACGTGAGCGTCGTATTTGAGGTTCTGCCCCAACTTGGCACGCTGCGGATCTTCAAACCACGGCTTGAGCCGGGCGAGCACGTCCGCCAGTGGCAGCTGATCCGCCAGCAGTTCGTCGCTGGCCAGCGCCCGATGCGTCAGCGGCAGATAGACCGCTTCGCCCGCCTGAATGGCAAAGGACATGCCGACCAATTGCGCCTGCATCGGGTCGAGACTGGTGGTTTCGGTGTCGAAAGCCACCAGCTCGGCCTGCTGCAAGCGGGCCAACCAGGCGTCGAAAGCGGCCCAGTCGCGCAGCGCGCGATAATCGGTGTCAATCGGTGCCGGCGGCGCAGCCGGTGGCGCCTCTGCCTCGGCAAAATTGCGTGCGGCGCTCGCCGCGCGTGCCGCAGCAATGCTGCGGCTGCCGGAATCAGCCCCCTCCCCCTCATCATCGGCATCAATCGCCTGCAACCAGGAGCGGAACTCGAA
>JAVEVA010000128.1:0-4911 GCA_034005275.1 Thauera sp. | reverse complement strand
CAGGAAACACGCTGGGCGGAACAGGCCTTCTGGCAGGTGCGCCGGCAGTGGCCGGATGAGCAGGCGCTGCACGTGACCGTCAGGCCAGAGGATGTGCAGCTCGGTCGTCGTCCAGTGCTCAGCGGCGGACGGATCATTGAAGCGGAAGTGGTGCTCACCCCCGATCAGCCGCTGGGAGTGTGGCATGTTGATGGGGTGGCAGTGGCTCCTTTGCTGCAATTGGCCCGCAGCGCACCGTCAGGCAGTGAGCTTGCCAGCCTGTTCAGTGCCAGAACCGGCTTGTCAGCGGCCGTGGCAGGGCGGCTGGCGGGCTGGATGAAGGAGCAGGGCTGGCTTTGAGCGGTGGAAGATGGGCTGTTGCTTGCCAATTTGGGCTAATGGGCTGATCAAATTTTCTTTTCTTGATCGCTCAAAGCCTGATTGCGCAGGGTTTCGGACGGTAGCTCACCAAACAAGGCCTTGTATTCGGCAGCGAAATGAGACAGATGCCAGAAGCCCCAGCGTGCGGCGACATCGGCGATCAGGCTGCCTTCCGTATCGCTGCTGTGCCTCAGGGTGCGACGCACACCGTTGAGGCGCAGGGTGCGCAGGTATTTGATCGGGTTGAGGTTGAGCACTTCCTGAAAGCTGTATTGTAGGGTGCGGCGCGAGACACCGAGCGCAATGCACAGTTCGGCAATGGTGATCGGCTGATCGATGTGCGCTTCCATGTAGTCGCGCGCGCGTTTGACCAACAGCTGGCGGGCTGGCGGGACGCATGGGGCGGCGCTGCCTGGTGCGGGCGGAATGATGTCGAGCAGGGCGTTGAAGATCGCCTGCTGCAAGGCCTTGCGCAGCTGAGGGTGGTTCAGCATTTCCGGCGTTGCCCGCAGGCTGGCAAACATGGTGCTGAGCAGGGCAGTGAACGCACGGGTGGCGGCCGGCGGACAGGGAACCAGACTGTGACCAGCAAGTTCGGCCTCGAGGTCGCGATGCTCCACTTCCCGCGCGTGGCGGTTGAGTGCGTCGGCGTTGGTCGCGCAGGCGAGGATTTCCAGCCGTGGCGGGGTGCGGAAGTTGAGCTCCTGGCCGTTGGCCAGGGTGAGCAGGCTGCTGGCGTCGTAGTGTTCACCACCGAACCAGCCACCGCCTTCAATGGCGATCGGCACGCCGAAAGTTCGTGAGCCGGCCCAGGCCAGGCCGCTCTGATGAACGCACTGATTGAGTCCCTCGCGGAACAGCTGGACGTCATCAAAGCAGAATTCTTCGAATTCGCCCCGAAACACACCGGCGGTGAGCTGGACGTAGTTCTGTTGCCAGTTGGTCAGACAGGCCGCATGTTCATCAGCATCCGGCGTCTGGCGCGCAGTGTAGGAATAGGCAGGATCGGTGGCGAAAGGGTGGTCAGGCATGGCCTGTGTGCTCATGGCACGGTCCCCCACAAGCTCCGCAGTGGCGGAGGTGAATAGTCTCTTCCAGAATTGCTGACCGGGTGATGATCGGTGGCACCGATGTTTTCCGGTTCTCTTGTCGTGCTGAGTTGGTCGCAGGGAATGATCTGCGTACAGCACCGCGAAGGATGGCATGCGCCCCTCCCGATTGCAAGTTGCGGTCCTTGCCGTTTTCGGCTAACCCCATTCTTGATCTGAATCTAGACTGGCTCACGTTCTCGCCCCGGCAGTCACTGCCAAGGGTGCGGAACAGGTATCGCTGCGGTACAGGCCTTCGGAGAAAGGTGATGCATGACCGGTGACGGGCATGGCATCGACCGCGAGTGGAGAGAGACAGTTGTGCAGTAGCAGATCAGCGGAACACGCATCCTGGCAGAGTTTGATGCGGTGATGTCCTGCGCCTGCGCACAGAATCTGCAGACCTGCAGACCTGTCTTCGCCCGCTTGCGGACTGTGCAGCGTGCATCAGCGCGCGCTTCTGGGTGCGCAATCCACCGATGGGACAGGAGGAGCTCAGGTGTTGAAGATCAGCAAAACAAGTATGGCCATCCGTGGCGCCTTGGCCGGCGTCTGCGTGGTGGGCGGCAGTCTGATGACTGCCACGGCGCAGGCGGCTCCGACCGCCGAAGCCCTCATCGGGGCCAAATGCCTCAGTTGTCACGTCGAGACTGCAGAAGGCGTCAGCCGCATCAGCTATCAGCGCAAATCGCCGGAAGGCTGGCTGATGTCGATCGTGCGCATGCAGGTGCTGCATGGCCTGAAAATCACCGCTGACGAACGTCAGACGCTGGTCAAGCACCTTGCCGACAAGCAGGGGCTGGCGCCGGAAGAAACTGCCGGCGCCCGTTACATTCTCGAACGTCGGCTCAATACCCAGGAAGCGTTCGCCACCCAGGAATTCACCGAAATGTGCGCGCGCTGTCATTCTGGCGCGCGCGTATTGCTGCAGCGCCGTCCGGCCGCAGAGTGGGAGCATCTGGTGCATTTCCACCTTGGTCAGTATCCGACCACTGAATATCAGCAGTTTGGTCGCGACCGCGACTGGCTGGGCATGGCGCTGGAAGTGATGGTGCCGCAGCTGGCGCGTGATCTGCCGCTGGAAAGCACGGCCTGGCAGCAATGGCAGGGTCAGCCTGCCCAGCCGGTGGGCGGGGACTGGGTGGTCAGCGGTCACAAGAGTGGCCAGGGCGGTTTCAGCGGAGTGATGAAAGTGGTCGCTGGCAAGGACGACCGTCACACGCTCAGCTTTGAAGGGCGCTGGGATGATGGCACGGCGATGAAAGGCAAAGGCCAGGCGCTGGTGTACACCGGTTATGAATGGCGCGGTGATCTGGAAATCGACGGCGTCGCTTACCAGCAGGTGCTGATGCTCAAGGACGGCATGCTGGAAGGGCGCATGTTCGAGCGCGAACATGAAGAGATTGGGGTCGATTTTGTCGCCAGCCGCAGCGATGGTGGTGATGGTCGCGTGCTGGCCGCCCATCCGGCGTATCTGAAAGCCGGTACTGAAGCGGAATTGCGCATCGTCGGTTCCGACCTCAAAGGCGAGCTTGCGCTGCCGCCGGGAGTGAGTGTGCTCGAAACTCTCAAGACTTCAGCAAATGAAATTGTCGTCCGGGTGCGGACTGACCAGGATGCCACTGGCGTGCATCCGCTGCGGGTCGGCAAGGCCAATGGTGCTGCGCTGGCCTTGTACGATCGTATCGCCGGCATCAAGGTGCTGCCGGAAGTGGCTGTGGCCCGCGTCGGCAGTGATGACTCTTCCACGCCCAAGGTCAGCGCCCGTTTCGATGCTGAAGCCTGGGCGGCTGGCGCCGATGGCAAGTACGGCACCGAGGATGATTACCGCATCGGGGTGGTCAGCGCCAGATGGAGCGTCGAGCCTTTTGATGAAACGGCTGAACGTGATCAGGACGTGCGCTTTGCCGGGGTGATGGATGACAGCAGCGGGGTGTTCATCCCCGGTGGCGCCGGCTCCAACCCGCAACGGCGCTTGATGGGTACCAACGTCGGCAATCTGAAAGTGGTGGCCAGCGTCGAGCAGGAAGGCAGTGCGCTGCAAGGTGAAGGTCAGTTGTTCGTTGCGCCGCAACGCTGGAACAACCCGCCGATCCGCTGAGTCAGCTGAACCAGCTGAGCCTGCAGCGCCCGGCGTGGCGCTGGAGTTGATTGCTGCAAACCTGTTTACCGGAGGTTCCGATGACAACGGTCCTGAACCTGGTGTCACACAATCTGCATGAAGTGCGCGTGGACCAGACGCGCATGTTGTTCCATATCCCGAGCAGTGCGCTGTTTGCGCTTGACCCGCTCACCGAAGCGGTCATTGACCGCATTCGCCGTCAGAGCCTGAGTGCGGAAGCGCTCATCGCCAGCCTCGACCAGCAGTTCAGTGCGGACGAGGTGGCGGAAGTGATTCGTGAGCTGGTGGCGCTCGAACTGGTCGATGACGGCCAGCTGCAGCCGGCGTCAGCCAGTCAGCATGTGTTCGATCATTTTCCGCTCACCACCCTGGTGCTCAACGTCAACACCGGCTGCAACCTGAGCTGCACCTATTGCTACAAGGAGGATCTCGACATTCCTTCGGCAGGCCGCAAGATGGCTTTCGACACTGCGCGCGAGTCGATTGAAATGCTGCTGCGCGAGTCGCCGGACGAAGCACGCTACAACATCGTCTTCTTCGGCGGCGAGCCTTTGAGCAATCTGCCGCTGATCAAGGAAGTGGTGGCCTACTGCGAACCGCGCTTTGCTGAACTGGGCAAAGAGCTCAGTTTCGTCATGACCACCAATGCCACTTTGCTCAGCAACGACACCATCGACTGGCTTGACGAGCACCGTTTTGGTCTGTCGATCAGCATCGATGGCCCGAAAGCGATTCATGATCGCAATCGACTGACGGTAGGCGGGCGTGGCACGTACGAAACCGTACGGCAGAAAGCGGAACGGTTGCTGGCGCGTTATCGCTCACGGCCGGTCGGCGCCCGCGTCACCCTCACTCACGGCACGACTGAAGTCGAGCGCATCTGGGATCACCTGTTCAATGAACTGGGTTTTGCCGAAGTCGGTTTTGCGCCAGTGACTTCAGGCGACATCAGCACTTTCAATCTGGATGGAGAGGAAATCGTCGAAGTGTTCGCGGCGTTCAAGCGCTTGGGACAACGCTATCTCGAGGCGGCGCTGGAAGGGCGCAATATCGGTTTTTCCAACATGCACCAGCTCATCACCGATCTGCATGAAGGGCACAAGAAAGCCCTGCCCTGTGGTGCGGGACTGAAGATGCTGGCGGTGGATCACCAAGGCGAGCTCAATCTCTGCCACCGCTTTACCGGCTCTTCGCTGCCGACTTTCGGTGATGTCCGTCAGGGCATCAAGCGCGAGCAGCTGGGGGATTTCCTCGCCCAGCGTCTGGACCGCAGCAACACGGGCTGTGAGAGCTGTCGCATCCGCAACCTGTGCTCAGGTGGCTGTTATCACGAAAGCTATG
>JAVEVA010000051.1:0-24120 GCA_034005275.1 Thauera sp. | reverse complement strand
CCGAAGCGGTGCGGCTGGAAAAGGCCGCCAAGGAAACGACCGGAGCTGAGCGCCGGGAAAATCTTGAGCAGGCCGCAGACGAAAGGGCAAAGGCAGCGAGCGCCATCGCATCGCTGGACGACAACCCACTGCCCGAGCATGCCGCCGCAGACACGCCCGAGCCAAGCAAGATCAGAGTCAAAAAGGACTTTGTGCAGGACGTGGTAACCCGGATATGTGGTTACGAGTCACCAGACGGCAAAAGCATTGATCGATGGAGTATGCCGGGAGGTGCAGATGATCTGCTGTGGCTGATGGGAAAGCTTTACCCGGATGAGTTTGCCGACATGAGCATCAAAGCATTTCGAGCGCACTACAGAATGATATGCAGATGGCCGACAACTGCATCCAGCCAAGCCGGCGCGAGGCCCATCTATCTTGAAATTTTCCCGGAGCTGAAGCGCAACCCGGTCCCTGTGATTCAAATCCGTAACTGATTGATTTTCAACGGGTCGAGATACCAGAAGGTACTAGATATGGTATCTCGTAGTAGCGACTAATTGAAAATGCGTGATTAGTGTTCTGTCCGTCATCAACAACAGAGACGGACATGAACACTCAATTCCGCGTCATCACCAATCCCCGCAAGCTGGACACTGCCGAGGCCGCTGCCGCCTTCCGCGTCATGCCTCAAACCCTGCGCCGCGCTCTTTGCGTGCAAGGGCACTATCTGGGTCTGCGCCCCGTCAAGCTGCCCAATGGTCGCCTGCTGTGGGATAGCGCCGAGATCGACGCCCTCGTTCGCGGCGAGGTGCAGAAATGAGAAGCGCCCCCGACCGCAAAGCCGGGAGCGCCAAGACCACACCGCGCCCCCATTCTACCACCAGCCTTGTGCTGCTCGACAGCGGCGAAGTCTGGACGAACTCGCTGCTGATCGCTGAGAAGTTCGGCAAGCGGCATGACAACGTTCTCCAGGCCATTGAGCGCGTCGAGTGCTCGACTGAATTCCGCCGCCTGAATTTTCAGGGGGCCACATACCTTGATGACCAGGGCAAGGCCCGCCCCATGTGTCGCATCAGCCGCGATGGCTTCAGCTTCTTGGCGATGGGTTTCACTGGCCGGATTGCCGCCGAGTGGAAAGAGAAGTTCATCGCTGCCTTCAACCACCTGGAAACCGAACTGCTGCGCGCCACCGCCCGCAGACTGTCATCGGACTGGCAGGAAGCCCGGCAGCTTGGCAAGCTGGATCGCCGCGAACTGACTGACGCCGTGCAAGCACTGTGCGAGCGTGCCCACGAACGCGGCGACAGCACGACGCCGGTGGATCGCTGGATGATGAACGCAACCAGGGCAGTGACGGTTGCACTGTTTCAGACCAATGGCGAACGCATCCAGGCAATCCGCGACCGCCTCACAGCCCGGCAACTGCGCCGGCTGGCGCTGGCCGAACAGACCTACGCTGACGAGATTGAGAACTTTCTCGACAGCGATCTGCATCATCGTTCGATCAATGAGCAAGCGAAGGTCTGCATCGAGGAATTCGCAGCCGCCACGGGTGGCCGGCAGGTGCCGGGAGTAGATCGCCGCCCGGCCCGGCTGAGCGGGTTCATCGACGTGGAAATGGCAACCCTGCTGGCGCTTGGCGTGCTGTGGGCATGGGCCGTCATCGTGACGACAGGGGGCGCAGCATGACCAGGCAAAGCACCCCACCGGCATATCAAGAGTATGCAGCCAACATCATTGCCCGGATTGATTACCGGGTCATGACTCTATCGCAAAGAGGTCTGCTGTACTCGATGCGACTTGAATGCTGGGTGAATAAATTCCTACCTGAGTCGCCGGAACAGCTTGCCCGGCTGCTGGGGTTCGATGTCGCTGAAGTGGCTGCCGAACTCCCATTTGTCATGCCGTTTTTCGAGGTCAAAAAGGGCCGGATTTTTGCCCCTGATCTTGAAGCCTACCGCGACCGGGTATTGAAGCGCCGGGCTGCACAAGAGGCAGCAGCGCAGGCCACCAACGAAAAACGATGGGGCGACAAACCCAGCGCCAGCACTGGGAATCAGCGTGTCGGTAAGCGATCGGTTAGCGACTCGGTAAGCGACTCGGTAAGCGATCGGTTAGCGACTCGGTTACCGAATCGGTCTGTTAACATAACTTCACCTAGCCTAGCCCTAGCCAAGGGGAAGGGGTTGTCTACACCTGTGAACTGTGTACAGGGGGGCACCTCCTTTTCTGACGCCGACGGCTGGACTGACTTCACCGCCGACCCTGAGCAGGAGGGCGAGTGATGAAGGCAGATCATTCGTCCCTGGCTGGGGCAACTGCCCCTGAGCGCGGATCTGACGGGCCTAGCATTATCAGCCTGCGCCCGTATCAATCCCGGCTGGTCGATGCCGTGCGCGACTCGATGCGCGGGGGCAGTCGCAGGGTGATGTGCTACTTGCCTTGCGGTGGGGGCAAGACCAGGACGGCGACCGCAATCACGCAGATGGTGCTGAGCAAGTCGGCAGGCCGGATCATCATCCTGGCGAATCGAAAGCAGCTTGTGCATCAGTTCGCCGCCGCCCTGCGTGCTGCTGGTCTTGATGTTGGCATTGCTCAAGGCGAGAACACCACCGGGCTGCATCACCGCGTTGTGGTCTGCTCCATCGACACGATTCACGCACGCGGCTATCTGTTCGACGATGCCGCCATGTTCATCATCGACGAGGCGCACGCCGTTGCAGGTAGCGAGAAGTATCTCCGGCTGATTTTTCGGCATAACCGCGTGCCGGTGATCGGACTGAGCGCGACACCCTTTGCAAAGGGGCTGGGCAAGGCATACGCCGAGCTGCAAGGCCGTCCGCTGTTCGAGGCGCTGGTGATCGGTGAGACGGTTCAAGGGCTGGTCGATGACGGGTATCTCACCGACATTGAAATCTACAGCCCCAGCGGGCCGGACTTGAGCAAGGCGAGGACGACGCGCACGCCGGAAGGTGAGCAGGACTATCGACAGGCCGACATCGACGAAGCGGCAGACCGCCCTGAGCTGGTGGGCGACATCGTGGCTCACTGGCTGAAGCTGGCGAACGGTGCAAAGACGATTTGCTTTGCCTCATCCATCGCGCACAGTCGGCACATCGTTGAGCAGTTCCGCGCCGCTGGGGTGAGCGCCGAGCACCTTGACTGCTACATGGACGACGACGCCCGCGCCGACATCCTTGAGCGGTTCGAGCGCGGCGAATTCACCGTGCTGTCGAACGTGGCATTGCTGGCCGAAGGCTTCGACGTGCCAGATACCACCTGCATGATTCTGGCGCGGCCCACGAAGTCGCTGACGCGCTTTTTGCAGATGGTGGGCCGTGTGCTGAGGCCGGCACCTGGCAAGGCGATTGCGATGCTGCTCGACCACTCGGGGAGCGTGGAGAGGATCGGCCATCCATTCGATGACCTGCCGCTGGCGCTCGATGACGGCACGCCGAACAAGTCGGGCCGGCAGGAGCGTGAGAAGCCCAAGCCGAAGCCCTGCCCGTCCTGCAAGTTCGTCCGCGATGCTGGCGTGCATGAGTGTCCGAAGTGCGGATTCAAGCCCGAGCGCCAGAATGACATCGAGGTAGCGCCCGGCGAGTTGCGCAAGCTGAAGCGGAAGAAGCCAGCCACGCCAGACGCCAAGCAGCACGTCTATTCGCAACTGCTCCATGTTGCTCGCAGCAGACGATATTCAGACGGCTGGATCGGCCACAAATATCGGGCGATGTTCGGAGTCTGGCCGCGCAACATGCGCCCGGTTCCTGCCACCCCGACGCCTGAGCTGATGGGCTGGTTGAAGTCGCAGCAGATTGCATTCGCCAAGGCCCGAGAGAAGGCGCAGGAGGGCCGCAGCGATGGTTGAGCGACCGAATGTTCGAGAAGTTGCACAAGGCCGGTGGCGGTCGATTCTGGTGGCGATGGGCATCGACGAAAAGCACCTGACCGGCAAGCACTGCGCCTGCCCGGTGTGTGGTGGCCGCGACCGTTTCCGCTTCGACGACCAGGAAGGTCGAGGCACGTTCTACTGCTCCGGCTGCGGTGCCGGCGATGGGATGCAGTTGGCGCTGGCATATACCGGCAAGCCGTTCGCTGAGGTGGCGAGGGAAGTCGAACGCCTGGCCGGATCGCTGCGACCGGCTGCCACCAGGCCCGAGCGCAGCGACGCCGACAAGCGGGCAGCCCTGCGCCGGGTCTATGCCGAGTCGCAGCCGATCCAGAGAGGAGATGAAGTCTGTTCGTACCTGGCTGGGAGAGGCTTGGCGCTGCACGATCTGCCGACCGGGTTGCGCCTGCATCCGGGGCTGCCGTACTACGACGCCGGCAAGCTGGTGGGAAAGTGGCCTGCAATGCTGGGAATTGTCACCAGCCCGACCGGACAAGCGCTGTCGATCCACCGTACATATATCCAGGACTGCACCAAAGCGCCTGTGAGCGCCTCAAAGAAGCTGATGCAGGGCTACCCCTTAGCCGGGGGTGCAATCCGCCTCACGCCCGTTTCTGAGCGTCTTGGCATTGCGGAGGGAATCGAGACGGCGCTGGCCGCTGATGAGCTGTTCGAGGTGCCGACGTGGGCATGCATCAGCACAGCGGGAATGGAATCGTTCGAGCCGCCCGAGAAGGTCAAGCACGTCATCATATTTGCCGACCACGATCTGAACTTTGCCGGGCAGTCAGCAGCCTACCGGGCTGCGCACAAGTTGGCGATGAAGGGGATCGAGGTTGAAGTGATCGTGCCGCCCGAGCCTGGCGACTGGCTGGACGAACTCAACCGCCGGAAGAAAGCAGCCGCGCCGCCCTGATCGGATCGCCAGCGACAACAAGCCCCGCCCCGTGCGGGGTTTTTTGTGGGCGATGACAGGCAAGGTTTGGACAAGGGTCGTTACACTGTAACGGGGGGGGGTAGCCGCAATCTGCGGAGACCAACGGCGGCAAGGGTGTCACCTGTGGTTACATCCTTGCCCGCCGGTGGCGGCTGGGACGGTGCGCAGATTCTGCGATGGGTCGGCAAGGGCCGTTACACTGTAACGGTAGAAAGACCACCAGGAAGAGCCATGGCCACCAATTCAGAGCGCCAGCACCGCTATCGAGAACGTGCGCTCAAAGACCCTGACGGGCATCTGCTGACCCGGCTGCAGGCGATGATTGGTCCTGCCGCCGCTGGCGCGCTCGAGCGCATGGCGGATGAATCGGGCAGGACGAAGCGCGCACTGATCGAACTGGCGCTGGTGGAGCTTGAGCGCCGATGGCAGGACGGCAGCGTTACACTGTAACAGGGGAGGCAGATCACGCCTACTCGCCCGGCAGGAAAGCGAAACTGATTGCATCCTGGCTGGGCACTGAAGGAATAGAACGATGGCGACATTGACGCAAAAACAGGAACTGTTTGCACAGGCGGTTGCTTCCGGGAAGTCGCAGGCCGATGCATACCGAGAGGCATACAACACCGGCAACATGAAAGACAGCAGCATCCACGTGAATGCCTGCAAGCTGATGAGCGAGACAAAGATTGCGCAAAGGGTGGCGAGCATTCAGCAGGCAGCGGCCACGGTTGTGCAGCTCACCTTGCAAACCCACCTTGCCAAGCTGGCCGAGCTTCGAGACGCTGCGCTGGCCGCTGAACAGTACGGCGCTGCGATCCGTGCCGAGGAACTGCGGGGCAAGGCGGCAGGGCTGTACAAAGACCGGGTCGAGATCGAGGGGAACACTCAGCAGCACATGACCGTCCGTTTCGTGCGACCTGATGAGGTGGCGACTGAGGGCTGATCCGGCTGGCGCTGGCTACACCGCTCGGATTTGGCTACATGGTGGCTACACGGAGCCGGAAAGCAAAACGCCAGCCCCGAAGGACTGGCGCAAGTGCTTGAATTCATTGGTGCCGGCAAGAGGAGTCGAACCCCCGACCTTCGCATTACGAATGCGCTGCTCTACCAACTGAGCTATGCCGGCGAAAGGACGGATTATAGTCGAACACTTCGGTACGGTTCAAGTCCCGAACCAGGAAAGCAAAGCGGGCTTTTCTTGTGGCGCGGGGCCATGCCCCTGCTTTCAGGCGCGGGTTCGGCAACGGTTTGGTCGGCTAGTCCGTTCCAACGATGGCGAACGAAATATTTCTTCGATCTCTATTCATTTTTTTGATTGATCAGGATAGAATGCCGTCCATTCGGGGCGGAGGAGACACGCACCCTATCAAGAACGCGACGCCAGGCTTCGGCCTGGCAGCCGCGCCACTTTCAGCTCCCTGCCGTCAAGCACGCTTCCTGGCCTCATCTGCAGCATCAGCGACCACAGCGCTCCCGGCCGAGCAACCACGCCCGCAGCCGGACTGATTCATGCTTGGCCTTGACCTCCTCGACATTCTCTTCATCGGTATGGCCGCCTTCGCTGCTGGTGCAGTGAACTCGGTTGCCGGTGGCGGCACCTTCTTCTCCTTTCCCGCCCTGCTCGCGGTCGGCGTACCGCCGGTGGTTTCCAATGCCAGCAATGCGGTCGCACTCTGGCCCGGCAGTCTGGCTGGCGCCTGGGCTTTTCGCCGTGAGCTGAAACGTTTCTCCAAGAGTCTGCCGATGTTGTCGGTGGTGGCTTTCATCGGCGGTACGGCCGGCGGCCTGCTGCTGTTGCAGACTTCCAACGAAGCTTTTTCAGTGCTCATCCCCTGGCTACTGCTCGCTGCCACCGTGCTGTTCGCCTTCAGCAGCCAGATTTCGGCACTGGTGAAACGCTGGAAACCGACGCCTGCTGATGTCGGTGAACACCACATCGGCCGCGGCGGCTTTCTCTTTCAGCTGGTGGTCTCGGTGTATGGCGGCTTCTTCGGTGCCGGCATGGGCATCCTGATGATCGCTGCGCTCGCCATCCAGGGTTTCAAGGACGTGCACGAAATCAATGCGCTCAAGAACTGGCTGTCAGCGATCATCTACAGCGTGGCGGTGGTGACTTTCGTGCTCGGCAACGCCGTCTCCTGGCCACATACGGTGGTGATGATCGTTACCGGCACTTTCGGCGGCTATTGGGGTGCGGCGGTGGCGCGCAAACTGCCGGCGCTGTGGCTGCGCCGTTTCATCATCGGTTTTGGCAGCATTCTGACCCTGTACTACTTCGGCAAGACTTTCTGAGCATGCTCACCGGCCTGCTCGCGGCGCTCGGCGCCGGCCTGCTGTGGGGACTGGTGTTTCTCACTCCGCTGGTGCTGGAGGATTACCCCGGTCTTGCGCTGGCAGTCGGCCGCTATCTGGCTTTCGGCGTGCTGGCGCTGGGACTGGCCCTGTTCGATCAGCGCGCCTTGCGCCGACTGGAGCGCGCCGACTGGATCGAAGCTTTCAAGCTCGCCCTCATCGGCAACCTGCTCTACTACACCACCCTGGCCAGCGCGCTCCAGCTGGCCGGCGCGCCCTTGCCCACGCTGATCATCGGCACCTTGCCGGTGGTGATCGCAGTCTGCGCCAATCTGCTCGACCGACAGCAGCAGGCTTCGAGCGCGGTCGCCTGGCGCCGTCTGTTGCTGCCCTTGCTGCTGATCGGCGGCGGGCTGTTGATCGTGCACGGCGATCACGCCAGCTCTTTTCCCGATGACAACCCGGCCGACTTTGCTTCCGGCCTGGTGCTGGCGGTGATCGCGCTTGCCTGCTGGACCTGGTATCCGATCCGCAACAGCCGCTGGCTGCGCGCCCGCCCGCCTGGCCTCGCCCGCGCCTGGGCCACTGCTCAGGGGCTGGCGACCTTGCCGCTGGCAGCGGCAGTCGGGCTGGGCTGGGCGCTGATCGATCTGACCTGGACCGGGGACACGCCAGCCAGCTTTGCCTGGCCGCTCGGCCCGCGTCCCGCCCTGTTCGTTGGCCTGTGTGTTCTGCTCGGTCTCGCCGCCTCCTGGCTGGGCACCATCTTGTGGAACAAGGCCAGCCAGCTGCTGCCCGCTGCCCTGCTCGGCCAACTCATCGTCTTCGAAACGCTCGCTGCGCTGCTCTACGCCTTCATCTGGTATCAGCGCCCGCCCAGCCTCGGCGAAGCGGCCGGCATGATCCTGCTGGTTGCCGGGGTGAGCTTTGGCGTGCGAGTCTTTCGCCTGCGCCACTGAAGGGGAATGTCGCCATGGATCAATTTACCCAGATCATTCTTGATGCCGGCCGCTCCGGAGTGGAACTGTCGCTGTTCGTGCTGCTGCCGGTGATGATCGTGATGCTGTCGCTGATGCGCATGCTCGAAGCCTGGGGGGTGCTGGACTGGCTGGTGGCCAGACTGGCGCCGCTGCTGCGCCCTGCGGGCCTGACCGGCCTGGGCGTTTTTGCCGCGATCCAGATCAATTTCGTCAGCTTTGCCGCGCCGATCGCCACCCTGACGATGATGGAGACCCGCGGCGCTTCCGATCGCCACCTGGCGGCAACGCTGGCGATGGTGATGGCCATGGCTCAAGCCAACGTCACCTTTCCGATGGCCGCAATGGGACTCGCGTTCGGCCCGACCCTGCTGATGTCACTGATTGGCGGCCTGGCGGCCGCAGCGTTCACCTATCACGGCTTCGGGCGCAGACTTTCATCCAGCGAAGGCGTGGTGGATGAAGCAATGCGCCATCCGCTCGCCGGTGACGCAAAAGGTGTGCTCAACGTCATCAACCGCGCCGGCGCCGAAGCGCTGAAAATTGCGGTCGGCTCGATTCCGATGCTGGTGCTGGCGCTGGTGGCAGTGATGCTGCTGCGCTCGGCCGGTGTCATCGACGCTCTCGGCAGCCTGCTCACGCCCTTGCTCACACTCGCCGGCATCGACCCGGCGCTGATCCTGCTCACCCTGACCAAATACATCGCTGGCGGCACCGCGATGATGGGGGTGATGGACGAGATGCTCAAGACCGGCGTCACCAGCGTCGCCACCCTCAACGCCAGCGCCGGCTTCCTGATTCATCCACTGGATGTCGCCGGACTGGCGGTACTGATTTCCGCCGGACCACGGGTGGCACAAGTCTGGCTGCCAGCCACTTTGGGCGCGGCAGCCGGCATCCTGCTGCGCACCTTGGCCCACGGCCTGCTGCCGCTGTGACCCTGTAACCCTGTGAGTCGTGCTGCCGCTGCCAACCGTTTTCTTCTCACTGCACCTGTTTTCTGCTCATGCTCGCTGCCATCACCTTGCTGCTGGTCTATCAGCTCGCAGGCGAAATCCTCGCCCGCATGTTCGCGCTACCGATTCCCGGCCCGGTGATCGGCATGGCACTCCTGTTTGTCACGCTTCTCGTGCGCGGCGGAGCCAGCGACAACTTGCGCCACAGCGCCGGCAACATCCTGCAGCATCTGTCGCTGCTGTTCATTCCTGCCGGCACCGGAGTCATCGTTTATGGCGCGCTGATTCGTGAGGAATGGCTCGCTCTCGGACTGGCTCTGGTAGTGAGCACGCTGCTGGCTCTTGCCCTGACCGCACTGTGCCTGCGCTGGCTGCTGGGCCGCCGCAAAACGCCGCAGGAGAATCCGCGATGACACCACGTCTGACCGAGCTGTGGGTCTATCTGGCCGCCTCGCCGCTGTTCGGCCTCACCCTGACCCTGCTCGCCTATCAATTCTCGCTGCTGCTCTACCAACGCTGCCGCTTTCACCCGCTGGCCAATCCGGTGATGGTGTCGATTGCCCTGGTGAGCACCGTGCTGCTGCTGAGCGAAATGGATTACCGGCTCTACTTCGACGGCGCCCAATTCGTCCATTTCCTGCTCGGCCCGGCGACGGTGGCGCTGGCAATCCCGCTCCATGCGCAGTGGCCACGGCTGAAAGCGATGGCAGCACCGCTGCTGATCGCGCTGGTGGTCGGCAGCCTCACTGCGGCAGTTTCAGCCTGGGCAGTGGGCAGCCTGCTCGGCGCCAGTACGGCCAGCCTGATGTCGCTTGCGCCCAAGAGCGTGACCACGCCAATCGCGATGGCCGTGGCCGAAAACCTCGGCGGCCTGCCTGCGCTGGCTGCAGCGATGGTGGTGCTGACCGGCGTGCTCGGCGCAATCTGCGCGCCAGCACTGTGCCGGCTGCTGGGCATCCATGATGACGCAGTGCGCGGCTTTGCCATCGGTCTGGCGGCGCACGGCATCGGTACGGCGCGCGCCTTTCAGATCAGCGAACAGGCGGGCGCCTTCGCCGCTCTCGGCATGGGCCTGAACGGGCTGCTGACCGCACTTGCCCTGCCCTGGCTGATGCCCTGGCTGGCGAGCCTGGCCGGACAATGAGACGGTCAAGGCGCCCAAGCTGGTCAGCCAGCCTGCTTGCGCTGTAAAAAGAACTCGAAAGCGCCCGCAGCAGTTTCACCCTGGGCAAGCAGGACATTGCCGGTCTGGCGGGCAAAAGCTTCAAAATCACGCACGGCTCCGGCATCCGTAGCCAGCACGCGCAGTACCTGGCCGGAGCTCATGCCGGCAAGCGCCTTCTTGGCCCGCAGAATGGGCAGCGGACAGTTCAGGCCGCTGGCATCGACTTCGTGATCAAAATTCATGTAAACAAACTCGCGATCAGACAATGATTCAAGCCCCCTTGTTGCGGGGCCGTGCTGGCAGGACTTGCACCCTGTTCGATACATTCTATCCTTGAAGGCAGGCAAGCCTGAAGCAGGTCGGTGCCGATCCGAAAGCACCATCCGCCGCACAGGACTTGTCGCTGTCTGCCCCAGGGCACAGAATAGCGGCTCGTCAGGAAACTGCCTGCCCGACCTCCCTGCCCAAGGCGACCTTGCCCACCACTGACCGGAGAGACTGATGACCGAAGTTCAGCGCCGCCGCTTTTCCCGCCTGCCCTTTCAGTGCTCGGCCTGGCTTCAGATTGCAGCGGACGAATATCCCTGCGAAGTCATTGACCTCTCGCTGCGTGGCGCCTTGCTGAAGATCGAACTGTCTTCCGCCCCCTTGCTGGGCACTCCCTGCCTGCTCGAACTCGAACTCGGCGAAAACGTGACCGTGCGCATGGAAGCGGAAATTGCCCATCTCGGCGCGCAAGGCATCGGCATTGCCTGTCGCGAGACCGATCTCGACAGCCTGATCCACTTGCGTCGTCTGCTGACCCTCAATCTGGGCGACGCCGATCTGGTCGATCGCGAGTTGTCCGCCCTGCTTGATCATTCAGGCGCTCATTCAGACACTCATTCAGACACTGAGCCGGCACCGGACAGCTGAAACCGCAGATCACGGACCGCCCCCTGCCGGCTTCATCCATCCGGAGGAAGCCGGCAGGACCGACTTGGGTCAATCTTGTCGTGCTGCACCCTGCGTAGCTCACCAACCCTCAAGGAGACAAGATGTCCAGTCAGGCCGAAATGAAAGCCACCATGCTCAAGTACGTCGCCAGCGTCAATGCCGGTGACCTGGAAGCCATTCTCGCCCTCTACGCCGACGATGCCACGGTTGAAGATCCGGTCGGCACGCCCCTTGTCCCCGGCAGCAAACTGCGTGACTTTTACCAGACTGCAGTTGCCTCCCGCTGCCAGCTCAAGGTGATTGCCGGCCCGTTCGGCTCTTTTGGCAATGCCTGCGCAATGGCGGCCGAAGTGCACGTACCGGCGATGCCGGGCGATGCCGCCAGCGGTCCGAAACTGATCAGCCTGATCGAAGTCATGACTTTCAACGCTGCCGGGAAGATCGAATCGATGCGTGCCTACTGGGGTGCCGAGGAAATGCGCCCGGTCTGAGGGAGTCGACGGCTGCCATCACGGCAGCTCTCGATCAAAAATACCTATCAAACAAAATCAAACGCTAAATTGGAATGATTCTCAATAAAGACACATAGTGAACTCAGCTTCATTCGAACCGATTTCACTATTGTCTGGGGAGGGATCAGCCATGGTTGCTCAAGTGACCCGTCTGCACAATCAGCCTGCCAGCCCGGCCGGCATCCTGCGCCTGCTCGCCGGTTGGCTGATTGCCTTGCTTGGTGCCGGCGCCCTGCTTGGCGAGTTGCTCTCCGCCTTGCAGGCCGCAGCGCCGTTGAGCGGGCAGAGCCTGCCCGGTACGGCAATTGCCGGCGGTGGCATGGCGGCACTCGCCACCGCATTGGGCGCCCTGCCGGTACTCGTTCTCAACCGGATCAGCGCACGCACCCAGAGCAGCCTGCTCGGTTTCAGCGCTGGCGTGATGCTCGCCGCCTGCATGTTCTCCCTGCTGCTGCCGGCAATTGAAGTCGCCCAGGCCCAAGGCATGAGCACTACAGCAGCCCTCAGCGCCAGCGCACTCGCCCTGGTAGCCGGCGCCGCAGCATTGCTCGCGCTCGACCGCAGCCTGCCGCACGATCACCACCCGCAAGGCGGAGTCAGCAACAGCGCAGTATGGCTGTTCGTGTTCGCCATCGCAGTGCATAACATCCCTGAAGGACTGGCGATCGGCGTGGCGGCAGCGCTGGACGACGGCGGCCGGGCGGTGGCCACCGGCATTTCCCTGCAGAACGTCCCCGAAGGCCTGGTGATCGCCATTGCCCTGTTCAGCGCCGGCTACAAGCGCTGGTTCGCCTTTGCGATTGCCGCCCTCAGCGGCGTGATTGAACCGGTTGCTGCCTTGTTCGCTTCGCTGGCGGTGGCCACCGCGCATGACATCCTGCCCTGGGGGCTGGCCGCCGCCGCCGGTGCAATGCTGTTCGTCGTCAGCCACGAAATCATTCCCGAGTCTCACCGCCGCGGTCATGAAACCCTCGCCAGCGCCGGCCTGATTGGTGGTTTCGTGCTGATGATGATGCTCGATCAGTTGCTGGGCTGAAACACTGGGCCAGAACGAAAAAACCGCAGCGGGAAGTTCCGCTGCGGTTTTTTCGTTTGCCATATTCGGGGTGGCGAGCCTGACCCCCGGCACTTGCAGGGAGCGGCTGTGGCTGCTGCCTTCCGGCCCTGACCAGGTTCACCGCGCTGCAATGCGGGGAGACCCGCCACGGCCGGCATTGTAGCAGCAATGCCGGCCGGAGGGGATGCTCAGCCTTTCAGTTCGGGGAAATCTTCCTCGAAGAACTCCAGCTCGCCACGCGCATCATCGCCACGGCCCTGCTCAGCCTTGCGCAGCTCGACGCGACGGATCTTGCCGGAGATGGTTTTCGGCAGATCGGCGAAGGACAGACGGCGAATGCGCTTGTACGGTGCGAGACGTTCGCGGGTGAAGGCGAAGATGTCCTTGGCCAGTTCGGCACTCGGCGCCTGACCATCGACCAGGATCACGAAAGCTTTCGGCACCGCCAGACGCAGCGGATCGGGGCTGGGCACCACGGCTGCTTCCGCGACTGCCGGATGCTCGATCAGCACGCTTTCGAGTTCGAAGGGGCTGATGCGATAATCGGAAGCCTTGAACACATCATCGGCACGACCGACATAGGTGATATAGCCTTCTTCATCGATCGAGCCGACGTCTCCAGTGCGGTAGAAGCCGTCGCGCATCACTTCAGCGGTTTTCGCGGGATCACCGGAATAACCCACCATCAGCCCCACCGGACGATGCTCGCCCATCACCAGCGAGATCTCGCCTTCTTCCATCTGATTGCTGTCGGAGTCGAGCAGCGCAATGCGGTAACCGGGCAGCGGCCGGCCCATCGAGCCGGGCTTGAGCAGCTGACCCGGCGTGTTGCCGATCTGGGCGGTGGTCTCGGTCTGACCGAAACCATCACGGATGGTGATCCCCCAGGCATTCCTGACCTGATCGATCACTTCCGGATTGAGCGGCTCGCCGGCACCGATCAGTTCGCGCAGCTTGGTCTTGTAGGACGGCAGATCCTGCTGGATCAGCATGCGCCACACGGTGGGGGGCGCACACATGGTGGTGATTTCATACTTCACCAGCACATTGAGCAGCGCCTTGGCATCGAAGCGGTTGTAGTTGTAGAGGAACACGCAGGCGCCAGCATTCCACGGCGCGAAGAAGCAGCTCCAGGCATGCTTCGCCCAGCCCGGCGAGGAGATGTTCATGTGACGATCATCAGGCTGCAGACCGATCCAGTACATGGTCGACAGGTGGCCCACCGGATAGGACTGGTGGGTGTGCAGCACCAGCTTGGGCAGCGAGGTGGTGCCGGAAGTGAAGTACAGCAGCAGGGGGTCATCGACCCGGGTCACACCTTCCGGGGTGAACTGATCCGACTCGGCAGCCGCATCGGCAAAATTGAACCAGCCTTCCGGCTGGCTGCCAACCGCAACGCGGTTGTAGATGCCGGTCAGCCCCTCGAATTTGCTGGTGTGCTCCTTGCCAATCACGACGTGCTTGACCTGACCGCGCTCGACGCGATCCTGCAAGTCCTCCGGAGTGAGCAGGGTGGTGGCGGGAATGACCACGGCGCCGAGCTTGATCGCCGCCAGCATGGTTTCCCACAGCGGCACTTCATTGCCGAGCATGATCAGGATGCGTTCGCCACGCTGGACGCCGAGCTTGCGCAGCCAGTTGGCGACCCGGTTGGAGCGTGCCGACATCTCGGCAAAGCTCAGACGCGACTCCGAACCATCTTCTTCGACAATCCACAGCGCCGGCTTGTCATTGCCTTGCGCCATTGCGTCGAAATAATCCAGCGCCCAGTTGAACTCCTTCTGCTTCGGCCACTTAAAACCGGCATAAGCGGCCGCATAGTCAGTACGGTGCTCAAGCAGAAAATCACGTGCAGCAACGAAATCGACAGCACTCATGGCAACCCCTCCTCATCGTCAGCGAAATTCTGTCCTGCGCAAAAAAGCGCAAACCTCGATTATATTACGTTTACGTTAACGTAACATCGTTTGAATCAATTTCTTCGCCTGCAGCCACTATACTTGGCAGATCACCGCATCAGCCAGTTTTCAGCTCTGCCACATCACCCATGTCACTCGCCGAACAACTCCTGCAGGCCCGCTATCGCGAGCAGCCTGTCACTGTCCCGTCCACCGCCATCTCCCCGTTCATCGAGCAGCTGCTCAGCCACCGCTCGGTGCGCCATTACCTGCCGGACCCGATCAGCGACGAGATGCTGGCGACGATCATCGCCGCTGCCCAGTCGGCGCCCAGCTCTTCCAATCTCCACCCCTGGAGCGTGATCGCCGTGCGCGACCCGGCACGCCGCGCCCGCCTTGCAGAATATGCCGGCAAGCAGCAGCACGTCGCCGACGCACCGCTGCAGCTGGTCTGGCTGGCTGATCTCTCGCGCCTGCGGGCGCTCGCCGCCGCAGCCGGACGCCCCGCTGACGGACTCGACTATCAGGAGATGTTCCTCGTCGGCGTAATTGATGCAACGCTCGCAGCGCAGAATGCCTCGCTGGCAGCGGAGTCGCTCGGTCTGGGCACGGTGTTCATCGGCGGCATGCGCAATCAGCCCGAACAGGTCGCCGAACTGCTTGATCTGCCCGACGGCACCGTGGCCCTGTTCGGCCTCTGCGTCGGCCATCCTGACCCGACCCGACCGGCTGCGATCAAGCCCAGGCCGGCCCAGCCCTTTGTCCTTCACCACGAAAGCTACCAGCACACTGCCGCCGCCGGAACCGTCGAGGACTACAACCACAGCATGGCGGAGTTTTACCAGGAGCAAGGCATGAAAGTTCATGGCAACTGGGCACTGCATTCGGTCAAGCGCATTGCCGGCCCGGCCTCCCTGAGCGGGCGTGACCGCCTGGTGGAAGCCTTGCATGAGCGTGGCTTCATGCTGAAATGAGCAGAACGGCCGTTTTGGGACTGGAGAGAACCCAGACATCACCAACCGGCGTGATCCAGCGCACACTCGCAGGCACTTGATCACCATGCCCGAGCCGGTTTCAGGCATAGTTCAACTGCATGCAATCGCTCCTCCACTCCAGTTGCTTTCCAGGTTTCCATCAAGCATGTTGCGCCTGACTCACAATTCACTACGCTTTCGGCTGTGGCTGGTGGTCATCCTCACGCTTGCTCCCATCCTGCTGCTGGTGATGTACAACCATCATCAGACCCGGACCCGTGTCGAGCAGGGGATTCACGAACAGATCAACACGGTTCTCACCGCCACCCGGCTGCAGGCCAACAAGGCCCATCAGGAAGTCGGCATCGCCCTGCAGGTGATCGCCCGCTCCAATGAGCTGACCTCGCTTGATCCTGATGCCTGCAAAGGCATTACCCGGCGCATGCTGGCTTCGCTCGAAAATTTCGACAACCTGGGCGCAGCCTATCCCGACGGCAACCTGTTCTGCAGCGCCCTGCCCGGCGCTGATGGCATCAACGTTGCTGATCACAGCTGGTTCAAGGAAGCGCTGCACGGCACCGGGGTGGCAACGGGCGAATTTCGCCAGAGCGAGATCACCCTGCGCTGGACGCTGTTTTTCGGCTATCCGATGCGCACCGAGCACGGCGAACTGCGGGCAGTGCTCTTTGCCGCCCTGTCGATGGATTGGCTGAGCCGGCTGATGGACGATCTGCGCCTGCCCCCTGGCTGGGCGGCTGCCCTCGTCAGTCATCGCGGCACCACGCTCGAGCACTATCCGGAACGCAGCCAGCCGATGGCTTTGCTCGAGTCGGCACAAGGCCTGGTCGAGCTCTCCTCCAGCTTCGAAAGCAGGCAACGCACGCTGGAACTGAGCGATGCCGATGGTCGCCAGCATCTCTACGCGCTCACCGCGCCCGACTTTGCCCCCGACAACAGCCTGCTGGTCGTCGAAGCACCGCTCGAACTGTCATTGCAGAAAGTGGCACGTGACTTCCACCTCCAGCTCGCGCTGTTGATGCTGGTCGGCTTCGCCTCGATCCTCGGCGCCCGCCATTACATTCGCCGCCTGATCGAACGCTGGACCCGGCAAGTGCTCAAGGTCACCGGCCAGCTCGGCGCCGGCCAGCTCGACAGTCACATCGAGCACCTGAGTGGTGTCAGCGAACTCGACACCATCAGCGCCAGCATCAATACCATGGTCGACAGCCTGCAGGAACGCGACACCCGCTTGCGTCTGCTGTCGATGGCCATCGAACAAAGCCCGGAAAGCATCGTCATCACCGGCACCGACGCGCGCATCAATTACGTCAACACCGCTTTCCTCAAGACCACCGGCTATGAGCGCGAAGAACTGATCGGCCAGAATCCGCGCGTCCTCAACGCCGGCTGGACACCGAAGGAAACCTACATCGAACTGTGGGCAAGCCTGTGTCGCGGTGAAGTCTGGCGCGGCGAGTTCCACAACCGCCGCAAGGATGGCAGCGCCTACATCGAACTGGCCACCATCGCACCGGTCAAGAATGAACACGGCGACACCACCCATTTCGTCGCCGTGAAGGAAAACATCACCGCACGCAAACAGTCCGAACAGCTGCTGCACCGTCTGGCCTATTTCGACGCCCTCACCGGCTTGCCCAACCGCAGTCTGCTCAACGACCGCCTCAACCAGGCCGTGCGCGCCAGCGCCAGCGGCAACCACTGGGGGCTGCTGATGCTGCTCGACATCGACCGCTTCCAGAAACTCAACGACAGTCGTGGCCACGCCTGCGGCGACCGTCTGCTGCAGGCCGTGGCTGAACGGCTGCAGAAAACCATCGCCGAAGAGCACACCATCGCCCGTCGCGGCGACGACGACTTCGCCATCGTCATCGAAAATCTGGCTGCCTCCGAAGCCGAGGCAGTCCGCAGT
The DNA here is from genome assembly GCA_034005275.1 of Thauera sp. Lineage (GTDB taxonomy): Bacteria > Pseudomonadota > Gammaproteobacteria > Burkholderiales > Rhodocyclaceae > Thauera. The sequence continues at coordinate 6,615 of JAVEVA010000051.1, read as the reverse complement.
GCCGAGCAGCTGGCGCGCGAACTGCACGAAAAGCTGAACAAGCCCTACAACCTCGGCAAACCTTGCGACAACACCTATTACGCCACCCTCAGCATCGGCATCAGCCTGTTCCACGGCCGCGAACACTCGATCCCCAACCTGCTCAAGCAGGCTGAAGTGGCGTTGCATGCTGCCAAGGAAAGCGGACGCAACGCCATCCGTTTCTTCAATCCGGAAATGCAGGCCACGGTGGACGCTCACATCCGGCTCGAAGCCGGCTTGCGCGAAGCGCTGCTCAACGAAGAGTTCAGACTGTATTACCAGCCCCAGATGAACCGGCGCGGCAAGGTGGTCGGCGCCGAAGCTCTGCTGCGCTGGCCAACCGCCGACGGCGGCATGGTTTCTCCAGCGGAATTCATCCCGCTTGCCGAAGAGAGCGGCATGATCAATGCACTCGGTGAATGGGTGTTGCGCACTGCCTGCCGCCAACTGTCGCGCTGGCAGCAGGACGACAGCGCAGCTTCCCTCAGCATGGCGGTCAATATCAGCGCTCGCCAGTTCCGCCAGACCGATTTCGTCGTCACGGTGCGAGAGATCATCCGCGAAACCGCCATCGACCCCAGCGGCCTCAAACTGGAACTGACCGAAAGCGTGATTCTCGACGACGTCGACGAAGCCGTCACCCGCATGGATCAACTGCGCGAACTGGGCGTGCGTTTCTCGCTCGACGACTTCGGCACCGGTTTTTCATCGCTGTCCTACCTGAAGCGACTGCCGGTGAACCAGCTCAAGATCGATCGCAGCTTCATCAGCGACATGACTCATAGCGAAGCCAGCGAAGGCATCGTGCTCGCCATCCTGTCGATGTGTCAGGCGCTGAAACTCGAAGTGATTGCCGAAGGTGTCGAAACCGCCATCCAGCGCGACTTCCTGCGCCGCCACGGCTGCGACCAGTTCCAGGGCTACCTGTTCGGCAAGCCAGCCCCCATTGAGGAGTGGGACGAGTTCCTTGCCTTGCGCTGAGCGCGCCGGCGGCCGGCCACTGGACCACTGACCAGACCGGACTCAGGCAGATTTCAGGCAGACGAGGCCAGCTCGCTGCGACGCTGATCGAGCGCAGCACGCAATTCATCCAGCCTGCTGCCCTGCTGGCCCCAGCCATCCGCGTGCAGCAGCTGATCGATCGCCATCCGCTTGAGCCAGCCTTTCTCCTCCAGCTCGGGACGCAGGTGAAAATCCTGCACATGCCCCATGCACAGATACGCCACCGGTTCGATGTGCGCCGGAATGCCGAGAATATCGCGCAGTACGTCCTGGTGAAGAATGCTCACCCAGCCCACCCCCAGCCCTTCCGCCCTCGCCGCCAGCCACAGATTCTGTACTGCACAGACCACGCTGTAGACATCCATGCTCGGGATATGGGTGCGCCCGAGCACCACCGGGCCATTACGGCTGCGGTCGCAGGTGATGCACAGATTGAGCGGTGCCTCGAGAATGCCTTCGAGCTTGAGCTGGCGATAGGTGTCACGGCGCTCGGCGTCGAACATCTGCGCCGCTTCATCATGCGCACGACGAAAATCGGCATGAATGCGTGCCCGCACTTCCGCCGAGCGGATGACGACAAAATCCCACGGCTGCATGAAGCCCACCGAAGGCGCATGGTGCGCTGCCATCAGCACTCGCGCCAGCTGCTCGTCGGTCACCGGCTCCGGGAGAAACTCGCTGCGCACATCACGCCGGGTGTGAATGGCACGATACACCGCTGCGCGCTCGGCCTCATCAAACTGGGGCGTACGCTGAAAACGTGTCGCACGCTGCTCAATCTTGTTGCTCATTCACCTTTCCTCATTTGCCGCCACCTTGCCCACCGCGCTGCCAGCCATATTCACGCTGACGCCGGGTTTCATACAGACAGATGCCGCTGGCAACCGACACATTGAGACTGTCGACACTGCCCAGCATCGGAATGCGCACCAGCTCATCGCAGGTTTCGCGCGTCAGCCGACGCAGACCATCGCCTTCGGCGCCCAGCACCCAGGCCACCGGTCCGCGCTGATCGACCTCGTGCAAGGTCTGCTCCGCTTCACCCGCAGCGCCCAGTACCCACACTCCGGCCGCCTGCAGTTCGCGCAGGGCGCGAGCAAGATTGGTCACCGTCACATACGGCACGCTGTCCGCCGCACCACTGGCCACTTTCACCGCCGTGGCATTCAGCCCCACCGCCCGATCCTTGGGCGCCACCACCGCATGCACTCCGGCCGCATCGGCCACGCGCAGGCAGGCACCAAGATTATGCGGATCCTGCACGCCATCGAGTACCAGAATGAGTGCCTGCTCATCCAGTGTGTCGAGAATGTCGGCCAGTTTGAGCTCGCGCCGGCTGCCATCAATCTTTGCCACCACTCCCTGATGACGACGGGTGCCAACCAACTTGTCGAGGCGGGCGCTGTCATCAAGCACCACCTTCACCGTCGCCGCTTCGGCCAGCGCCAGCAACTTCTGCGCCCGCACATCCTTGCGTTCCGCCGCCAGCAGGATTTCAAGCACGCTGTCCGGTGCCTGACGCAGACGTGCGGTGACGGCGTGAAAGCCGTAAATCAGCCGGGCAGCCGGCGTGGTACTGGTTTTGCTCATGATCAGGGGACTCCGGCCAACGGCCAGGCAAGGTGGATAAGAGTGCCGGCGCCATCGATAGTCAGACGCCCGCAGCTGACGGAATTATAAGTCCTCTCCCTCCCTTGCTGACCCGCCGGCTGGAGAGCACCTGGCCGGAAATCATTGCACAGCTTGCCCGACATCCTGCCACGCCGGATATTCGGCTGGACTGACGATGCGCACATCACGACGCTGCTCAAAGCCGTTGACCAGGACCCGTCACTCCTGATCGCCGCCACCCGGCTGGGGGCTGTCCTGCAGGACGGTGCGCTGCGTCAGCCCGTGTGCTCGGCGACGATTTCAAGGACGCCGTTGATGACGAACTGCACCGCCATGCACACCAGCAGGAAGCCCATCACCCGGGAGAACGCTTCAATCGCACCGCTGCCGATCAGGGTGACGATCCGTTGTGCCGAGCGCAGGCAGATCCAGAACAGCAGGCTCAGCAATGCAAAGACGATGATCGGCGTGAACGAAATCACCCAGCCTGGATAGACTTCGGTCATCGACGGTGAAATCGACGCTGCACCGCTGACGATCATCGCAATCGTTCCCGGCCCGGCAGTGCCCGGCAGCGCAAGCGGAACGAAGGCAATATTGACCGGCTTTCTCTTGGCAATGTCGCCGGAGACGGCTTCGGCTTCGACCATGTCGTCCATCGGCGAAGAAGGGAAAAGCATGTCGAAGCCGATGACTGCAACGATCAGGCCACCAGCGATGCGCAAACCGGGGATGGAAATGCCGAAAGTCTGCATGATCCAGGCACCGGCATAGTAGGTGACTGCCATGATGGCAAAAACGTAAAACGCGGCCTGGGTGATCTGCTTCTGTCGTTCGCGATACGGAATCCTGCCGCCGAGCGACAGCAGCAAAGTCATCGAGGTCAGCGGATTTGCCAGCGGCAGCAACAGCACGACACCAAGCCCGACAAGCTGCCCGAGGTGGGCAATGTCCTGCAGCATTCCATGCTCCAAAGTGTTCAGTCTCGATTCAGGCTGAAATGACCCGCATCATGCATCGCGCGAAAATTTCGGGGAGGAACGCGGCGAGTTGCGAACGAGATTGCGGTGCAGATCCGCGCCTGTTTACGATTCCAGCCGCAGCTGGGCCGAACGGGCGTGAGCGTGCAGACCTTCCCCAGTGGCGAGTTCGGCGGTGATCGGTGCGAGACGGCGGGCGCCGGCCTGCGAGATGTGCACGATGCTGCTGCGCTTCTGGAAATCGTAGGTGCCGAGCGGCGAAGAGAAACGTGCGCTGCGCATGGTCGGCAGCACGTGGTTGGGGCCGGCGCAGTAATCTCCCAGCGCTTCGACTGCCCAGTGGCCGACGAAAATCGCCCCGGCATGGCGGATGTGACTGACCCACTGTTCGGCGTCATCCAGCGCCAGCTCAAGGTGCTCAGGCGCGATGCGATTGGCCAGCGCGCAGGCCTGCTCGATGCTCGCGACCTGAATCAGCGCACCGCGACTGACCAGCGATGCGGCGATGGTCGCGCGCCGCGGCATGGTCGGCAGCAGGCGATCGATTGCCTCCTGAACGGCATCGAGAAAAGCCGCATCCGGCGACAGCAGGATCGACTGGGCCAGTTCGTCGTGCTCCGCCTGGGCGAACATGTCCATCGCCACCCAGTCCGGATGAGCGCTGCCGTCAGCGATGATCAGCACTTCCGACGGGCCGGCGACCATGTCGATGCCCACCGTGCCGAACACCCGGCGCTTGGCTTCGGCAACATAGGCATTGCCCGGACCGACGATCTTGTCCACCTGGGGAATGGTTTCGGTGCCGTAGGCGAGCGCCGCCACCGCCTGCGCACCACCGATGGTGAACACCCGGTCGACGCCGGTGATCGCCGCCGCAGCGAGGACCAGCGGATTGCGTTCGCCATTCGGCGTCGGCACCACCATGATCAGCTCGCCAACGCCGGCCACCTTGGCCGGAATCGCATTCATCAGCACCGAGCTCGGATAGGAAGCACGTCCGCCCGGCACATACAGGCCGACGCGATCAAGCGCGCTGACCTGCTGCCCCAACCGCGAACCATCTTCTTCCTCATACATCCACGAGCTGATCTTCTGCCGTTCGTGATAGCTGCGCACCCGGCTGGCGGCAACTTCCAGCGCCTCGCGCTGCGCCGCCGGCAAGCCGTCAAGTGCTGCCTGCAGACTGCTGCGCGGCAGTTCAAGCGCCGCCATGCTGGCGACATCAAGACCATCGAAACGGCAGGTATATTCGATCACCGCCGCATCGCCGCGACTGCGCACCGCAGCAAGAATCTCGCCCACCGCTTCATTGATGCGCGCATCGGCGCTGGCATCAAAGGCCAGCAAGGCATCCAGCGTGGCGGAAAAATCGTTCGCCGCCGCATTCAGGCGACGGATGGAAGGTTGATTCATGGCAGAGCTCTCAGGATTTGACCGCACCGGCGAACACATCCAGCAGCGGCTGCAATTGTTCGCGCTTCAGCTTCAGCGAAGCCTGATTGAGAATCAGACGCGAGCTGATCGGCATGATTTCTTCGACTTCGACCAGTTTGTTGGCCCGCAAGGTACTGCCGGTGGACACCAGGTCAACGATGGCATCGGCCAGGCCGACCAGCGGTGCGAGTTCCATCGAGCCGTAAAGCTTGATCAGATCGACGTGCATGCCTTTGCCGGCGAAATGCGCTTTGGCTGCGTTGATGTATTTGGTCGCGATGCGAATGCGCCCACCCGGCCGGCAGGCGGCAGCGTAGTCGAAACCTTCGCGCACGGCGACACACAGCCGGCAACGGGCAATGTCGAGGTCCAGCGGCTGGTAGAGACCGCCACCGCCGTGTTCGATCAGCACATCCTTGCCGGCAATACCGAGATCAGCCGCGCCGTGCTGGACATAAGTCGGCGTGTCAGTGGCGCGCACGATGATCAGGCGCACGTCAGGCCGGTTGGTGTTGATGATGAGTTTGCGCGAAGTTTCCGGATTGTCGGCCGGCACGATGCCTGCTGCAGCAAGCAGCGGCATGGTTTCTTCGAAAATGCGCCCTTTTGACAGCGCGAGGGTGATGCTGGTCACGGGAAAACCTTGGTCTGGGAGAGGCTCTGAGGAAGGCTTATTGTAACCCGCCCTCGCATCTGTTAACCTGCAAAGAACTCGTGAACCCGTTTCGGCGCAACACCCTGCTGCACAACCTGAATCACCGAAACCGCACGAGCACAATCCGGACGGACAATGACGGTCACGAACAGCGCATCGCTTTCGTCTCCGCCAAGGCTGGGCTGCCAGGCAGTTCAGCCTTTTTCTTTGTGCACCTGCGTGATCGGTGCCCTGTGTTGTCCTCACCCGCCAGCATCCACCTGACAGCACTTTTCGCTTTTTTTATTGCCGACCGCCATGAAGCCAGCCATCCTTGTTTCCAGCAGCGACCTTGAACGCCTCGAAGGCCTGCTCGTCCTGCCGGCTTTTCGCAGCCGCAGTGATCTTGACCCACTGCGTGCGGAGCTCGAACGCGCCGAGGTACGCGAGCCGGAAGAAATGCCCGCAGACGTGATCACCATGAACAGCCGCGCCCGCTTTCGCGAACTGGGCAGCGGCCGTGAATACGAACTGACTCTTGCCTATCCGAAGGACGCCAATGCCGAAGCCCACCGGGTGTCGGTGTTCTCGCCTGCCGGCAGCGCCCTGCTCGGTCTCGCCAGTGGCCAGACCATCGACTGGGCCACCCCCGATGGCAAGAAACTGCAGCTGCAGGTGCTGGAAGTGAGCTGGCAGCCGGAAGCCGACGGCCAGTTCGAACTGTAACGGACTGGCAAACTGCTGGCGCAGCTGAAAGCGGCCAAGCTGCGCCCAGGCAGACTCAGACTCACAGACTCAGATTCAAGGACTCAGCGCAGCCGGCTCACCCGCGCGCCGAGCGCATTGAGCTTGTCTTCCAGCCGCTCATAGCCGCGATCAAGGTGGTAGATGCGCTCGACCACCGTCGAGCCTTCCGCCACCAGACCGGCAATC
>JAVEVA010000004.1:0-94051 GCA_034005275.1 Thauera sp. | reverse complement strand
AGGTGTTTGCGACATGGCGGTCACTCCTGAACGCTCAGTGGCGTTTGTTGGCGTGACCTCTATTCAATAGACACGGCTGCGGAAAGACATTGCAAATGCAATCTCCGCGACTGCACATACAAGCTGGCAATCCTCAGAGCGTGGCGCTATGCAGCCGGCGTCTGGCCGTGGCGAACTTGCCGTTCAACGTCCGCTCGGCGATCCCCATGACGCCGTGGTGATGGGCGACCAGTGCGCTGACCACAGCCTCCTGCGTCTTGAAGCTGGAGTACGGCGTGCCCGAGGGCGACTGGCCGAGCATCAGCTCCAGCATGCCCCCGATGATGTTCAGGTAGGTGGCCTCGGCCCGATCGCTGATCGGGCACTGCGCGCAGGCGGGAATCACCGTGGACTGCTTGAGCAGCGCGTCGTGCTTGCCCTGCAGCTCGCGAAGTTGGCGCTTGGACTGTTCCAAGGCGGATTTCAGGGCGAGCTGCTCAACCAGCATGGCTTGCCCAGTCTCCAGCGAGATGAAGGGATGGGTGATGCGCTCGCTGCGGGAAAAGAGAAAGCCTGGTCGCTGTTCGGGGTATTGCTGGCGCATCCAGCGCTTCAGATCGACATGGCGGACGGTGAGATCGAGAGAGTCGATCAGTTCGGTGTCGTGCGTCGTGATGCCGTCCTGCCCGAAGGGCAGCTCCCCATTGAGGATGCCGTCATAGATGCGTTCGGTGTACAGCCGCAGTTCGCCCCAGCGTGGGCAGTCCAGCGAAAGTGGCAGGTTCCGGGGCGACGAAATCGAGGCCAGAATCACCTGCTCGTACCGCAGCAGCCCGGCCCAGCGGATGGACGCTTCGATCGGGCGATAGAACACCTTTGATGTGGGTGCATCATTCTTGTTCTCTTGCATGCTCCGTCTCCTTCCAGGAGAAGAACTACATGGCCGACTCCTTTGCCGCCGACCTCATGGCCGGCGTGTTGTCTGTGCAGGAAGCGAGCCCAGAGGGCGGCTTCGTCATTGGGCTTGAGTACCTCTTACCAGTCGGCGCTACTGGTAGCCGTCGTGTGCTCGATGTGTAAAAATTCATCGACTAGAAGGTCGAGCATCAAGACGCAGGCTCGACAGTGACGCTCACGCTATCAGGGTCGTAAGAAGTTGCGGCCCCTGCAAAACCGTCTGGGTATGGCCTGATATGCCAACGGTCTCAAGGGGTGCGAAGGGGATCGCAATCGTCATCCAACGTCAAGCTGGACGCAGCGAATCCGCTCCCGTCATGTTCATCCCGGCATCCTGATATATCCATAAAGAATCGCGCGCCGACGCACCATGGCTAGGGTGTGCGTTCTTCCGGCGTGGCTTGCGCAGACGGCACCGCAATGCGCGGTGCGCGCCTTTCCACGGTGGCATCCGAACTGCCCCGACATCGGAAGCCTGCTGCCTAGTCGGCATCGCGGTAAAGATGCAGAAGCAGAGAACGGGATATGGGGCGCTAGTTCGAGTCCACGCGGATGGCGATGTGCGGGGTGCGGGTCTGGTGCGTGGAGTGTGCGTCTTTGGACGTCGATGGATTTCTTTGGACGAACTTGTTGCCGGGGACGAAAAACAAGGCTACAATTGAGGTCTTCGCTGGCCACCTCGGCGAAGAAAGTGTTCGGGAAACAACGACTTACGCGCCTAGTAAATGTCTCGTTTCCCGCTCCAGCTCAACGAAAAAAGGACCGAAAGGTCCTTTTTTCGTTTCAGATCAGTGAGCAAATCCCACCAGTTGCCGAAAGCGAGAAAGCTGACTAAAATCCCGCATCTGCGCTGATCGCAGCAGCGCATGCCACTGCGGAGTGGTAGTTCAGTTGGTTAGAATACCGGCCTGTCACGCCGGGGGTCGCGGGTTCGAGTCCCGTCCACTCCGCCAAAATGGTTTCCAGCTACTCGGTTCAAGCCACCAGACGCGATCTTCCGGAGCATTCGATTCCAGATCAGCCAACGTCTTTACCGGCACTGCAGCGCAAAGATGGCGACGGCAGGCAGTATCCATTGCCTGCGCCCACAGCAGATCCGCAGCTCACTCCCCTCTACTCCTGCTCGCAAGAAGCGTCTTGCGACTTTTCGTAGGCTCGGTCTGTTGCAGCACCACGGCCTGGAATCCGGGGCATGACCCCGGTGTCACAAGAAAAATCCGCGATCAAAGGGTGCGCGCCGGTGGCGCGGAGGAAGAACAATGCAACGATGGTCTGCGGCCGTCGCGCACAGCTTGAGGGATGGCTGCCAATGCCAACATTGAACTGGATCGGCAAAGAAGCCGTCGTCAAACACCACAAGGATGTTCCGTTCCGCCTGCTTGAGCCGGTGCCTGAGCTGTCCTGTGGCCCCGGCGATGGTCACGACAGCGGCAACCTCATTGTGCAAGGTGACAACCTGCATGCGCTCAAGGCGCTGCTGCCGCGTTACGCCGGACAGGTGAAGTGCATCTACATCGACCCGCCCTACAACACCGGCAACGAAGGCTGGGTGTACAACGACAACGTCAACAGCCCGGAAATTCGCAAATGGCTGGGTGAAGTGGTCGGCAAGGAGGGAGAGACGCTGGATCGGCACGACCGCTGGCTGTGCATGATGTATCCGCGCCTGGTGCTGCTGAAGCAGTTTTTGCGCGAGGACGGCGCGATTTTCGTCTCCATTGACGATAACGAAGTGGCGACGCTGCGCTTGTTGATGGACGAGGTTTTTGGAGCATCCAATTACGTCGCCAGCAACGTTTGGCAAAAACGCTACTCACGCGAGAACCGTGGCGCAATCGGAGATGTGCACGAATACCTCATCGTTTATGCTAAGAACCCAACGCTGTTCCAAGAAGTTCGCAATCGCGTTCCCATCGACGAGAAGCAAGCAGCCGTTTACAAAAACCCGAACAATGATCCGAAGGGGCGGTGGCAGTCGATATCGATGACAGCACAGGGTTACCGACCGAACCAGATGTACGAAATAGTCGGTACAAACGGAAAGGTTCATCGCCCACCTGAAGGGCGCTGCTGGTCAACCATAGAAAGTGAGTTCCTGAAACTCAAGGCTGAAGGCCGCATCTACTTCGGAAAAGATGGAAATGGCGTCCCACGAATCATTCGCTACCTGTCTGACGTTGAGGGCTTTGTTCCATGGACTTGGTGGCCACACGAAGAAGTCGGCCACACAGATGAGGCACGCAAAGAGATCCAGAGCCTGTTTGGGACACAAACCGCATTCGACACACCCAAGCCGACACGCTTGATCCAACGCGTCATTCAAATTGCCACCAAACCCGGCGAATTGATTCTTGACAGCTTCGCCGGCTCGGGCACTACCGCCCACGCAGTATTGAAACAAAACGCTGAAGATGGTGGCAACCGCCGCTTCATCCTGGTCGAAATGGATGAAGGCATTGCACAAAATGTCACCCGTGAGCGGGTCCGGCGCGTGGCGCAGGGCTATGCAAATGCCAAAGACCAAATTATCGACGGCCTCGGCGGAGATTTCCAGTTCTGCCGCCTGTCCGCCGAACCATTGTTCGATGCCGATGGCCAGATTCGCAGCGATGTGAAATTCGGCCAACTGGCCGAATTCGTCTGGTTTGCCGAAACCGGCACCGGCTTTACCGGCACCGCCGATTCGCCGCTGCTGGGGGTGCACGAAGGACGCGCCATCTACCTGCTTTACAACGGCATCCTCAAGGACAAATCCGTGGCGGGTGGCAACGTGCTCACCGGCCCGGTGTTTGATATGTTGCCGAAGTTCGCTGGGCCAAAAGTGATCTACGCCGCTGCCAACCGCCTGGGCACGCGCACCGCACGCGAGGGCATCACCTTCAAGCAGACGCCTTACGCGCTGGAGGTGTGAGGTGGCGCAGGACTTGAAAGTCATCATCATTGCCGGGCCGAACGGCGCGGGCAAAACGACGTTTGCCCGTGAGTTTCTGCCTCATGAAGCGGCGTGCCCGGTGTTCGTCAACGCCGACCTGATTGCGGCAGGGTTGTCGCCCTTCGATGTGGAGGCTGCGGCCCTGCAGGCCGGACGCTTGATGCTGCTGGAGCTTGAGCGACATTTTCAGGCGCGGCGCAGTTTTGCCTTCGAGACAACCTTGTCGGGGCGCGGCTACCTGCGTCATCTCCGGAAATGGCGAGATGCGGGATATCGGGTGGAACTGATTTTTCTGCGACTCAATCATGCCGACGAAGCCGTGGCACGGGTGCAGCAACGGGTGCTGCAAGGTGGGCACGATATTCCCGAGGCGGTGATTCGTCGCCGTTTTTCGGCTGGACTGGAAAACTTCCACCGCCATTACGCCCCCGCTGTGGATGCCTGGGCGCTGTACGACAACGCCGGCGAGACACCTGCGCTACTGGACTGGAGCGAGCGATGAATACCAAGAAGCCTATCGACCAGGCGAGCACAGCCGATCTGCGCGGCTCGTGGCAGGCATTGCAACGCGCGGCGCGGCGCGCACGTGAGCTGGCTGCGCAAACGGGAACCGAGTTGATCGTCAGTCGCGGTGGAGTCATCGAGCGCATCAGGCCTTTGCCGGACATCGCAGGCTCGCAGGTGCGGGAGACGGCGGCACCCTATGGGGACAAGGCATGACGGCTTTTGCACCCAAGACCTATCAACAGCAGGTGCTCGACAGTGTGGAGGCGTATTTCAAGGCCTGCCACGAACTGCCGTCGCCGTCGATCGCGTTCACTGCCACCACCGAGCGGCTGTGGGGTCGCGGCAATCCGTACAACCCGCTATCGGGCTTCCCTGTCGATATGCCGTACTTTTGCCTGCGGGTGCCCACGGGCGGTGGCAAGACCTGGCTGGCGGCGAAAAGCGTGGTGCTCGTCAATATGCACCTGCTGCGCTGCGAGCACAGCGTGATCCTGTGGCTGGTGCCCAGCAAGCCGATTCGCGCACAAACGATCAAGGCACTGAAGGACCGCAGCCATCCGTATCACAGCGCGCTGCGCGAGGCGGGACCGATCACAGTGCTTGATCTGGAGGAAGCCAAAAGCGTCACCCGCGCCACGCTGGACAGCTCGACCACCATCATTGTTGCCACGCGACAGGCGTTTCAAGTGGAGGACGAGGAGTGCCGCAAGGTGTACCAGAGCAGCGGCGCGCTGATGCACCACTTCGACAATCTTTCACCCAGCCAGCGTGACGAACTGCTGACCGATGGCGAAGGCGTTGATCGCATCACGCCGTATTCACTGGCCAACGTGCTGCGCCTGCGCCGGCCGTTCGTGGTGGTGGATGAGGCGCACAACAGCCGCACCGAGCTGGCATTCGACATGCTGGCGCGCTTTCGTCCCAGCGGAGTGATGGAGCTAACCGCCACGCCCGATCTCACGCGCACGCCGAGCAACGTGCTGCACAGCGTGTCCGCCGCCGAATTGAAGGCGGAAGAAATGATCAAGCTGCCAGTGATCTTGCAGACGGAGCCCAATTGGCAACAGTGCCTGGCCGATGCCATTGGCCGGCGCGATGCGCTGCACAAGCTGGCGGATGAAGAACGTCGCGCCGGGGCAGCGTATTTGCGCCCGCTGGTGTTGATTCAATCGGAACCGCGCCGCGCAGGTGTCGAAACACTGGATTTCGAAAGGGTGAGGCATGAGCTGATCACCAATCACGGCATACCTGCCAGCGAAATCGTGGTGGCCACTGGCGAGGAAAAAGGGCTGGAACAACTTGATGCCGACTACAAGCTGGGCATTGCCGATCCGACCTGTCCGGTGAAGTTCGTCATCACCCAGAAGGCACTGGCCGAAGGCTGGGACTGCCCGTTTGCCTACATTCTGGTAAGCATGGCCTCACTGTCATCGGCCACGGCAGTAGAGCAGCTGCTGGGGCGCGTGCTGCGGCAACCCGGTGCGAATCATCGGCAAGCGAAAGCATTGAACCAGTCGTATGCCTTCGTGGTGTCACGCAACTTTGCCGAAACTGCCGGCGCGCTGCGCGACAGGCTGGTGGCAGGCGCAGGTTTTGAACGGCGCGAGGTGGCCGAGTTCGTCACGGCAGCCTTGCCCGAGCAGGCACGTCTGGATCTGGAGGGCCACGCTGGACGCGTGGTGGTTCGCCCCGTGGTGATTGCCTTGCCCGAAAAACCTGATCTCAAGAGTGTGCCCAGGCCGGTGCGCGACAAACTGAGCTGGGACCGCAAGCTCAACACGCTGACCATCAGCACCCCGCTGACCGAAGATGAGACTGAGGTGCTCAAGGCATCGGTGGCCTCCGAAACAGCGGCGGCGGCCATTGTCGAAGCCGCCAAAGTCAGTCGCACCACGGCAATTGAGTTTTTCCAGACCCCGGCCGAGTTGGGCGAACGCTTCCGCGTACCGCAGTTGGCTTTGCGCGTGCCAGGCGGGCAAGGCGAATTGGCGTTGTTTGATGACCCGGAGGTGTTGGATTATCCGTGGGACCTCTCGCCTTACGACGCGGTGCCGACGGACGCTGATTTGAAAGTGCTGGGCGCGGCATTGAAGGTGTCGGAAGGCGGGGAGGTCGACATTGACGATGGTGGCCGCGTGGTATCACGCTTCTTGCCAGAGTTGCAGCGCGATCTGGGTCTGGTCTACCAACCCGAAAACTGGAATGAGATCCGTATTGCTGCCTGGCTGTGCCGCAATCTGCCGGAACCATCGCTGACCCATACCAGTAAACAGGCGTTTGTTGCCGCATGGCTCACCGATCTGCTGCGCCGAGCGGGTTTCACGCTGGCACGTGCCAACCTGCAGAAATTTCTGATCCGCAATCTGCTGGAGGCGCGCATTCGAGAACTACGCAAGCTGGCCGTGGGCAAGGCTTTTCAGCAGGCCTTGTTTGGTGACGATGCAGCGGCACGCGTGGCAGTGACGGATCAATACACCTTCGAGTTTCACGCCCAGGCCTACGCACCCAGCCGAGACTACGACGGACGCTTCGGACATTTCGAGTTCCGCAGGCATTTCTACGGCCGCATCGGCGACTTCGACAGCAAGGAAGAGTTCGAGTGCGCCTGCCAGTTGGATATGTGGGCGCAACAGGATCGCATCCAGTTCTGGGTACGCAACCTCGTTCGGCGCGAGGGCTGCTCATTCTTCCTGCAGAAAGCGGATGGGCGCTTCTACCCCGACTTCCTCTGCCAATTGCCCGGTTCAGCGGACAAACCGGGGCTGATTCTGGCGGTTGAATACAAGGGGGCTGATCGCTGGAACGGGGCTGAGGATGATCGCTTGATTGGCGGCCTGTGGGCCAAACTGTCAGAAGGGCGATGCCGTTTCGTGATGGTCAAGGACAAGCGCTGGGAGTGGATCGAGGAGGCGCTGACGTGAGCAAACAAACCGTTTTTCTACCGACACGAACAAGGATTGACCCGCATGGCCACGAAGAATGTCACCAAAGCCAAACCGACCTGGAGCGACGTCAAAACCAGGCTGGCTGATTTCGACCGCGCTGGTTTGCTGAGGCTGGTGCAAGATCTGTACGCTGCCAGCAAGGACAACCAGGCCTTCCTTCATGCCCGGTTTGCGCTGGGAGATGATCCGCTGGAGCCATACAAGGCGATCATCACGCGATGGGTCAACCCGCCGGATTATCGCAAGCCGCAGTCTGTGGCCAAGGCCAAGAAAGCCATCAGCGATTACAAAAAGGCATTGGGCCTGCCCGAAGGTTTGGCCGAACTCACGGTGTTCTATTGTGAGGAGGTATTCGATTTTCTCGCCGACTGCGGCATGGACGACGAAGGCTTTTTCGACGCACTGGTGCGGATGTTCGAGCAGGCATTGAAATATGTGCTCGCCTTGTCCACCACACAACAGCCCGGATTCCTGACCCGCCTGGACCGGGTGCGCCAGCTGGGACAAGACGTCGGCTGGGGCGTGGGCGATGATTTCAACCACTTGTGGTCAGCGGCCGGTTTGGCGGCGACGGGGCGAACCTGAGCGGACGCCCGATCAGGCTGCTCCGCTTGATGGCGATGACACAGAACGAACAGCTCACATCCGAGGCTGCTCTCCGCTCTTGAGTCCGGTACCAATCTTCACCAGCTGCTCATAGGCCGACAACACCTGGCTGGCACTCAGCTGTGCACTGCGTGAAGCGAGATTGGCAGCCATGCCGGCACCCTGCGGCAGCGAACGATTGAAATGATCGAGCCCGATGATCAGGCCCTGCAGCCATTGCGACAGGGCAAACTCGGCCAGCTTGCTTACCTCGCCATGGGCCGTGGCAGCGACACCGGCCAGACCGCGACCATAAGCAAACAGCTGCTGCTGTGCCTGATTGGCCAGGTCGAACTCGATGCCGAGCAGCGCTTCCGGCTCACGCGCGGCAAAGACGGCACGACTACTCGCCTCGACCTCGTCCAGCGCAGCACGGGCAGCGTTCAGATTGAGCGCACAGACATGCTCAACCAACGACAACCAGGCCTGCGCTCCAAGTTCAAGCTCGTTGACGCGGGACTGAGTGGCAGCTTTCAAGGCTGACTGATCGAAGGCAGTAGTGATGTTCATATTGTTCTCCCTTGTAGCTGCACGCACGGACGGCAAGCCGCAGCTTTTCATGAATGATCTATTGTGCACTGCAACATCGAGCTTGGCAAGCATCACGCCCAAGCTTGAACAGCAGCCGATACCAGCACCAGTCTCAGTCCGTGCCACACCCGTTGCGTCCAGTGACACTTGCACTTCCAGCACACTGCGCTAGGCTCTCTGCCCATGAAGCCTTCGTCCAGCCCAGCTCTGCCGCGCAATCTTGCGCTCGCCTGGAGCGCGCTCATCTGCTACGCCTGCCTGCACCCTTTCAGCGGCTGGTACAGCAGCGGCTTGCCGGCGCTGGACTATCTGCTCGCCCCCTGGCCGAAGTATTTCATCCTCAACGATCTGCTGTTCAACATCGCCGGCTACCTGCCGTTTGGCCTGCTGGTGGCCAGCAGCCTGGTTCATCGCCACTCCCGCGCACGCAGCGTGCTGCTCACCGCCCTGCTGGCCACCCTGCTCAGTTTCAGCCTCGAGACGCTGCAGAACTTCCTCCCCAGCCGGGTCGCCAGCAATCTCGACATCGCCGGCAATCTGATCGGCGCCAGCCTGGGCGCCCTGCTCGGCGCGGGCTGGGGCAAAGCCTGGTTCGGCCGCGGCGGTCTGGTGCGGCGCTGGCGCGAAAACTGCTTCATCCGCGGCCGCAGCGGTGACGCCGGCCTGATCCTGCTCGGCCTCTGGCTGCTGGCGCAGCTCAGCGTCCATGATCTGCTGTTTTCCAGCGGCGACCTGCGCCGCCTGCTCGGCATTGCGGCGCCGCTACCTTTCAGCGCCGAACGCTTCATCGCCTTCGACAGCGCACTGACCGCCAGTGCGATGCTGGGCGTCGGCCTGCTTGCGCGCTGCATGATCCGCACGCCCAACCCGGCGCCACTGCTCATCCTGCTGGCGCTCGGCGTCGCCGCCAAGGCGCTGTCCAGCACGGTGTTCTTTGCCAGCGGCTCGGCGCTCACCTGGCTCACTCCCGGTGCCAGCCGCGGCCTGCTGATCGGCACCCCCTTGCTGCTGCTCGGTCTGCTGCTGCCGCGCCTGATCCAGCATGCACTGGCCGGCACCGCCCTGCTCACTGCCACCGCACTGGTGAACATCATGCCGGACAACCCTTACCTGCCTTACCACCAGCAGCTCAACCAGATCAGCAACATCCTCAATTTTCACGGTCTAACCGAACTGGTCGACAGCCTGTGGCCATTTGCCGCGCTCGCCTATCTGTCGGCCCTCGGCCTGTGGCGTGGCGAGCACCTCAGCGCCCGACGCAGGGGAGAAAGCCTATAATCGACCGCGTCCTTCCCCCATCCCCACCCCTCACTCATCTGCCAACCCATGTCCTACTTCCAGCATCACGTCTTTTTCTGCTGCAATCAGCGCGATGACGGCAAAACCTGCTGCAACGATCATCAGGCCAGCGCACTGCAGACCTATGCCAAGGAGCGCATCCGCGCCCTCGGCCTGAACGGCAAGGGTGCGGTGCGCATCAACAAGGCCGGCTGTCTCGGCCGCTGTGACGACGGTCCGGTGATCGCGATCTACCCGCAGGAAACCTGGTACACCTATGTCGACCAGGAAGACATCGACGAAATCATCGACCAGCATCTGGTCCACGGCCGCATCGTCGAACGCCTGCACCTGCCGGAAACACCGGAGCAATCATGAGCCGCCCCTTGCCCACCGAGTCCGTCCTCATCGAAGGTGCAGCCGGCAACATCGACACCCTGATCGACAGTCCGACCAAGCCGGACAGCCCGCGCGGGATTGCGCTGATCGGCCACCCGCATCCGCTGTTTGGCGGCAGCAACACCAACAAGGTGGTGCACACCCTGGCGCGCACCCTGCGCGAGCTCGGCTACGTCTGTCTGCGGCCCAATTTTCGTGGTGTCGGCCTCAGCGCCGGCGAACACGATGAAGGCGTGGGCGAAACGGCCGACATGTTGAGCGTGCTCAACTGGGCACAGGCGCGCTGGGGCAAGCTGCCACTGACTCTTGCCGGTTTTTCCTTCGGCAGTTACGTGCAGAGCCAGCTCGCCAATCAGCTTGCCGACAGCGGCCAACCGCCGCAGCAACTGATCCTGGTTGGCACCGCGACTGGCGAAACCACCGGCAGCGGCCGCAACTACCGGACGCCAAATCTGCCCGCAGACCTCCCCGCCGTCATCCTGCACGGCGAAGTCGACGACACCGTCCCGATCGCCAACGTCCTTGACTGGGCCCGTCCTCAGGAGCGGGTGGTGTGCATCATCCCTGGGGCCGACCACTTCTTCCACGGCAAGCTGCACCTGATCCGCGCCCACCTGCTCAGCACTCTCGGCCCCCGCGACTGATTCAAGCCACCGGGTCACGTCACTGGTTCAAACCATTGCTTCACCTCCCGGGCCGCTGCTGCCCGCGCAGCAGGCCTGTCCTTGCGGAGACTGTCGATGTCCGAAACCCTGCTGGTTGTCAGCAATCTTCCCGACGCGGCCAGCGCCCGCACCCTCGCCGAAGCGCTGATCGATCAGCGCCTCGCAGCCTGCGTCAACATCCTGGCGCCCTGCACTTCGGTCTATCGCTGGCAGGATGAAATCGAGCACGCCAGCGAATATCCGCTGCTGATCAAAACTACCGCCACCGCCTATCCGGCGCTCGAACGCTGCATCCGCCATCTGCACCCTTACGAACTTCCCGAGATCATCGCGGTCTCTGTGGAGCATGGCCTGCCTGCCTACCTCGCCTGGGTCGCCGGCGAAACAGCCGCCTCATCTGCCACCTCATCTGTCACCACGCCTGCCAGCGATGACACCCCGATTGACTGATCTGCCCACTTTCACGATGCCGTTGACTGCTCCGTTTTCCAGCTCAGCCCGATTTGCCAACTCTGCCCCATTGGCCACGTCAGCCCGCTTCCTGCTGCTGTTCGCCCTGCTCTGCAGCCTGCTGCTCGCCGCGCCAGCCCGCGCCAATCCGATTGCACCGGAACTGGCTTTCCCGATGCAGGCACAGGCGATCGATGAGCACACAGTCGAAGTCATTTTCGACATCAACAAGGCGTATTACCTTTACGGCGACAAGTTCCGCTTCGAAGCCGAACCCGACACCACCACCTTCGAGTCGGCGCTCAAGCCGGCCGGCAAGCTGCACAAGGACGACTTTTTCGGTGAAGTCGAAACTCATCGCGGCCTCTTGCGCATCCTGTTGCCGCTCAACAGCACCGGGCAGCGCCAGTTCGAACTGTTCGTCACCAGCCAGGGCTGCTGGGACGGCGGCATCTGCTATCCGCCGCTCACCCAGAGTACGCTGATCGACCTCGACGCCAGTCCGCAGCAAACCGCCGACACCAGCTTTCTTGGCAAGCTGAACAGCGGCGGATTTGCCAGCAGCGGCCCGGACAGTGCAAGCCCCCAGCCGAGCCTCCTCGCCGGCGGTGACGAAAGTGGCGACATCGCCCGCCTGCTCGGTGACGCCGGCCTGGCCCTCATCCTGCTCAGCTTTTTCGGCTTCGGCCTGCTGCTCGCCTTCACTCCGTGCACGTTCCCGATGATTCCCATCCTGTCGAGCATCATCGTCGGTCAGGGAGAACACAGCTCGCACGGACGCGCTTTCAGCCTTTCGCTTGCCTATGTACTGGGCATGGCGCTGACCTACGCGCTGGCTGGCGTCGCGGCCGGCCTGTCGGGCACCATGCTGAGCGCCGCCTTGCAAAACGTCTGGGTGCTGTCCTTCTTTGCCCTGGTCTTCGTCCTGCTGTCCTTGTCGATGTTCGGCTTCTACGAGCTGCAGATGCCTGCCGCCCTGCAAAGCCGGCTGGCACACAGCGGCATCGCCCGCAAAGGCGGCAGCCTGCCGGGCGTGGCAGTGATGGGGGCGCTGTCCGCGCTCATCGTCGGCCCTTGCGTCGCCGCCCCGCTCGCTGGCGCGCTGCTCTACATCGCTCGCACCGGCGACGCGGTGCTCGGCGGTCTGGCGCTGTTCGTCATGGCACTGGGCATGGGCGTGCCGCTGCTGGCGGTCGGGCTCGCTTCACGCAGCCTGCTGCCGAAAGTCGGCCCGTGGATGGAAGGGGTGAAAAAAGCGTTTGGCGTGCTGCTGCTGGCAGTGGCGCTGTGGCTGCTCACCCCGCTGCTGCCACTGCCAGCGCTGATGATCGGCTGGGCGACGCTGCTGCTGTTTTCCGCCGTATTCCTGCGCGCACTCGACCCTTTGCCGGCCGAAGCCGGCGGCTGGCAACGTTTCTGGAAAGCCTGCGGAGTACTGCTGCTGCTTGCCGGCGCAGCTCAACTCGCCGGCGCACTCGGCGGCGCACGCGACCCGCTGCAGCCGCTGGGTTTTCTTGCCGGCACCGGAATCAGCGCTCCCGCCAGCCAGCCGCAATTCGAGCGTGTCGCATCGGTGGCGGAGCTCGATGCCCGACTGGCAGAAAGCAGCCGTCCGGTGATGCTCGATTTCTACGCCGACTGGTGCGTGTCCTGCAAGGAAATGGAACGTTTCACCTTCAGCGACGGCGCGGTCGCCGCCCGCATGGACAACATGCTGCTGCTCAAAGCCGATGTCACCGCCAACTCAGCTGAAGACAAAGCCTTGCTCAAGCGCTTCGAGCTGTTCGGCCCACCGGGAATCATCTTTTTCGATCGTCAGGGCGAGGAAATCGATGGTCTGCGCGTGGTTGGCTACATGAAACCCGGGCCGTTCAGTACCATTCTTGATCGCGCCCTGCGCTGAACAGAGTCCCCGGGGACAAGCCAGGCTGCAAGCACACGGCAGCATTTCCCCCTATAATTCGCCCTTTCTCCCTTTTCGATCAAGGCCTTCATGTTTTCCGGCATTGTCGCGGCACTTGGCCGCATCGAACACATTGAGCCGCTCGCCGACGGGATTCGCATCACCGTCGACAGCGGCGAACTCGACCTGAGCGACGTCATCCTCGGTGACAGCATTGCCCACAACGGCGTCTGCCTCACCGTGGTCAGCATCGATGGCGCCCGCCTGCAGTACGACGTCTCGCGCGAAACGCTCAACTGCACGGTCGGACTCGACCAGACTGGCGCCGAAGTCAATCTCGAAAAAGCCTTGCGCCTGGCCGATCGCCTCGGCGGCCACCTGGTCAGCGGCCATGTCGATGGCGTCGGCGAAGTAGTCCGTTTCGCTCCAATTGGCGAAAGCCACGAACTGATCATCCGTGCCCCGGCGACGATCGCCGGCTATATCGCGGCCAAAGGCTCGATCACCGTCGACGGCGTCAGCCTCACCGTAAACCGGGTCGATGGCCAGGAGTTTTCGATCAACCTCATCCCGCACACGGTGGCGGTGACCACCCTCAAGCGCCTGCAGGCCGGCAGCCAGGTCAACCTCGAAATCGACCTCATCGCCCGCTACGTCGAACGCATGCTCAGCTGGCAGCTCAGTTACCAACTCAGTAGCCAACAGAGCAACTGAACCGACCACTGCGCTGAGCCCGGCCGCCCCACCCCGTTTCACCGCCACCTGCTGGCAAAGGACTGCAACATGAGCGCACTGGCGCCAATCAAGGACATCATCGCCGACATCAAGGCCGGCAAGATGGTGATCCTGGTCGACGAAGAAGACCGTGAAAACGAAGGCGATGTCGTCCTCGCCGCCGAATTCGTCACCCCGGAAGCGATCAACTTCATGGTCACTCACTGCCGTGGTCTGGTCTGCCTCACCCTCACCGACGAACGCTGCCGCCAGCTCGGCCTCGAACAGATGGTGCCCGACAACCGCACGCCCTACGGCACTGCGTTCACCGCCTCGATCGAAGCGGCCACTGGCGTCACCACCGGGATTTCTGCCCACGACCGCTCACGCACCGTTCAGGTCGCGGTGGCGCGCCATGCCCGCCCGGAAGACATCGTCGCGCCCGGCCACATCTTCCCGCTCACTGCCCAGAAAGGCGGCGTGCTGATCCGCGCCGGCCACACCGAAGCCGGCTGCGACCTTGCCCAACTCGCCGGCCTCGAGCCGGCAGCGGTGATCTGCGAAATCCTCAAGGAAGACGGCAGCATGGCACGCCTGCCCGACCTGATCGAATTCGCTGCCGAACACGGACTCAAGATCGGCGCCATCCGCGACCTGATCGAATACCGTGCTGCCACCGAAAACCTGGTCGAGAAGCTGGTCGAGAAAGACGTCGACACCGCCCACGGCCGCTTCCGTCTCACTGCCTTTGAAGACAAGACTTCCGGCGACGTCCATTTCGCCCTCTCGCGCGGCGACATCCAGCCCGGGCTGGAAACCCTGGTGCGGGTGCACGAGCCGATTTCGGTAGTCGACTTCCTCGACGACAGCAGCAGCCTGCACAGCTTTGCGGTGAATCCTGCGCTGGCCACCCTCGCGGCCGCCGAACGCGGTGTGATGGTGCTGCTCTATCGGCCGCAGTCCGGCCGCGAACTGCTCGCCAGCCTCAACGGCGAACGCAGCGGCCAGCTCAAATGGGATGCCCGCCTGTTCGGCGTCGGCGCCCAGATCCTGCGCGCACTGAATGTCGGCAGGATGCAGCTGCTCGCCAGCCCGCGCAAGATTCCCAGCATGGCCGGCTTCGGCCTTGAAATCACCGGCTACGTGGACAAGCTCTGAGCGGCCACCTCCTCTTCAAGAGACTGACATGCAACGCAATCATTCCGAACACGCCCGCAGTGGCGCCCGCTATCCCGACGTCCACGAGACCGATCCCGATTTCGACGGCCGTGCGCTGCGCGTCGGCATCGTCATGGCGCGCTTCAACCTCGACATCTGCGAAGCTCTGCTCGATTCCTGCGTCCAGGAGCTGCTCGCCCTCGGCGTCAGCCCCGGCAACATCAGCATCGTCACCGTGCCCGGCGCCCTCGAAATCCCGCTGGTACTGCAGACCATGGCCCGCAGCGGCCGCCATGACGCCCTGGTCGCGCTTGGCGCGATCATCCGCGGCGAAACCTATCATTTCGAACTGGTTTCCAACGAAATGGGCGCCGGCATCACCCGCGTCGGCCTTGACTGCGCGCTGCCGATCGCCAATGGCGTGCTCACCACCGAAGACCACCCTCAGGCGCAGGCCAGGGTGCAGGAAAAAGGCGCCGACTGCGCCCGTGCGGCAGTCGAAATGGCCCGCCTGCTGAAGGTGGTGCAATGAGCGAACAGCCAGACGTCGGGCAGGACGGGACGCCAGACACGGCCAGCGCGGCCAACCCCCGCACCAGCATGCAGCAGGCCCGTCGCCGGGCGCGCGAGCTTGCCCTGCAAGGCATTTATCAGTGGCTGCTGGCCGGCACTTCGAGCACCACGATCAAGCATCACCTGCAAGCGGAAAACGACGACTTTGCCAGCTGCGATCAGGACCTGCTCACCACCCTGCTCACCGGGGTGATCAACAACGTCGATGAATTGCGCGGCCACTTCGAACCCATGCTCTCGCGGCCGGTGAGCGAGCTGTCACCGATCGAACACGCAGTGCTGCTGATCGGCAGCCACGAATTGTGCCACAGCCTCGACACGCCATATCGAGTGATCATCAACGAAGCGATCGAACTCGCCAAAGCTTACGGCGGCACCGACGGCCACAAGTTCGTCAACGGCGTCCTTGACCGCACTGCCGCCCGCCTGCGTGCTGACGAAGTCAAAACCACCCGTCGCCGCTGACAACAGCACACACCTCACCCACTGCGGGCAGAAAAAGCACCTTTTGATTTTTGGTGAACTCGGGGCCATGCCCCGAGCAAGCCTTCGTTGCAGCACCCGCGCCTGCGAGCCGGGGCATGGCCCCGGCACCACAAGAAAAGAAGCTGAAAGAGGGCCAAACACTTGCCATCTGCGTAATCCGGTTTATAATTTCGCCCGCTTATTCATAATTATGTACACAAAATAACAAATAAGCGTCGTCGAATATTTATCCCTGCAAGGAATGCGCATGAACACCGTCGCTACCGTCACCGACACCCCGGCC
Organism: Thauera sp.; assembly: GCA_034005275.1. Taxonomy (GTDB): domain Bacteria; phylum Pseudomonadota; class Gammaproteobacteria; order Burkholderiales; family Rhodocyclaceae; genus Thauera. The sequence continues at coordinate 77,646 of JAVEVA010000004.1, read as the reverse complement.
CTGCCTCCTACCACCAACTTTGCCAAAACCTGGAGCGCAGAGGCGGTGGAAGCGCTGTTTGCCCTGCCGTTCATGGATCTGGTCTACCGCGCACAGCAAGTCCATCGTGCCCATTTCGACCCCAATGAAATCCAGCTGTCGACCCTGTTGTCGATCAAGACCGGGGGTTGCGCGGAGGACTGCGGCTACTGCTCTCAGTCAGCCCACTTCGACACCGGCTTGCGCGCCGGCAAGCTGATGCCGGTCGATGAAGTGCTGACAGCGGCCAAAGCAGCCAAGGCGGGCGGCGCCAGCCGCTTCTGCATGGGCGCGGCCTGGCGCTCGCCCAAGGCGCGCGACATGGAAAAGCTCGGCAGCATGGTGCGCGAGGTCAAAGCGCTCGGCATGGAAACCTGCATGACGCTGGGCATGCTCGATGAACAGCAGGCGCAGGCGCTCAAGGATGCCGGTCTCGATTACTACAACCACAATCTGGACACCGCGCCCGAGTATTACGCCGAAGTGGTCAGTACGCGCAGCTATCAGGATCGGCTCGACACCCTCGATGCGGTGCGTGAAGCCGGCATCAAGGTCTGCAGTGGCGGCATCATCGGCATGGGCGAAAGCCGCGCTCATCGCGCCAGCCTCATCGCCCAACTCGCCAGCCTGGATCCACCGCCGGAATCGGTGCCGATCAATCATCTGGTGGCGATTGCTGGCACGCCGCTGGCCAATCGCGCGGTGCTCGACCCCTTCGAATTCGTGCGCACCATCGCCGTCGCCCGCATCACCATGCCGTCCAGCCACGTGCGCCTGTCCGCCGGACGCGAGCAGATGGATGACGCCTTGCAGGCTCTTTGCCTGCTTGCCGGCGCCAACTCGATTTTCTACGGCGATCACCTGCTGACCACCCCCAACCCCGAATGCGGACGCGACCGCAGCCTGCTCGAACGGCTCGACCTGCGCATCGCAGACTGAAGGCAGCAGCGATGGCTGGCCGCTGACCGCAAGGCGGCCTTGCCGCCGTCAGCCCGTCAAAAAACCTTCACCCCTCGAAAACTTTGTGGCAATTTACCGTCTCGCTCCGGCTGACATACGCCCACAAATTTTTCGAGGATTCCTGCCCATGCTGACCCGTCTGCTTGAAAACCTGCTCTGGAAAAGCCGCTTCATTGTCATTCTGGCAGTCATTTTCAGTTTTCTCGGCTCGGTGATCCTGTTCATCATTGCCAGCCTCGACGTGATCGGCGTCGGCAACTACGTGCTGCAGACCCTGCTCTCCGGCGCCCATCCCGAGCATTTTCACGAAGACATCGTTTCCGGGGTGATCGAGGCGATCGACCTTTACCTGATCGCCGTGGTGTTGCTGATCTTCGCCTTCGGCATCTACGAACTGTTCATCGGCAAGATCGACGCAGCGGATGACGAGCAGGACAATTCAGTGCTGGTGATCAGTTCGCTCGACCAGCTCAAGGACAAGCTGGCCAAAGTGATCATCATGGTGCTGGTGGTGAACTACTTCCAGCGCGTGCTGCACACCAGCTACACCACCCCGCTCGAACTGCTCTATTTCGCGCTCGCCATCGTCGCCCTGTCGGTCGGCCTGTATTTCACCGGCAAGGTCGGCAAGAACTGAGCCCTGCGTTCCACTCGCAGGTGCTCAGGCGGGCACGGCCTGACGAGACAGCGGCTGCTCGCGGATCGGCAGATTGAGCAGCGCGGCCAGACTGGCTAAAGCAATGTCGGCATACCACATCCAGCGGAAGTCACCGAACTCGGTCAGTGCCAGCCCACCCAGCCAGGCACCGAGAAAGCCGCCGAGCTGGTGCGACAGCAAGGTAAGCCCGAACAGGGTGCCCAGATAGCGCACGCCAAACAGCTTGCCGACCAGCGCGGCAGTCGGCGGCACCGTGCCCAGCCAGGTGAAACCAAGGCCGGCAGCAAAAATGTAGAAAGTCCACGGCGTCGGTGGCGCATACAGATAAGCGATCACCAGCACGGCGCGTGACGCATACATCGCTGCCAGAATGTGCTTGCTGCGATAACGGCTGACACAGGCACCGGCATACAGACTGCCGAAAATATTGGCCAGACCGATGATCGCCAGCGACCAGCTCGCCACCGTCGGCGGCAGACCGCACAGATCGACTTCACCCGGCAGATGGGTGGCAAGAAAGGCGATGTGGAAACCGCAGGCAAAAAAGCCGGCATGAAGCAGCAGGTAGCTGCCATCCTTCATCGCCGTCGCCATCGCATCCATCACCCCCTTGTCCGCCGCTGCCTGAGCGCTCGCCTCGGCAGACCCCTCAGCCGGTTCGCTGGTCCGCGTCAGCCTGCCCACCAGCGGCAAAGCGGCGAGCGTGGCAAGCGCCATCGCCCACATCGCGCCCATCCAGCCCACGCTCTGGATCAGCTTCTGCAGGATGGGCGCGAACAGGAACTGGCCGAAAGAGCCGCCGGCATTGATCACCCCGGAAGCCGTGCCACGCGCTTCGAGCGGCATGCGCTGTGCCGCCGCACCGATCAGCACCGAAAAGCTGGCCGCGCCCGAGCCGATCGCCGACATCAGGCCAATGGTCAGCACCAAGCCCCAGCCGGACGTCATCCAGGGTGTGAGCGCACTGCCGGCAGCGAGCAGAAACAAGGCGCCAATCAGTACCGGACGCGGGCCGTGACGATCGGCAATTGCGCCGGCCACTGGCTGAATCGCCCCCCACACCAGCTGAGCCACCGCCAGCGCCAGACTGATGCTGGCAATCCCCAGCCCGGTAGCGGTATTGAGCGGGCTGACAAACAAGCCCATCGACTGACGGATTCCCATCGTCACCAGCAGAATGCCGGCAGCAGCCAGGGTGACGCCCAGCACCTCGGGCGAACGCAGGGAACGGAACATGGGGACCAGGACTCGAAGAACGACAGCCGCGCACTATAAGCGCAAAAAACAGGCAAAACGCTGCCCGAGCTCATAAACACCGACAATTGCTTACTTTGCGCAACACCTGAAGCCTTCGTCGCCGCTTAAGCTGGCGGAGACATGCCAGTCCTGCGCTGACCGCGCTGCCATCCCGCCCGGAGGACCACCGGATGAAACCGCGCCATCTGCTCATTCCCCTTGCCAGCCTGCTGCTTGGCGCCTGCGCGGTGGTGCCCGCCCATGAGCGCCCGGCCTACCGGGCTGCGCTGGTCTACGACACGTACCACGCCTATCCCTACACCTACTATCGCTCGCCGCCGCCGCTGGTGGTCGTTCCGCCACCGCGAGTCGTCGTTCAGCGCCCCGGACCGGTGATCATTCATCCGGTGCCGCCCCCGACCGCCAAACCCCCTCCGCCTCGCCCGCTGCCGCTTCACCCGGACAAGCATGGGCAGAAACCACGGCCGCCCCACTCCTCCGGCCCCGGCCTGATGTCACCGCGCCCGGCAAGCCTCAGCCTCCTGCGGGCAAGCCACCGCATCAGCAGCGCCCGCAACACCACAAGCCCGGAGCCACCATCGCTCCCCGACCGGAATATCGCCCACCAGGCAATGCGCGACCAGCACCAGCAGTCAGGCAGAACCAGCCGCAACAGAGAGCGGGGCGAAGCACCTTTGACGCCGAACGCAGGCGCTGATCAATGAAACCAATGTATTCATGAGCAACATGCATGCCTGCAAAAGGTTGATCTAATTGCACTTCACGGCGAAAATCACGCCTTCGGCCGGGCGACAACGCCGGGCCATTGATCTTCTTTTTACGGGCATCCACATGAACAGACTCACTTCGCTGCTGCTTTCCTCCCTCGCCGCCGGCGTTTTCCTCAGCGGCTGCGGCCAGCAGGACAATACCGCCCCGGCCAGCAGCGGTGCTGCACCGGCCGCAGCGCCGGCACGCATCGTCATCGGTCTCGACGACAATTTCCCACCGATGGGTTTCCGTGACGAAAAAAACGCGCTGGTCGGCTTTGACATCGACCTCGCCCGCGAAGCGGCCAAGCGCCTCGGCATGGAAGTCGAATTCAAGCCGATCGACTGGAGCGCCAAGGAAGCTGAACTGAATGGCAAGCGGGTCGACGCACTGTGGAACGGCCTCACCATCACCGAACAGCGCCGCCAGAACATCGGCTTCACTGACCCCTACATGGAAAACCACCAGATCATCATCGTCAGCACCGGCAGCGAAATCGCGCTCAAGGCGGATCTGGCCGACAAGGTGGTTGGCGTACAGGACGGCAGCAGTGCAGTCGACGCCATCGAAAAGGATCCGGTGCACACCAGCTTCAAGGAAATGAAGCGTTTTGGCGACAACGTCACCGCGCTGATGGATCTGGCCGCCGGCCGTCTGGACGCGGTGGTGCTCGACGAAGTGGTCGGCCGTTACTACATTGCCAAGAAGCCGGAACAGTACAGCGTGCTTGACGAACACTTCGGCACCGAGGAGTACGGCGTCGGCACACGCAAGGATGACAGCGCCCTGCTCGAGCGCCTGCAACAGGCGATGAACGAGATGAAAGCCGACGGCAGCGCCGCGCGCATTTCGGTCCAGTGGTTCGGCAAGGACATCATCAAGTAAGTCCACCTTCGCCTCTCATTTCCCGGCTGGCGCAACGCACCACGTGCGCCAGCCGGGATCATCTGGACTGCCATGGACTACATTTTCAGCATCATCGGCCCGCTGGCCGAAGGCTCGCTGCTCACGCTCAAGCTGTTCTTCATCACCCTGGCGCTGGCACTGCCGCTCGGACTGGCGCTGGCACTGATCCGCATTTCCTCCTTGCGCGCCGCCAGTCAGGCGGTGGGTGCCTACATCTGGCTGATGCGCGGCACGCCGCTGATGCTGCAGATGCTGTTCATCTATTTCGCCCTGCCCTTCGTGCCGGTGATCGGTATTCGTCTGCCCGACTTTCCTGCAGCGATCGTCGCCTTCGCGCTCAATTACGCAGCCTATTTTGCCGAAATCTTCCGCGCCGGCATTCAGTCGATCGATCGCGGTCAGTATGAAGGGGCAAAAGTGCTCGGTCTGTCCTACCCGCAGACCATGCGCCGTATCGTCATGCCCCAGGTGATGAAGCGCATCCTGCCGCCGCTGAGCAACGAAACCATCACCCTGGTGAAGGACACTTCGCTGATCTATGTGCTGGCGCTCAACGACCTGCTGCGCGCCGCACGCGGCATCGTCCAGCGCGACTTCACCATCACGCCGTTCATCGTCGCGGCGGCTTTCTACCTGCTGATGACCCTGGTTCTCACCTGGTTCTTCCAGCGCCTGGAGCAACGCCATGCCGTCTACGACTGAGCGTGCGCCGATGATCGTGGCCGACAAGCTGTACAAGCGCTTCGGCAGCCATCAGGTGCTGAATGGCGTATCGCTGACGCTGGCCAAAGGCGAAGTGATCGCCCTCATCGGCCCTTCCGGCTCCGGCAAAAGCACTTTCCTGCGCTGCCTCAATCACCTCGAAACGATTGACGCCGGCCACATCGAGATCGAAGGCGACACCCTGGTGGCCAACGACGCCAGCGGTCAGGCCCGTTACGCCGCCGACAGCGAATTGCGCCGCCTCTGCGGCCGCATGGGGATGGTATTCCAGCACTTCAACCTTTTTCCTCACCTCACCGTACTGCAGAACATCATCGAAGCACCGATGACGGTGAAGGGCATGAAACGCGAGCAGATCCTGCCCAGAGCCGAAACCTTGCTGAAGAAAGTCGGCCTGCTCGACAAAAGTGACGCCTACCCCTCGCGCCTGTCGGGCGGCCAGAAACAGCGGGTGGCGATTGCCCGCGCGCTGGCGATGGAACCCGACATCATGCTGTTTGACGAGCCGACTTCAGCGCTCGACCCCGAACTGACCGGTGAAGTGCTGCGCACCATGCGCCAGCTCGCTGACGAACACATGACGATGCTGGTGGTCACCCACGAAATGGGCTTTGCCCGCGAAGTCGCCAGCCAGGTGGTGTTCATGGATGGCGGCGAGCTGATCGAAAGTCGGCCCGCTGCCGAATTCTTCGCTGCGCCGAGTCACCCGCGCACCCGCGCCTTCCTCGACAGCATGCTCTGAGCAGGCTCGCACGCACAAAAAAGGCCTGCATGTTGTCATGCAGGCCTGTTCTCCTGGTGTGCCAGGCTGTGCTGGCACCGGCAGAGCATGCGCTGACGCGCTTGTTGTTACTTGTTGACTGCAGCCTTCAGGCTGGCACCAGCGGTAAACTTGGGCACATTGGCTGCTGCAATCTCGATCGCAGCACCAGTCTGGGGGTTACGCCCGGTACGTGCAGCCCGCTCGGAAACCTCGAAGGAACCAAAACCGGTGAAGGCGATCTTTTCGCCCTTGCCCAGCTGTTCGGTGATGATCTCAAGCACGGCAGACAAAGCCCGATCAGCCTGGGTACGCGGCATATTCAAGCGATCGGCCAGTTCGTCAACAAATTCTCCCTTGTTCATGCTTTTCCTCGATTGATGTGATCCAAAAATTCCCGCCTGGCTGCCGATTCTAGCACCGTCATCGCCTGACGCGTAAAGTCCTCGCAGAGCCTCGCCATCGTGCACCAATTTGGCGCCAATGTCACGCAGACATTGGGTTTCCGGGGCACTTCCGCGTTATCCTTGCGCTCAACCGTCTTTCCCTTGCATCCGGCCGGATTTTCATCATGCAGACTACCGCTGCCACCGGGGCAGAGCTGATCATCGAACTCGACATCGAACAACGCGACGGACGCGTGGTTTCGACCCGCAGCCGCCTCCCCGACCATCAGCCCCATCACGCCCGGCTCATCGGCCTTGAGCTGGCCGCCGCCGCCGACTATCTGCACAGCAGTGGCCCCTATCCACGTCAGGCCTACAGCCAGCTGCTGCTTGCCGCCGGTCGGGCGGCCGGCGGCAATCCGGTGACCCTCGACGAACAGGAGCGGGCAAGCATCGAACGTCAGCTCGCGGCCGAAGCGGCCGACATCCACCTTTACCAGCTGATGCTGCTGTGGCCACGCGCACTGGGCGTCGACACCCACCGCACCCAATACACCGAACATCATCGCCGCCTGCGCAGCGACAACAGCCCCGAAGAAAGCTTCGAGCTGGGGGGCGAACTGCTCGATCTGCTGGCCCGCGAGATGCTGGGCGGCTTCTACAACAACATCCGCTACCCGCGCAGCCTCAGTGAATTCATCGATCGTGCCGATCGCGGTTCGGTACTCGGAGAAGTATTGCGCAAATTGCTCGATCTTGGCCCATCCCAGCCCCAGCAAGACAAACCGACCCCCATCCTCGGCGAGCTGAGCGCCGCCGCCTGGCTCAGCGCACTCGGCAGCTGGCCTTCAGCCGAAGCGCTGCGCGCGCCATTGTTTTTCGGCGAACCGGCAGAAACCGGGCCGCTTGCCCGTCACGCCGCTTCGCCGCTGGTGCATATGCTGCTCAAGCGCGGCCACCGTCTGTCGGCGCGGCTGTTTGCCAAAGTCAGCGAACTGGCCGACTGTGCCAGCCGGCTGCGCGACCCGCTCAGCGATGAAGTCGCTCCTCTGCTCGACGCCGCACCTGCCGGTCCCGGGGTCGGCATCGCCCGCGTCAACACCGCTTCCGGCGTGCTGCTGTGCTGGCTGCGGCTGGCGGAAGACAGGATTGCCGACTGCGCCTTCATCCCGCCTGCCGCCTGGAATTTCCACCCTCAGGGCGTATTCAACAACGAAGCCTGTGCCGACACCGTTGAAACGCCCGCTGCCGCCAGCCTGCGCCTGAGCCTGCTTGCGCTGGCGCTCGAACCGGCCCTGCTCGGCGAGATCCGCTTCATTGAGCCGGACAAACCGGACACTGCGGCCAAGCCGGAAGCGGTTGCCAGACCCAGGGCGAAGCGCAGTCGTGATCAGGGCACCAGACGGCGATAGCGACCGCCGAAATAGAGCAGCGGCTCGCGCGCTTCATTGCGCTCGAAACTGAGCACGTCGCTGATGAACACCAGATGGTCACCGCCCTGGTGACGCACGGTGTTCCGGCAGACAAAACGGGCACAGCAGCCGCTCAGCAGCGGCACATCACCTTCACCGGTCTCGAGCTCGAGACCGGCAAACCGGTCGCCTTCCCCGCGCCCGCCAAAACGCTCGGAAAGCGCCTGCTGATCTTCAGCCAGCACATTGATGGCGTAGTATTCGCAATTTTCAAACAGGGCACGGCTGGGCAGATCGAGGCTCAGGCTCCAGACAATCAGCGGCGGCTGCAGCGACACGGAATTGAAGGAATTCACCGTGATGCCGATCGGCTCGCCAGCCGGCGTGCGGGTGGTGACCACCGTGATGCCGGTGGCAAACATGCCGAAGCTGTTGCGCAGCTGGCGGGTAAACAATTCGGGAGAAGTCGTGGCAGTGGAATACGTCGTCATGGACAGCAGGGCCTTTGCGCCGTGGGGCAAAAAATCAGGACAAACCGGCGGCAACGGCCGGGAAAACCGATGATTATCACCGATTTTGCCTCTCGCCTGCTCGCCTGGCAGCAGGTCCATGGCCGCCACCAGCTCCCCTGGCAAGGCAGCAAGGACCCCTATCCGGTATGGCTGTCGGAAATCATGCTGCAGCAAACCCGGGTTGACAGCGTCATTCCCTACTTCGAACGCTTCATCGAGCGTTTTCCCGATGTGCGCCGTCTGGCCAGCGCCCACCAGGAAGAAGTGATGGCCTTGTGGAGCGGACTGGGCTACTACGCCCGCGCACGCAACCTGCACCGCTGTGCCCAGCTCATCGTCAGCAGCCATGGCGGTGAATTCCCGCGCAGCGCCGCCACTCTCGCCACCTTGCCCGGCATCGGCCGCTCCACCGCCGCCGCGATCGCCGCCTTCGCCTTTGGCGAGCGTGCCGCGATTCTCGACGGCAACGTCAAGCGCGTGCTCTGCCGGCTGTTTGCCATCGACGGCCATCCCGGCCAGCGTGCGGTCGAGCAGCAACTATGGACGCTGGCCGAATCCCTGCTTCCCGCAACCGAGCTCGGCCGCTACACCCAGGCGCAGATGGATCTGGGGGCGCTGGTCTGCACCCGCGCGCGCCCGGCCTGCGGACGCTGCCCCTTCCAGCACGATTGCCGTGCACTCGCCCAGGGCCGCACTGGCGAACTGCCCACCCCCAGACCACGCAAGGCCTTGCCAAACCGGCATGCACGTTACGCAGTCATCCGCCAGGGCGGGCAGGTAGTGGTCGAAGCGCGCCCGCCGAGCGGCATCTGGGGCGGACTGCTGAGCCTGCCCGAGTTGCCGGCCACGGCCAGCCCACTTATCACGCCAGCCCAATGGCTGGAACAGCATTTCGGCCTGCACTGCCCCACAGCGGTTCCGCTCCCCGGTCTCCGGCATCTGTTCACCCACTTCAGTCTCGAACTCGAACCGCTGCTGTTCGACATCGGCCCGGACGCTGCGCTATCCCGCTGCGACGAGGCGAGCTGGCGCTGGCTGGCACTCGACCAGCTGGCAGAAGCCGCGCTGCCAACGCCGATCCGCCACATTCTCGCCGCGCTGCCGGCTGGCACCGCTACTGTTCAGCCTTAGCCGCGCTCTTCGCCCCACGGGCGCATCAGCTGATGCTCGATGCCGAGCTGGTCAAGAATGCGCGCGACCACGAAATCGACCAGATCGTCGATGGTTTGCGGGTGGTGATAGAAACCCGGATTGGGCGGCAGGATGCACACGCCCATGCGTGCCAGCCTGAGCATGTTCTCCAGATGGAGTACTGAAAACGGTGTCTCGCGTGGCACCAGAATCAGCTTGCGCCCTTCCTTGATCACTACATCGGCCGCACGCTCGATCAGACTCTGGCTCATGCCGGCCGCAATCGCCGCCAGCGTCCCCATGGTGCACGGACAGACCACCATCGCCTGTGGCGGATTGGAGCCGGAAGCCGGCGGTGCAAACCATTCTTCGCGACCAAAGACACGCAGCTGGCCAGGCGCCGCAGCAAAACGCGCACCCAGCTCCGCTTCGACCGCTGCCGGCTGGGCAGCAAGCGCCCAGTCCAGCTCCTGCCGGGCGACAATCTGCGCCGCCTGCGAATACAGCAACCAGACTTTCGCCCCGGCCTGCAGCAGACATTCGACCAGACGCAACCCATAAGGCATCCCGGAGGCTCCGGTAAATGCCACCGCAATCGTCGGCCCGACCTGTTTCATCGCCCGCGCTCCCGCCTCAGTCAAGGTAATCGCTCAGCAGCTGCCAGCGTCCGTCGCGGATCTGCGCCAGCCGGCCACGACGATTGCCGAGATGATCTTCCGCGCTGAAACGGTAAGGCGGACTGCCAAAAATATCCGACTGAGGTGAAAGGTTTTCCAGCGCCCGTGCAAAACTTTCGGCATCCGGCTCGGGACCGGCTGCCATCGCTGCACGGACAAAAAGATCGGCCAGGGTATAGCCCATCACACTCCACACATTGGGCGCGGCCTTGTAGCGGGCCTGATAAGCTGCAATCCATTCAGCGAGTGCCAGGCTGGCTCCTTCCCGATAGGGATGAGGCAGGACGCTGACGCCATACAAGCCTTCCAGCGCCTCACCGCCCAGCTCATGGGTCTGCGCCGAATAACCGGAAGCAGTCACCAGCATGTCCACCTGCCAGCCCTGACGCCGCGCCTCGGTGACTGCCGCCACCGTCTCCCGTACCACGGTGGCGAGCACCACCAGATCACAATCCGCCGCCCGCAAACGGGCAACCTGACTCGACAAATCGAGCGCGCCGCGCTTGTAACTGGTGCGCGCCACCAGTTCACGACCGACGGTCTCCAGCCCCTGCTCGACACCGCGCATCACCTCCTGACCATACTCGTCATCCTGATACAGCAAGCAGCTGCGCTGGTAATTACCCCGGCTGATCATGTGGCGGGCCGCCGCCGCCATGTAATCCTGATAAGGGGCAAAATTCTGGAACTTGAGCGGATGCAGCGGCGTGTAGGTCGCTTCATGCGGCGAGAAGGGGAACAGGTGCAAGCGACCGGCTTCCAGCACCAACGGCATGGTGGCCATCACCACCGGCGTGCCTGTCGTGGCAATGAAGGCAAAAGCCCGATCGCGCTCGATCAGCTTGCGGGTCGCCAGCACGCCCCGGCGTGGGTCATAAGCCGCATCCTCGACCACCAGCCGCAACTTGCGGCCATACACCCCCCCATTGGCATTCGCTTCATCAAAGCGCATCAACAGCCCGTCACGCAAAGGGGTACCAAGCAGGGCAATCGGCCCCGACAGGTCCGAGACATGGCCGATGACGATTTCGTCCGCACTCACTCCCGGGGCAGCCGCCACCGCCGGCGTCGTCACTGCAGTCAGCGGCAGCGCGGCAAACATCGCGCACACCGTCAGCAACTTGCGCATCATTTTGCAATTCATTGATTTCTCCATCGACATCAAGCCGGCGGCCGGCGCAAGAGCACCACCGCAACCACCGCTGCCCCAAACACGAACAGCTCGAAACCCGCAGCACGCGTCCATTCGCCAGGCAGCTGATCACGCAGCAGGGCAATCGCCTGCGGCAAGGCCACCACCAGTGCAGCGCCCCATAATACGCCGCCCAGCCGTCGCACCCCACCCAGAAAAGCGAGAATCAGCAGCTCGAAGGACAGTCGCAGGCCGAACTGCTCCGGACTCAAATAGGCAATCCAGTGCGCATAGAGTCCTCCTGCCAGCCCGGAAACTCCGCCACCAAGGGCAAAGGCACCAATCTTCGCCCGCACCGCATCAACGCCGCAGGCCGCCGCTGCAGCCTCATCCTCACGCACCGCCTGCCAGCTGCGCCCCAGCGCGGAAGCGAGCATCCGCCGACAGAGCGCAATGGCGCCCAACAACAGCAACAAACTGAAAGCCGCCTGCTCCCCCGCCTGCTCCAGCCGCCAGCCGGCAATGCTGAAGCCCTTCACCATCAGGCCGGCGGCACCACCAGTGAGACTTTCCCAGCGCCGCAGCAACTCCTCGACCAACAGCGCGAAAGCAAAGGTGCTCATGCCGAAATACAGCCCGCCGAGGCGCGCCGCCGGCAGACTGGCAAGCACCCCGCCCAGCGCCCCCGCACCTGCCGCCAGCGGCAGCGCCAGCAAGGGCGTCAGGCCGGTCGCCACCAGCAAAGCCTGGGCATAGGCACCCAGGGCGACAAACGCCCCCTGGCCGAGCACCGTCTGACCGGCATGGCCAAGAATGATCACCACCCCGAGACCGGCAAGTGCATACGTAAACAGCAGGTTGAGCTGGGCAAGACCGTAAGCGCGCCCGAACCAGAACAGCAGCAGCACCAGCAGCACCAGTCCTGCCCCGATTTCCACAGCACGCACCTTCATTGGCCGCCCCGCGATGGTCCTGCCCCGGCCAGGCGCCACTGCCCCAGTCCCCGCGGAAAGAGCAGCAGGGCGAACAGCAACAGCAGATAAGGCAGCGCATCCTTGAAACCTTCCGGCAGCCACAGTCCTGCCAGCGCCTCGATCAGGCCGAGCGCCAGCCCGCCGAGCAGCGCCCCGCCGAGGCTGGACATCCCGCCCAGCACCGCCGCCGGAAAAGCCTTGAAAGCGATGTCGCCCATGTTGAGATGCACGAAACTCAGCGGCGCCAGCAGCACCCCGGCGAGCGCTGCCAGGCCACCGCCCAGTCCCCAGGCAAGCGCCTGCATGGTGCTCACCCGCACGCCCATCAATGTTGCCAGCTCGGGGTTCTCCGCACAGGCACGCAATGCCAGTCCGAGCCGGGTGTAGCGGAAAAAGGCGGCCAGCAGCAATGCCAGCAGCAGGGCTGCGGCAATCACCCACAGCTGTGCGGTCGGCAGCAGCACCTCGCCAATCCGCAACTGCTCCCCGCCAAAAGGCAGGCGATAGACCTGCTGGGCCGCACCCGGCCAGGAAGCCACCAAACCACGCAACATCATCCCCAGCCCGAAGGTGAGCAGCACCGCGAGCAAGGCCGGCTGGGCGACAAGACGACGCAGGAACAGACGCTCGCCAAGCATGGCAAAACCAGCCATTGCCAGTACCGCCAGCAACACCGCCGGCAGCAAGGGCAGGCCGAGCCCCTGATGAGCAGCCAGCGCAGCAAAGGCGCCGGCCATCAGCAACTCTCCCTGCATGAAGCTGAGCACCGAAGTCGCCTTGAAAATGAGCACGAAAGACAGCGCCACCAGGCCGTACACACAGCCCGTGGCCGCACCACTCAGCAAAACCTGCAGCAAGGAAGACATGGGCGGGAATGATAGCGAAATTGACCGTCGCCGGGATTCATCCGGCCTGATCTGGCCCGGCTGAGGAGTGCTATTCTTCGGCGATGGAAAATATTGAAACCATTCTTTACGTGATCGGCATCGGCGGCGTTGCCGCCCAGGCAGCAGCAGCGGTGCTGGATGCCGGACGCAAGCCGTTCGACCTGTTCGGCATGGTGGTGGTGGCTCTCGCCGCCTCACTCGGCGGCGGCAGCCTGCGTGACGTGCTGCTGGATCGCACCGTGTTCTGGATCGCCGACCAGACCTATCTGATCGCCGCCATCATTGCCGGACTGCTCACTTTTGCCCTCGTGCGCCATGTCCGCCTGCCGGCGCGCCTTTTCCTCGTCCCTGACGCGATCGGCCTCGCCCTGTTCACCGTGTTCGGCACCCAGGCCGCGCTCGCGCTCGACGCCCCCTGGCTGGTCGCCAGCCTGATGGGCGTGATCACCGGCGTCTGTGGCGGCATCGTCCGCGACGTGCTGTGCAACGAAGTACCGCTGGTGTTCAGCGGCGAGCTTTACGCCACCGCCTCCTGGTGCGGCGCCCTCGTTCTGCTCGGTCTGAGCGCGCTCGACCTCAGTCCGGCCTGGGCTGCCGCTGCGGGAGGCAGCACCACCTTGCTGATGCGCCTCGGGGCGATGCGCTTCGGCTGGCGCCTGCCGCTGTTCCGCGCCCGCGCCTGAGTACCCGCTGGTTCCCGGCTGACGGGGTGACGCTGCCAGGGCGACCACAAGGGTCGCCCCTACGTCCGGATGAGCGTCAGCGTATCCGGGCTACGCATCCGTGCCTGAACCTTCTCCGGTTCGCGGCTTGCGCCGCTCCTACTCGGCCGACTCCGCTGCAACCGGCTCCGTCACTTCAGGTGGGTTCAGAAAGCGCTCGAAAGCACCTTGCTGCCACGCCACCGCCGCCGCAACGATCAGCGCCAGCAGGAATACCCAGCGTTTCCACGGCGTCCGGCGCTCGGCAAACAGATCGACACTGGCATGGCGGGAGCCAGCCGGCAGGCTGGCAACCTGGGTCAGCGCGCCGCCAAAGGGGATGTTGATGCGCGCACGGGTATTGATCGCCCAGCCGTTGGCGTCCAGCAGCGGTCCCAGGTTACGCTGACGCAGCTTGAACCAGGCCATCAGCACTGAAGGCCCGGAAATCAACAACACGATGCCGGCCACCACCAGCGGCATCTGCCACAGCGGCAAGGACAGAAAACCGCTCACCACTGCGGCCAGCGCCGTGCCGAGCGCGCCGAGGGCGAGGCCGATGGCGGCAAAGATCCCGGCGAACTTGGCGATGTCGAACGGTGGCGCCGGCGGCGACTCGGCTGCACCGCTGATCGCCCCTTCCGCGCCACTTGCCACCGCGCCATCACGCGCGGCAGCAAACTTCTGGATCTGTTCACTGATCATGCGTGCAATGCGCTGATACGGTGACCAGAACGCCTGCGCAACGCTGATCGGCGCTTCCACCACCTGAGTCACGGTCGCGCTCCAGTCACGCCCCTGACGGTCATAGAACACACCATTGCGACCGGCGACCAGCATTTCGTCCGCATTACCGCCGGTCAGGGCGGCGACGATGTGGATCGGCGCCTCGTCATGACGGACACACTCGCAATACACCAGATAGCTTGCCGACAGCGGCGCAATCGCCTGGTGACGGTCAACATTGCTCACCCGCAAGCACAAATCGCAGCTGCGCTGATCGAGGTACAGCGTGCCAGCCTGGAAGATCGCTTTCTGCTTGCCCTGATAGAAATCACTCAGACTGACGAAGTTGCGCACCAAGGTGACAAAATGACGGCTGTAACGCACCAGCTGCTCAAGCGCATCGACCTGGGCGGCAGCCGTTTCCGCGCCCAGATCGGCGGCGATCAATTCCAGCAAGGCCGCTTCGGTGTCGGCGGCGACCAGCGCCCGCAAGTCGGCAGCGTCGATCGCAGCCACCGTGCTCTCCGGACGCAGGGCAAACCAGTCGCGATAAGCATCAAAGCGGCCGAGCAGATCCTGCCATTCGGCCCACGACAGGGTTTCGCGACTGCCGAGCAGCGGCTCGACCACCGTGACGCGCAAAGCTTCGACTGCGCCCTGCCAGGCCGGGTTGAGGCCTTGCCGCAGCGGCAGCTGATGCCCACTGCCGATCTGCGCCAGCGGCAGCGCGGCGACATCCTCATTGCCGGCGCCAAGCTGCTTCAATGCCAGCTCGGCATAGGTGGTTTCAGCCGGATTGAGCAGGCTGGCAGCACGTTCGTCATAGGCAGCAAGCCGGCAGCGGGTGAAGAAATCATCGACCTTCTCGCGCACCACCTCCAGCGCTGCGGCGGCCGCAGTCGTGCCTTCGCCAAGCAGCAGCACGCTGTCTGCCCCGGCTTCGGCCTGCTGGTGCCAGGCGAGCACTTCGCCTGCCGCCGCAAAGAAGCTGCGCACCCGCTCTTCATCCACCCCGGCTTCACCGCTGCGATCTTCGGCAGCGCCGCCATGCTCGATGATCAGTTCGATGGCCGCTGCCAGTGCCGGCGTCGGCGCCAGCACTGCCGGAATCACGCCATCTCCGTTGGGATGATCGGCCGCAAACAGCAGTCCCGGTTCGGCGAAATCGTCAATGCTGATCTGCTCCGCCCCCGCCTTGCCGACATAGCCCAGCACCTTGTGCGCCGTCGCCAGCAGGCTCGCGCCCTGCTCATGGGTCTCGTCGATTGCTGCCAGCGGCAGGCTGTCGGCTTCTTGAAACAGTACTTCCGGCGTCTTCAGCACCGTGCACAGCCATTGCGCGGCCGCGATGATTTCCGGCGCGCGGATATGACCGTCGCCGTCCTGATCGAGCAGGCTCAGGGTGCGGGCATCGAATTCGAGGCCGGCGCTCGGACAGGCCAGTACCGTCCACAACTTCTGATCGAGCTCGCCGAGATGACGCAGGTCATCGACGTTTTCGATGAGCACCTGATCAAATCCGCCGGAACGGAAAAAACGCCACGGATGCTTGTGTTCAGCGGTCTGCATGAAAACCTCTGTGCTGAGTGGGGAAATGGAAGCCGAGTGGAAGCCGGGCTGAAAAGGGCGGACCGCGCAAGTCGGCCTCAGCCGAAACGACCGCCGACGAAAGGATTGCTGCGCTGCTCTTCACCAAAAGTGGATAGCGGGCCATGCCCGGGAATGAAACGAACATCATCACCAAGCGGAAAAAGCTTGTCCCGGATCGAACTGATCAGGGTCTGGTGATCGCCACGGGGGAAATCGGTACGGCCAATCGAGCCGGCAAACAGCACATCACCGACCACCGCCAGCCGTGCGCCTTCGTGGAAAAAGATCACGTGACCAGGCGTATGACCGGGCGCATGAATGACCTGCAGCTGCTGTTCGCCAAAGCGGACCGTATCGCCATCCTGCAACCAGCGGTCGGGAATGAAGGTTTCCGCAGCAAAGCCGAACATCTTGCTCTGCTCCGGCATGCCTTCGATCCAGAACAGATCGTCCTCGTGCGGCCCCTCGATCGGCACTGCGAGCGTGCGCGCCAGTTGCGCCGCACCACCGGCGTGGTCGAGATGACCATGGGTGATGAGGATGCGCTCAACCTCCACCCCCAGCTTGTCACGCGCCGCAAGAATGCGCTCGATGTCCCCACCCGGATCGACAACCACCGCCTTCCGGCTCTGCTCGCACCACAGGATGCTGCAATTCTGTTCAAACGGCGTCACCGGGACGATGCTGGCCTGGATCATCAGCTACCACCTCATGTCTGCGCCCCGCTTATCTGGAGCAGGGCAAATCTGTCGAACCTTCCTGCGCGGACTTACTGGATGCGAACTTCAACCCGGCGCGCTTCGTTGGCATCACTACCACCCAGCGTCACCGCCGGACGACGCAGCAGGATGCGCCCGGCATCGACACCGGCCTCCAGCAAAGCCGCGCGCACCGCAACCGCACGGGCCGCAGCGACCTGAGCATTGACCGCCGCGCCGCCGCTTTCATCGTGATAACCCGACAGCAAGGCCCTGGCTTGCGCATCGGCATTGAGCGCAGCAATCACCGGCTCCAGCGCCGCAGCCGCTTCCTCGCCCGGCTCTTTCTGGCCCAGAGCAAAATAGACCTTGGCCAGCAGCTCGCCTTCCTCGGCCACGTCGACAAACTCGACATCCACCCCTTCAAGCCTGAATACCGCAGCGTTCGCAAGCGCACTCTCGGCCGCAATCGCACTCTCGGTAGTCGCCGCCTTGCCGCGCAGCTGGTAACTGCCCAGGCCGATCACCAGTGCAATCACCAGCGCCAGCAGACCAAACACCACACCAAGCGCAATTCCGATGTCGCCATCTTCCTGATCGAACATTCACCCTCTCCTCTATAACGGTCGTCGTCGACGAACCCTGGCTGCAAAATCGGCCCATTTTAGCCGATTCCGCTGCACTGCAATGGACCTCTTCCCCAGCTTTCGTCTATCCTGCAGGTTTTCACCACGATCAACATGGGAGGTTGGAATGGGTTTCTTCGATTTCGTCAAGGAAGCGGGCGAGAAACTGTTCGGCAGCGGCGAAGCCAAGGCAGCAGCCCCGACCGCAGGCAGCACCACAGCGCCGGCGGCAGACCCTGCGGCCGCCAACGCCAAGGCAGCCAATGCGATTCACGGCTACATCACCGCACTCGAACTGGCCCCCACCGATCTGCTGGTTGAATTCGATGCCGTCAATTCGGTGGTGCGCGTGAGCGGCACTGCGCCGGATCAGGCCACTCGTGAAAAGATCCTGCTGGCAGCCGGCAACGTCGCAGGAGTTTCCAAGGTCGAAGACCTGCTGACCGTTACCGAAGCCGAACCGGTGGCGCAGTTCCACACCGTGGTCCGTGGCGACACCCTGTCGGCGATTGCCAAGCAGTTCTACGGCAATGCCAACAAATACATGGTGATTTTCGAAGCCAACAAGCCGATGCTGAGCCATCCGGACAAGATCTACCCCGGCCAGGTGCTGCGCATCCCGCCCCAGGACTGATTCCTGCCCGGTCCCCTGCTTCATTTCAGGCCCTGCCGCCAATGCGCCAGGGCCTGTTGTTTCTACCCCCAAGGAGTCTCCGGCCATGGCTCGCGTCCAGATTGCCCTGCCTGCCAGCTTCATTTTTCGCACTGAAATTCCGCTGCTGATCAGCCATATCAACCATGGTCGCCATCTCGACAATTCCCAGCTGCTCAGTCTGGTTTCCGAAGCACGGGTCCGCTTCCTGCGCAGCCAGAACTACACCGAGATGGATGTCGAAGGCGCCGGCATCACCGTCGCCGACGCCGCGCTCAGATATCGCTCCGAAGCTTTCTACGGCGAAACCATGGCGATCGAACTCGGTCTCCAGGATTTCCACGATCACGGCTGCGACATGGTCTGGCGGATGACTGAAGCCACCAGCGGACGCGAAGTCGCCCATGGCAAGACCGGCATCGTCTTCTTCGACTACGGCGTGCGGCGCAAGACCACCATGCCCGCCGCCTTCCGCGCCCGCTTCGCTCCTGCGGCCTGAGCCGTGCCCGCCCCAGCCCTGCCGCTGGCAATCATCGGCGGTGGCCCTGCCGGCCTGATTGCCGCCGAAATCCTCGCTACGGCCGGAGAGGAAGTGATCGTCTTCGAGCGCATGCCGACCGTCGGCCGCAAGTTTCTGCTTGCCGGCCGTGGCGGCCTCAATCTGACCCACAGCGAAGCGCTCGAACACTTCCTCGACCGTTACGGCGAGCGCCGCGATGCACTGGAAAATGCACTGCGCAACTTCCCCCCTCAGGCACTGCGCGACTGGGTGCATGACCTGGGGATCGACACCTTCACCGGCAGCTCGGGGCGAGTCTTCCCCACCGGGATGAAAGCAGCCCCCCTGCTGCGCGCCTGGCTGGCGCGGCTGCGTGCGCTCGGCGTACGCTTTGCCCCGCGCCACCGCTGGCTCGACTGGCTCGACTGGCAGGACACGGGTACTCCTTCCGGCGCCCGCACCCTGCGCTTTGCCACCCCCGAAGGTGAACGTTGTGTCGAAGTGGGCGGGCTGCTGCTCGCCGTCGGCGGCGCGAGCTGGAGCCGCTTCGGCAGCGACGGTCGCTGGACTGAAAGCCTGCAGGCACACGGCCTGCAGCTCGCTCCTTTCCGCCCGGCAAACTGCGGCTTCGACGTCGGTGGCTTCGACGTCGGCAGCTCCGGCATCGGCCGTCCGGCGGGTCCGGGCTGGAGCGCCCATTTCCGCGAGCGCTTCCGTGGCTCCCCGCTCAAATCGGTCTCTGCCCGCTTCGTCGCCAACGATGGTCAACTGCATGCCCGCAGCGGCGAATGCATGATCAGCGCCCACGGCATCGAAGGCGGGCTGATCTACGCGCTCTCGGCCGCGCTGCGCGATCAGATCGAAAACCATGGCGCAGCAGTGCTCGAGCTCGATCTTGCCCCCGGGCGCGAGCTCACTCGTCTGCAGCGCGAACTCGCGCGACCGCGTGGCAGCCGCTCACTGTCCACCCACCTGCAGGCCCAGGCCGGCATCAAGGGTGTCAAGGCCGGCTTGCTGCGTGAAGTTCTCGCGCCGGCAGTGCTTGACGATCCTGCCCGACTCGCACGTGCGATCAAGGCTTTGCCGCTGCCGCTGATCGCACCCCGGCCGCTGGACGAGGCGATCAGCTGTGCGGGCGGCCTCGCCTTTGACGAACTCGACGCGCATTACATGCTGCGCCGCCATCCCGGCGTTTTTGCCGCTGGTGAAATGCTCGACTGGGAAGCTCCAACTGGCGGCTATCTGCTCACCGCCTGCTTTGCCACCGGCATCGCTGCCGCCCGCGGCCTGCTGCACTGGCGCGCCGGACAGCTCAGGGGTTGAGGCACTGCTGCTCGATCAAACCGGCAACATAGAGACACACCTGGTCGCGCCCATCGCGCTTGGCGGCATACATCGCTGCATCCGCTTTGCGCGAAAGCTCGAATTCGTCGCCGCCGTGCTGCGGATAGAGCGCAATCCCCTGGCTACATGAAATCCTGATCGGAATCCCGTCCAGCCAGAAGGGCTCCCGCAAGGCGATCGCAATTTTCCCCGTCACTTTTTGCGCTGCGCGCTCATCCGCCACCCCATGGAGCACGATGACGAACTCATCGCCTCCCAGCCGTGCCAGCAGATCCACTTCACGCAGACAAGCACGAATCCGCTGCGCAACCTTGCACAGCAGACGATCGCCGAATTGATGACCATAGGTGTCATTGACCGGCTTGAAGCGATCGAGGTCGAGAAAAACCAGCGCCAGCCCGCTCCGTTCGCGTCGCGCCCAGCCGAGACTGCTGGCAAACTGCTGCGAAAACAGTGTCCGGTTGGGCAAACCGGTGAGCGGATCATGGCGTGCCAGATGGCGGATGGTTTCTTCCTGCCGGCGACGTTCGCTGATATCCCGCGTGACCCCATGCACTTCAAGATGACCAGAGCGCAGATTGCGCAATAGATGACACACCGTCTCCAGCCAGACTTCGTGACCATCCTGGTGCTCGATCTGGCTTTCGATCACCTCGTGCCAGTCTTCGTCAATTTCACCGGCCAGAAAGCGTGGCACCACGCCGGCCAGCCAGCTCTTGAACCCCTCTGCGTCACTCGGACGCGCGTGAGCAAGATAATGACCTGCCATGATCTCTGCCGGCAGCTGCCCCGACAACCCGGTCACCGATGGACTCATGTAGGTAAAGCGCTCTTCCTCGAGATCAAGCACCCAGATCACGTCACGCATCTGCTCGGCCAGCATGCGGTAACGCCACTCACTCTCCTCCAGGCTGTCACGCGCGGTGCGCAGGCGGCGATTGAGCGAATACAGGTAAACCAGCAGCAACAGGGCAAGCAGGCCACCACTCAATGCCAGCATCAGCGCCTTCTGTGCCTGCGCCAGTCTGGCATTGTCGAGCTCAGGCTGGTACAGAAAACCGGCCGGCAGACTGGTCTCCGCCAGTAGCCCAAGCTCGCCATAGACGCTGGCAATGTGCTGCCAGCGTTCGCTCGACATGTAGCCGATCCGGATCAGGTCGGCATGCATCATCGGAATCAGTTCGGCAGCCTCGAAACGCAGGAAGTCTTCGGTCAGCCCCGGCGCATATTTGCGCCGGACAAGCTCGATCGCCGCTTCTGGATCCGCCACTGCCGCCTGCCAGCCACGCATGCTGGCGGCACGGAATGCTTCGACCAGCAGCGGACGCCGACGCACTTCGTCGGCACTGGTGAACAGATTGTCGCCATAAAAATCGATCCCGGCCGAACGCGGCGTATACAGGTGATACGGCACGCCCAGCTGACGCAGGAAGTAGGGTTCATAGCTGCTGTAGGCCGACATCACCCGTGCCCGCCCGTCAAGCAAGGGCTGGATGCTGTGCTCATGCGGTCGCAGCATGGTGGGCACGACCCTGATTCCTTCGCGCTGCAGATACGCCAGCAGTTCTTCCGCCTGCGGCTCGATCATCAGCGCCGCATCGGCCAGGTCATGCACGCTTTGCGCCGAACGGGCCTCGAGTGCAATCAGCACCTGTGGCGAATGCTGCTGGACAACACCCAGCACCACCACCGGCTTGCCAGCCGCATGCGCCACAGGTGCTGCTCGCGCCCACACCGAACTGCGCCCGCCCGGCGACCACTTCATCGACCGGGTTCTGCCCCTGCCCGGCTTCGACAATCCGCACTTCCAGTCCGGCATCCCGGTAATAGCCCAGTTCTTCCGCCATGTAATAACCGGCAAACTGGAAAGCATGAGTCCATTTGAGCTGCAGCACCACCGGGGTCAGTGCCGCACTGGGCTGCGCTGCACACGGCAGAGTCGACAGAAAAGCACACAACGAAACCCCCCACCACACCAGCAGTCCAGCGCCATGCGCAGGCCGGCAGTTGTGACGAAGAAAGCCCTTCTCCACGCTCAGGGCGAGCAGCCCACAGCTCATGCACCACTCCAGGATCAGATGGTTTGTGGTGACTGCACCACTCGTCACCGCTCCATTTGCGCCAGCTTGCTGGTCAAGAAACTCGCGAGCCTTGGCGCTCAACTCCACCGAGGACAGAATTCTATACTATGGAAATAGTTTCGAATATTACCGGATACAGAAACCCTCCTCTTTTCTCCTGACGGAAAACGGATGATTTTCAACCATCAGGAACCCAGTCCAGCCAGCGCTGCGCCCCGGCAGGAACATGACCGTTTCCCCCGGACGGGGCTCGAACCGACAATCCTGCCTGCCTTGTTCTGCGCTAGAATGCAAGGCTTTGTTTTACCGATCAAACAGGATTATTCCGTGCTCGTCGCCGCCAACATCACCATGCAGTTCGGGGCCAAGCCCCTGTTCGAGAATGTCTCCGTCAAGTTTGGCGAAGGCAACCGTTACGGCCTCATCGGCGCCAACGGCGCCGGCAAGTCCACCTTCATGAAGATCCTGTGCGGCATTCTCGAACCTTCCGCCGGCAACATCTCCAAAGAGGCTCACGAGCGCATGGCCTATCTGCGCCAGGATCAGTTCGCCTACGAGGACCGCCGCGTGCTCGACGTGGTGATGATGGGCCACGAAGAGATGTGGGCCTGCATGCAGGAAAAGGACGCGATCTACGCCAATCCTGAAGCGACCGAAGACGACTACATGCACGCCGCCGAGCTCGAAGGCCGCTTTGCCGAGTTCGACGGCTATACCGCCGAAGCCCGTGCCGGCGAGCTGCTGCTCGGCGTCGGCATCGACAGCGCACTGCACAATGGCCCGATGAGCGAAGTCGCTCCCGGCTGGAAGCTGCGCGTGCTGCTGTGCCAGGCCCTGTTCGCCAACCCCGACATCCTGCTGCTCGACGAACCGACCAACAACCTCGACATCAACACCATCCGCTGGGTCGAAGACGTGCTCAACGAACGCGACTGCACGATGGTGATCATTTCCCACGACCGCCACTTCCTCAACCAGGTGTGCACCCACATGGCCGACCTGGACTACGGCACCATCACCATCTATCCGGGCAACTACGACGACTACATGGAAGCGTCCACCCTGGCCCGCCAGCGCCAGTCGGCGGCCAACAGCCGTGCCAAGGAAAAGATCGCCGAGCTGCAGGAATTCGTCCGCCGCTTCTCGGCCAACAAATCCAAGGCCAAGCAGGCCACCAGCCGCCTCAAGCTGATCGACAAGCTCAAACCCGAAGACGTCAAGCCGTCCAGCCGCCAGTATC
This sequence comes from Thauera sp., assembly GCA_034005275.1. Lineage (GTDB taxonomy): Bacteria > Pseudomonadota > Gammaproteobacteria > Burkholderiales > Rhodocyclaceae > Thauera. Next base: position 54,346 of record JAVEVA010000004.1, on the reverse strand, counting down.
CCTGGATCCGCTTCGAATACGACGACAAGGACAAGCTGCACCGTCTTGCCTGCGAACTGGACAACATCAGTTTCGCTTACGACGGCATGGACAAGCCGCTGATCAACAAGCTGTCGCTGGCCATCGAAGCTGGCGAGAAGATCGCCATCATCGGTGAGAACGGCGTCGGCAAGACCACACTCATCAAACTGCTCGCCGGCCCTGAACTGGGCGGCCTCACGCCGAACAAAGGCGCCGTGAAGTGGGCCGAAAAAGCCAAACCGGGCTATTACGCCCAGGATCACTCGGCCGACTTTGCCGAAGACAGCAGCCTCACCGACTGGATCGCCCCCTACGCGCGCATCACTGCTGCCGCCACCGGCGAAGACAACGAAACCCTGCTGCGCGGCACGCTGGGACGCTTGCTGTTCTCCGGTGAAGAAGTGAAAAAATCGGTGAAAGTCATTTCCGGCGGCGAACAAGGTCGCATGCTGTTCGGCAAGCTGATGCTGTCACGGCCCAATGTGCTGCTGATGGATGAGCCGACCAACCACCTCGATATGGAATCGATCGAATCGCTCAACACCGCGCTCGACAAGTTCAATGGCACGCTGGTGTTCATCTCCCACGACCGTGAATTCGTCTCCACCCTGGCCACCCGCATCATCGAAATCAAGCTCGACGGCCAGATCATCGACTACCGCGGCACCTACGACGAATACCTCGACTCGCAAGGCCTCGCCTGAGCATCGTTTTTCCTTGTGGCGCCGGGGCCATGCCCCGAGCAAGCGCGTGCTACAGCACCAGCGCAGGAACTCCGGGTCACGGACCCGTCGCCACAAGAAAAACCTGCACTTGCCCGACAAGACCGGCGACACCCCGTCCTCCGCAGCGCAAACGCGGCATAATCAGCCTCATGAGCACTGCCACCCTGCCTCGTCGCAAGCTGCCGATCGGCATCCAGACTTTCGCCAAAATCCGCGAAGACGACTATTACTACGTCGACAAGACGCCGTTCGCCGTCCAGCTGGCGGCGCAAGGCAGCCATTTCTTTCTCTCGCGCCCGCGCCGCTTTGGCAAAAGCCTGTTCCTCGACACGCTGAAAGAACTGTTTGAAGGCAACGCCGCCCTGTTCAAAGGGCTGTACGCCGAACAGCATTGGGACTGGACGAGCAAACATCCGGTGCTGCGTTTCAGCTTTGGCGGCGGCGTGGTGCAGGATGCGGCCGATCTGCGCAGCCGGCTGGTGTCCCACTTGCAGCGCCTCGAAGCCGAGGCCGGCATCTGCCCAGCCGATGACAGCGTCACCGAACGTTTCCGCAGCCTGATCCAGCACTGGGCACAGCACAGCGGCCAGCGCGTGGTGATCCTCATCGACGAATACGACAAACCGATTCTCGACCGCATCGAACAGCCGGCGCTGGCGCTTGCCATCCGCGAACAGCTCAAGGACTTCTACTCGGTCATCAAGGACAGCGACCAGTACGTGCATTTCGCTTTCCTTACCGGGGTGTCGAAATTCAGCAAAGTGAGCCTGTTTTCCGGTCTCAACAATCTGCAGGACATCACCCTCGACGCCCGTTACAGCGCCTTGTGCGGCTACACCGAAGCCGACCTCGACCAGGTCTTTGCTCCGGAACTGCCCGGCCTTGAGCGAGCCGAAATCCGCCGCTGGTACAACGGCTACAACTGGCTCGGCGAAGCAGTCTACAACCCGTTCGATGTGCTGCTGCTGTTCGAACAGCGCAGTTTCCGTCCGTGGTGGTTCGAAACCGGCACCCCGGCTTTTCTGATCAAGCTGCTCACCGAGCGCCAGCAATTCACCCCGGCACTCGACCAGCTGCTCACCCCCGAAGCGCTGCTTTCCAGCTTCGATGTCGACCACATCCCGACCGAAACCCTGCTCTTTCAGACCGGCTATCTGACCATCGGCGCAGTTGAACACATTCCCGGCCTCACCCGGGTGCAGCTCCACTACCCCAATCTCGAAGTGCGCACTGCGCTCAACGGTGCCCTGCTGCAGACCCTCACCGGCCATCCCAGCCACTACGCCCGCCAGGTCGGCAATCTCTACCACCTGCTTCAGGCCAATGACCTACCGGCGCTCAAAGCACTATTCACCGCTTTCTTCGCCAGCATTCCCCACGATTGGTATCGCAACAACCCCATCGCCCATTACGAAGGCTATTGGGCCAGCGTGTTCTACAGCCATTTCGCCGCCCTCGGCATCGACCTCGCCGTCGAAGACGTCACCAACCAGGGCCGCATCGACCTCACCGTCCGCTGCCACGGCCACACCTGGCTGTTCGAATTCAAGGTGGTCGAACTTGTCCCTGAAGGCCGCGCCCTCGCCCAGCTCAAGGCACGCCACTACGCCGATAAATACCGCACCAGCGGCCCCGTGCACCTCGTCGGCGTCGAATTCAGCCAGCGCGAACGCAACATCGTCGGCTTCGAGTTTGAAACCCTGGCGCCGGAGTAAAGTCTCTCCCCCCACCCCCGACCACTCGCCCGCGAGGGGAGCAAAGCCTTGCCACACAGCATTGCGCGTGGGGTTTGTGTTGCCAATCGGAGCAAGCCGGGGCATGGCCCCGACACCACAAGAACAAGAAAAACCCACCTTCAAAAGAGGACGGAGGACTGCAGCGGGGCATTCATGCGTGGATCAAGCGCCGCACCCGATTTTCTCGCTAAAACCGTCATAATCCGCCCATGAACGCCCCCATTTCCGACACTCAGGCCGGTCAGCCGGCCATCACCGCTTTCATCGAACGCTGGCAGGATGTCAGCGGCAGCGAGCGCGCCAACTATCAGCTCTTTCTGCTCGAACTGTGCGCCCTGCTCGACCTGCCCCAGCCCGAGCCGGCAAGTGAGGAGCGGCGTGACAACGCCTACGTGTTCGAGCGCCGCGTCATTCTCAGCAAGCCCGACGGCAGCACCAGCAACGGCTTCATTGACCTCTACCGCCGCGGCAGTTTCGTGCTCGAAGCCAAGCAGAGCGGTCTCAACATGGAGAGCAGCGGCTGGGACAAAGCCATGCTGCGCGCGCACAACCAGGCCGATCAATACGTCCGCGCCCTGCCTGCTGATGAAGGCCGTCCGCCTTTCATCGTTGTCACCGATGTCGGCCGCAATATCGAGCTGTACGCCGAGTTCTCCCGCTCCGGCGCCACCTACACACCGTTTCCCGACGCACGCAGCCACCGCATCCAGCTTGCCGAGCTGCACCAGCCGGCGATCCGTCAGCGTCTGCGTGCGGTCTGGCTGGAGCCACTGAGCCTCGACCCCAGCCGCGAAGCGGCCCGCGTCACTCGCGACATTGCCGACCAGCTCGCCAGACTGGCCAAATCGCTGGAAGCCGATGGCCATCCCGCCCAGCAAGTGGCGGAATTCATGATGCGGGCGCTGTTCACCATGTTTGCCGAAGACGTCGGCCTGCTGCCGGCGCGCAGCTTTGCCAGCCTGCTCGAACGGCTGAAAAACACCCCCGACACCTTCGCGCCGATGCTCGAACACCTGTGGGGCAGCATGAACAGCGGCGGCTTCTCGCCGATTCTGGAGCGCAGCATCCTGCGCTTCAACGGCGGCCTGTTTGCCAGCTCCAGGGCGCTGCCCCTGAAACGCGAGCAGATCGAACTGCTGATCAAGGCAGCGACCGCCGACTGGACGTATGTTGAACCGGCGATTTTCGGCACTTTGCTCGAACGCGCGCTCGACCCCCGCGAACGCCACAAGCTCGGCGCCCACTACACGCCACGCGCCTACGTCGAACGCCTGGTGTTGCCAACGGTGATCGAACCGCTGCGCAAGGAATGGCAGGAAGTCCAGACTGCCGCACTCGCGTACGAAAACCAACACAAGCGCAAACAGGCGGTCGCCGAAGTACGCAGCTTCCATCAGCACCTCTGCCAGCTGCGCATCCTCGACCCGGCCTGCGGCAGCGGCAACTTTTTGTATGTCACGCTGGAGCACATGAAGCGCCTCGAAGGCGAAGTGCTCAATCTGCTGCACGATCTGGGTGAGTCCCAGGGCCTGCTCGATATGGAAGGCGTCACCGTCGACCCGCACCAGTTTCTCGGTCTGGAAATCAATCCCCGCGCCGCGCGCATTGCCGAAATGGTGCTGTGGATCGGCTATCTGCAATGGCATTTCCGCACTCACGGCCGCATCAGCCCACCTGAACCGGTACTGCGTGACTTCAAGAACATCGAAAACCGCGACGCCTTGCTCGCCTACGATGCGGAGGAAGTGCTCTGCAACGAACACGGCCAGCCGCTCACGCGCTGGGACGGCATCCGCTACAAGACCAGCCCGATCACCGGCGAGCCGATTCCCGATGAAACTGCGCAGATCGTGCAATATCGTTACCTGAATCCGCGCAAGGCGGAGTGGCCGCAGGCGGATTACATTGTGGGCAATCCGCCGTTCATCGGCGCTTCCACCATGCGCCGCGCGCTTGGCGATGGCTATGTCGATGCGGTGCGCAGCACCTGGAAGGAAATTCCCGAATCAGCAGATTTCGTCATGTACTGGTGGCACATCGCCGCTGAAGCAGTACGCGCCGGCAGCGCCCGCCAGTTCGGTTTCATCACCACCAACTCGATCAAGCAGACTTTCAACCGACGCGTGGTACAGGCCCAGCTGGAAGCGAAAAAGAATCCGCTCACGCTGGCTTTTGCCATTCCTGATCATCCCTGGGTGGATGCAGCGGACGGCGCTGCGGTACGCATTGCGATGACCGTCGGCGGACGGAATATTGAAACGGGACGTTTGTTGCAGGTGCGGGAAGAAACCGCTTCACAAAGTGTGCAGGATGAAGTTGAAGTACGTCTCGGGGAGCAGCGTGGCGTCTTGTTTGCTGACCTCAAAACCGGCGCCAATGTCGCTGCTGCTCAGGCGCTGCAAGCCATGCAAAACATCAGCTCACCGGGAGTCAAACTGCACGGTTCCGGCTTTATCGTCACGCCGGAAGAAGCCGCCAAACTGGGACTGGGCACTCAGCCGGACATTGAGCGGCACATCCGCGATTATCGCAATGGCCGCGATTTGACCCAGTCACCACGCGGCGTGATGGTGATCGACCTGTTCGGCCTGGATCTGCAACAACTGCGCAACGAGTTTCCATCGCTGTATCAGCATGTGCTTGAGCGGGTAAAGCCCGATCGCGATGCTAAATCCGACACCAAAGATGGCGCAGGCTATGCTGCCTTGTGGTGGCTTTTCGGGAAGCCTCGCAGCGAGTTGAGAAAGCAGCTTGCCGGCTTGCCTCGTTTCATAGCAACAGTCGAAACCACCAAACACCGGCTGTTCCAGTTCCTTGAAGCTGACATCCTGCCCGACAACATGCTCATCAGCATTGCCAGTGCCGACACCTATCCGCTGGGCGTCCTCTCCAGCCGCATCCATTGCGCCTGGGCTTTGGCCGCTGGCGGTACGCTCGAAGACCGTCCTCGCTATAACAAAAGCGTCTGCTTCGAAACCTTCCCCTTCCCCGACACCAGTCCCGAACAGCAGGCCACAATCCGCGATCTCGCCGAACGTCTCGACGCCCACCGCAAACGCCAGCAGGCACAGCACCCCGAGCTGACGCTGACCAATCTGTACAACGTGCTGGAAAAACTGCGCGCCAGCGAACCGTTGACCGCCAAGGACAAGATCACCCACGAACAGGGCCTGGTCTCGGTGCTGCGCGAACTGCACGACGAGCTCGACCGCGCGGTGCTCGACGCCTACGGCTGGCACGATCTCGCCGCACAACTGATCGGCCTGCCCGGTGCCACCACTCCGCTGCCCGACAAAACTGAAACCCAGGCAGCGGCCGAAGAAGAACTGCTCAAACGCCTGGTCGAACTCAACCGCCAGCGCGCCGCCGAAGAAGCGCAGGGCCACATCCGCTGGCTGCGCCCCGACTACCAGAATCCGCAAGGTCACAGCAGCCACCAGACCCGGCTCGACACCGAATCCACTTCAGCCGATGCAGACGGCGTACCGGACAACACCGCCATCAGCAGCGACAAACTGAACTGGCCCAAGACCATGCGCGAACAGATCGCCGCCGTGCGCAGCGCCCTCGCCAGCGACGCCCAGACCACCGCCGAACTCGCCACCCGCTTCAAGCGCAAACCCACCGCCGCCGTCCAGGCGGTACTCGACGCCCTCGAAGAACTCGGCATGCTGAGCAAACAGCAGGATGGCCGCTACACCTCGGCTGGCGCCGGAGCGGTGTAGTGGGGTGCTCAGATCACAGCCCGGTGTGAGATACTTGCACCTCTATTCGGTTGTCAGGAGTCATCTGCGATGAGTGCCATTTCCATCCGCCTGCCTGATGACATCTCGCAAAGGCTGCAGAATCTGGCTCAGATGACGGGGCGCAGCAAGACCTACTACATGGTCGAGGCCATCCGGGAGCACCTTGATGACCTTGAGGATCTGTACCTCGCCGAGCAACGCCTGGCAGATATCCGCTCGGGCAAGACCCGGACGGTTCCACTCGAAGATGTGATGGAGCGCTATGGCGTGGAAGGTTGAGCTCGATCCCGCCGCCGAACGCGAGTTGGCAAAACTCGACCCTCAGGACGCCCGGCGCATCCTGCTCTTCTTGTTCGAGCGCGTGGCGAAGCTTGAAGACCCGCGCAGCATTGGCGAGGCCCTCAAGGGCAGCAAGCTCGGGGAGTTCTGGAAGTATCGCGTGGGCGACTACCGGCTGATCTCCAGCATCGAGGACGGATTGATGCACATCCTGGTCGTCAAGATCGGTAACCGCCGGGATGTTTATCGGCGATAACCAATTTTGATTTACGAGCCCCTGAGGGGCATGAAGGGAAAAAACTGACCGTCCCGCAGGTTTGCCATGCCAGGAAAGTCGACAGGACACCCACCCCGTTTTTCCATGCGTTTTTCCGTGCGTTGTTCTGCCCGTTTGATGGCTCAGCGGGTTTCGCCGGCGAGCCGCAGGGCCTCATCAATGAGCGCCTGCGAAATACGGTAGCCGTTGGTCTGCATCCGCTCCAATGCGGGCGCAATGCGTTCGAGCTTGCCGATTCGCTTGGCCTGCAACAGCACACCCAGCACGCCAAACAGGGACACACCTTGGCGGGTCGCCGTTTGGCGGCCACGGCGCTCGTCCATCAGCACACCGCAGCCCAAAGCTTGCGCCAGGCTCAGAGCCTGCGCCTCGCCATCGTCGAGGTAGCTGACAGCGGCAGCGTAGACCGCATCACTGCGGTTGGGATGCACCTGTGCGCGGACCTGAACAAAGGCGGCGATGTCGGCCGCACCGGGGCGCGAGCGATCTGCCGTGGTTTCATCCAGCACCTTTTGCGGCACATGGAGAGTATCGAAAACGGCGACCAACAGATCCAGTTCCCCACACCCGGCCAGCGCAATCAGGGGGCCGGAGTCAGCAACAACGACAGGCCGACTCATTGCGCCGCATCAAAGGCTGCGAGTTCTTGCTCCAGCTCCGCGGGATCGTGATCAACTACCGGAATGCCCTGTGCAGACAGATACGCCAAAAATTGAGGCACGCTCATTCGTGCCACTTTGGCAGCGCGTGCAGAGGTCATCTCGCCGCTCTTGAACAGATTCACAGCTAATGCCGCATGGACGCCCGCCTCCAGCAGCTCCTCGGTGAAGGGAACGCTGACAAACAGTGGCTGTCCGTGCCGGGTGACAAGCGCCAGCCGACCCTCATCGGCCTCACGACTCAGGTCGCCGGAGCGTTCGCGCAGTTCGCGGATAGTGAAGGCCTGCATGGGATCACCTCATATTGTTCCCCTGCATTGGGTCACAAATAGGCATCCGCGTCAAGAATTATGACCGACCCGCCACTCGACGGCCAAATAACCCGCCTGCCCCTTTACGGTGACCGATATTGCCTGCCTTGCTCAGTTTTCGCACGCCGCCGGAGCTCCGAGTCATCAGCCGTTAAAGCAGCAGTGCAAACAACAGGACAACTACTTCGTTTTAGCTTGCAAACACCCGAAAAACACTGGTTCTTGATCCCCAAAGACGTCCGTCTGAGCCCGGCTCAAGTGGCTGCTATATGCCGATCATCGGTGGCTCTATTGCGGTAGATCATCCAGCTCGTAGCTGGTGCTCCGGCCACCGCCATCGGATTTGCGCAGCACACGGCGTGTCAGCAAGTCGCTGATATCCCGCAACGCGGTATCTTGCGAGCACTTGGCGATGGCCGCCCACTTGCTGGTGGTCAGCTTGCCATCAAAACCATCCAGCAATTTGTTCAACATTTTCACTTGTCGTCCGTTCAGCGGCATTGAGCCCCAGTGCCGCCAGAATCGTGCCTTGACCAGCACGGTGTCGAGCGTGGCCTGCGCCTGATCGACGGCGCGATGCAAGGTTTCAAGGAACCAGAGAAGCCACTCGGTAACATCCATCGACCGTTTCTGGGTTCGCTCCAGGATGTCGTAGTAGGCCTTGCGTTCTCTCTGGATCTGGGCAGACAAACTGTAAAAGCGCTGAGGACTGCCATCGGCACGCGCCAGAAGCAAATCCCCCATGGCTCGGGCGATACGACCGTTACCATCCTCGAACGGATGCAAGCTTACAAACCACAGATGGCCGAGGCCAGCCCTGAGCAAGGACGGATCGTTTGCAGGGCCATTGACCCAGTCAAAGAATCTGCAAATTTCGGTATCCAGCCGATTCGCCGGTGGCGCTTCGTAATGCACCCGCTGACGACCGATGGGACCGGACACCACTTGCATTGGGCCGTTGGCATCATCACGCCAGACGCCCACGCTGATTTTCGCCAGACCGGAGTAGCCCGTGGGGAACAGGGCGGCATGCCAACCGAACAGACGCTCCTGATTGACAGGGGTGCGGGCATTGACGGTGGCATCCAGCACCATTTCCACCACGCCTTCGACATGGCGATCCACCGGTGCCAGCGCACCAATGTCGACTCCAAGGCGGCGAGCGATGGAAGAGCGCACGGATTCGACACTGAGCGTCTCGCCCTCGATCTCGCTGGTTTTGACCACATCATCGGTGAGCGCAGCCAGGCTGGCCTGATCGCGCAAGGCCATGCCGACGTCCGATAATCGACCCAGCAAAACGCCTTGGGCACGACTGACCCCCACCATCGGCTCCGCCAATGCAGCCAGGTCGAAGCGCCAGTGAGGCCAATCGCTGACCTGCCAGATATACGTGCAATCACCGCTATTCATGCGGAGATTATGTGCCACAAGCTCGGCATTCGCAATGCCAATCACCGCACATTGTGCGGTGATAAGGAGTGCTATTCACCGCAGGGGACAAACAACAGGACAACCGCTTGGTTTTCCTGGTTTCAGCCATGTCGATGAAGAGGCTGCCCGGGCGCATGGCTCCACCCTCGTCCAGCCCAAGGCACGCCACTACGCCGACAATACCGCGCCAGCGGTCCTGTCCAGCTCGTCGGCATCCAAACCGGCCAGCAACATCACCGGCCTCCAATTCGAAACCCTGACACAAGGCTGAAGCGACCGCCCGGCTCGACGGCCTGAGCTGCGCGGCAATCGAGACAAGCGCGTTCGGTTATGCAAGAATCTGCGCTCGGTCTGCGTCCCGGAGGGACGGGGCATTCACCAATTTCTGGCGGAAACGTATGCAGATGGTAGCGGGCAAATTCGGCCTCTGGGCCAAGATCATGCTGGTGGTCGGGGTCGCCATCGGTGGCGTGGGGGCAACGCTCACCTTCACCAACCTCAACAATCTGAGCGCGCTGATCGAGACCGCCGAACGCAGCGCGCTGGATGGCCACCTGCGGGCGCTCACCCGCTCGATTGCTGCCGAAAGCCACACTGCTGAAGCACTGAGTGCGCTGGTGGCCAGCATGCCGCTGGTGCAGGAAAGCTTTGCCAACGATGACCGGCAGACCTTGAGCCGCCTCTTCGTGCCTGGCTTCAGCGTGCTGTCCCAGGATTACGGCATCGAGCAGTTCCAGTTCCACACTCCGCCGGCCACTTCCTGGCTGCGGGTGCACATGCCGCAAAAGCACGGCGATGATCTTTCCGCCTTCCGCCATACTGTGGTGGCGACCAACACCACCCTGCAGCCGGTACGCGGCCTTGAAGGCGGGGTCGCCGGGCTGGGCGTGCGCGGCATCGTCCCGCTGCGCAGCGGCGGCCGCCATCTTGGCTCGGTCGAATTCGGCATGAGCTTCAATCAGGCTTTCTTCGACAGCTTCAAGCGCGACAATGCGGTCGATGCCGGCCTGCACGTCTTCGACCGCAGCAAGGGCAGCTTCAAGACTCTGGCCGCCACTTTCGGCCGTGAAGCCCTGCTTGACGAAAACCTGTTGCGCGCCGCTTTCGAAGGTCAGATCCAATACACCCACCGCAGCATCGACGGCGTGCCGCTGGCGATTTATGCCGCGCCAGTGAGCGACTTTTCCTCCCAGCCGATCGGGGTGATCGAAATTGCCATGGATGCCAGTGAGTTTCAGGCATCGCTGCAGCATTCGCGCACAGTGGCAATCATTGTCGGTGTGGTTTCCATCCTGCTCGGCATGTTGCTGACCCTGCTGCTCGCCCGTCACATCACCCGCCGTCTGGAGCAGGTTGCCCACGGCGTCCATCAAGTTGCCACCGGTGATCTCAGCGCCCTGGTCGAGGTCGATGGCGGTGACGAAGTTGCCTCGCTGGCCGCGACCACACGCCAGATGCAGGACACCTTGCGCAGCCTGGTGGCCGAAGTGAGCAGCAACTCGGCGCTCGTCCATCACGCAGCTGACGACATCAGCCGCACGGTGGCTGGTCAAGCTGCGACTTCGACCCAGATGTCATCCTCAGTCGCCGAAATCACCACCACCATGGAAGAGCTGTCGGCATCCTCGACCCAGATCGCCGACCATTCGCGTTCAGTGGTCGACATCGCCAACCAGACACTCGAAGGCTCGCGCCAGGGCACCAGTGCCATGCAGACCGTGCTCGGCCGCATGAACGACATTCGCAACGACAATCAGCACAATCTCGAAGAAATCGTCGCGCTGGGCAACAAGTCCAAGCAGATCAGCCGGGTGATGGAAATCATCAACACCGTGGCCGATCAGACCAAGCTGATCGCCTTCAACGCCGCGCTCGAAGCCTCCAGTGCGGGCGAAGCAGGCAAACGCTTCTCGGTCGTCGCCAGCGAGATCCGCCGTCTGGCGGACAGTGTCACCGAATCCACCCGTGACATCGAAACCCACATCAACGACATCCAGGATGCGATCGCCCGTCTGGTGATCACTTCCGAAAAAGGCGCCAATGGCATTTCCGCCGGTCTGGAAGCCAGCGCCCATGCCACCGAACGGCTCAACGCCATCGTCGAGGCTGCCAGCGAGACCAGCCGTGCTGCCCAGCAGATCTCCCTGTCCACCGAACAGCAGAAAACCGCCAGCAGCCAGGTGGTGGTGGCCTTGCGGGAAATTGTCGGCGCCAGTTCGCACACCGCACAGTCGATCACCCGCATCTCCCAGGTGAGCAAGGACATGTCGGCGCTGTCCGGTCAGCTTGACCAGCTGGTGCAGAACTTCAAGCTCGGCGACAACGGCAGCAAGCCTGCCTCCTGAGCACGCCCACATGCCCGACCACTTTCGCCGCCTGCCTTCCACTCCACCCAAGGCTGAATGAGCATGAGCAAACTGCGCGTTCTGGTGGTGGACGACAGCAGGATGGCGCGCAGCCTGCTGCGCGCCATCCTGGAGGACACCCCCGACATCGAAGTGGTTGGCGAAGCCGAAGATGGCCGTCAGGCACTTGAGCTCGCCCGCCAGTTGCGACCAGACCTGATCACCATGGATCTGGAGATGCCGGTGATGGACGGGCTGCAGGCGATCGAAGAGATCATGTGCACCCGTGCAGTGCCCATCCTGGTGCTGAGCAGTGTGAGCGACGCTCAACGCGCGCTGGAAGCGACTGCCAAGGGCGCGCTCGAAGTGGCCGCCAAACCGGAGGCCTGCCCAGCAGCGGCCGAGCAGCTGTGCGAGCGGGTGCGCCTGCTCGCCGGCGTTTCGGTGATCACCCGCCTGCGCCCCTCACTCCAGCCCGACCACAGTCCGACCATCTTGCCGGGCCTCGCCCCCCTGCCCCCCTCCGGCAGCCGGGTGTTCGCTTTCGCCGCATCCACCGGCGGCCCCCAGGCGCTCGCCCACATCCTGCCCGGCCTGCCGGCCGATTTCCCCGCAGCGATCGTCATCGCGCAGCACATCAGCGACGGCTTTGCGCAGGGCATGGTCGACTGGCTGGCTTCACTGTGTGCCCTGCCAGTGAAGCTGGCAGAGAACGGCATGCCGCTTGCCCCCGGCCAGATCTACATCTCCCCTTCCGAGCACAACCTGCGCGTCGGTCCAACCCATACCCTGCACCTGCAGGCACGCGCCGAAACCGAGCTTTACCATCCGAGCTGTGACGTACTGCTGACTTCGGTCGCCAGAAATTGCGGTGCAGCGGCCACCGGCCTCATTCTGAGCGGCATGGGCCATGACGGTGCAGCCGGGATGGCCGCCATCCGTGCGGCCGGCGGCCTGACCCTCGCCCAAGACGAGGCCAGCTCGGTGATCTACGGCATGAACCGGGTCGCCATCGAACGCGGTTGCGTGCAGCGCGTGCTGCCGCTGGTGGAAATTGCCCCCACCCTGGCCGCCATCGCCCGCAAGGAAACAGGTCCGGACATCCAGGCGACCAGATGATGATCGACACCCACACACTCGCCTGCCTTCACGCCCGGATCAAGGCTCACTGCGGTCTGCGTTTCGAAGGCGACGATGAAATCCGTCTGCGCCAGGCGCTCGCCGAGCGGGCGGCGGCCCTCGCCCTTGACACAAGCCAGTACCTGCATCACCTCGAACACGACCGTGACGAGCTGCAGGCGCTGGTCAATCTGCTCACCATCAACGAAACCTATTTTTTCCGCGAACCCGAGCAGATCAGCCTGATCACCGAACACATCCTGCCCCGCCTGCTCGCCGCCAGGCAGGAAGGCGAGAAGCTGCGTATCCTCTCCGCCGGCTGTTCGAGCGGCGAAGAGCCTTATTCACTGGCGATGGCTTTGCTCGATCGTCACGGCAGCGAATTCGTACGCGCGAATTTCGAGCTGCTCGGCGCCGACCTCGACAGCAACGCTCTCGCCCAGGCCGAGCGGGCACAATACTCACCGTTCTCGTTTCGCGGCGTCGCTCCGGGAATCCGGAGCCGCTATTTCGACCCCTGCGAACGCGGCTGGCAGCTGAAGACGGCCGTCAGACAACATGTCCGCTTCCAGCCGCTCAACCTGCTCGCCACCGGGCTGGTCACCGGACTGCAGGGCTGCGACCTGATCCTGCTGCGCAATGTTTCGATCTACTTCGATACCGAAACCCGACGCCAGATCCAGCAAGGCCTCGCCGGACTGCTCAAGAGCGACGGCTTTCTCATCGTCGGCAGCGCGGAAACCCTCGCCAATGACCTGGGCGTGCTCAGGCTGGTTGAAGAGAACGGTCAATTCTATTTCATCAAGGGCGCGCCACCGCTGGCAGCCAGCAGCCAGCTGCCGGCCAGCGGCAGACCGCTGCGGCAGGCCACGGTGCCTGCTGCCAGCTCCGCACCAACCGCCCCCATGCCGCTGGTGATCCCCGCAGACTGGGTGCGCCCGCCCCCCAGCCTGAGCCCGGCAGAGCTGCCGGCGGCCCGCGAACAGGCACGCGCCCTGATCCGCGACAAGCAGTTCAGTCAGGCCGCCCGTCAACTCGACAGCATGCTCGCGGCCGCACCAGCCGACCCCGGTTCAATGCTGCTGAAAGCCTATCTGCAGCTCGAGCACAAGCACTTCAGCACCGCCCGCGAGCTGGCAGAGGCCGTGCTCGCGCGAGACCCCTGGTCACTCGATGCCTGCATGCTGCTCGGCCTGACCGCCAAGTGGGCCGGCGAGGACGAGCTCGCCATCAAGCATTTCCGCCAGACGGTCTATATCGAACACGCCTGCTGGCCGGCCCATTATTTCCTCGCCGATCTGTGGTGCAGCCAGGGCAAGCCGCTGCAGGCCCAGCGCGCCCTGCGGGTGGTCCTTCAGCTGCTCAATGCCGGCGGCGAAACCGGCCTGCGCGAGCTGCCACTGGAGCAGCCAGCCGCGCAGATTCGTTTCATGTGCGAACGTCAGCTTGCCCGCCTGGACGAGCACCATTCCGAGGCCTGAGCATGGCAATTGATGTCAGCAAATTCATCGGCCGCTTCATCGACGAGGCGCGGGAACACCTCAGCCGCCTCGACGAAGGGCTGCGCGAACTGGGCAGCAACAGCGACCCGGAAACCATCAACACCCTGTTCCGCTCGGCACATACCATCAAGGGTTCGTCACGCATGCTGCGCCTGCGCAGCATCACCGACACCGCCCATCAGCTCGAAGAGGTGCTCGGCAGCCTGCGCGAAAGCAAGCTGGCGGCCACCCCTGCTCTCATCCAGCTCATGCAGCGTGCGGTCGATGAGCTCTCCCGCCTGAGCGAGCATCTCGCCAGCAACAGCGCCGTCGACCAACTGCCACCCACCGATGAAGCGCTGTGCGCAGCACTCGCCGCCGCTGCCAACGGCGACCGCGAAACGCCTGCAGCCCCTACCGCCTCACCAGGCTCTGTCGCCCCGTCGCCAGCCACCACACAACAGCCCACGGATGACAGCAGCAGCGCCGGCACGTCCCTCCCGCCTGCCGGAGACCGCACCCCAACGCCTGCACCAGCATCTTCCGCACCTGCCCCGGCCAGCCCCTCCGCCGACGCTGGTGCCACCGCAAACACCGTTGCCGACAACAAGCCCGCCGTCCAGCTCAGGACTGCCGAGACCGTCCGCATCCGCCTGAGCAAGCTCGACGAACTCATCAAGCTGATGACCGAAGTCGTTGCCACTCAGGCTCATCTGCGCCAACGCGAGCAGGAGCTCGGCGAACTGCAGCACCGCCTCGCAGCCGTACTGGATGAAGCCGGGCAAAAAGCGCTCGGCGAATTCGCCCTCGCCTTCAAGGACAACAGCCAGCATCAGGCCGGCCTGATGCGCGAACTGCACGACCGCCTGCTGTCGATGCGCATGCTGCCGCTCAACATCGTCTGGGAGCCTGCTGCCCGTCTGGTACGCGAGCTGGCCCACTCCGTCGGCAAACAGGTTGAATGCGTGGTCAGCGGTGGTGAAATCGAGCTGGACCGCCAGCTCATCGACCGCCTCTCCGACCCGGTGATCC
Organism: Thauera sp.; assembly: GCA_034005275.1. GTDB lineage: Bacteria > Pseudomonadota > Gammaproteobacteria > Burkholderiales > Rhodocyclaceae > Thauera. Next base: position 39,181 of record JAVEVA010000004.1, on the reverse strand, counting down.
ACCTCATCCGCAATGCCATCGATCACGGCCTGGAAGACACCGCCGACCGCATTGCCGCCGGCAAGCCCGCTCACGGTCGCCTCTTGCTGTCGGCCCGCCAGGATGCCGGCTGGGTGCTGATCGAGATCAGCGATGACGGTGCCGGCATCCCCCTCCAGCTGGTGCGTGAAAAAGCAGTCCGCAAAGGTCTCCTCGACGCCGACAAGGCTGCCAGCCTGAGTGATCAGGAAACCATCGAACTGATCTTCCTGCCCGGCTTCTCGACCACCGCGATCATCACCGACCTGTCCGGCCGGGGCGTCGGCATGGATGTGGTGCGGCGTACCGTGCTTGACGAGCTGCTCGGCACGCTCAGCGTCGACACCCGCGCCGGCGCGGGTACCCGTTTCAGCATCCGCCTGCCGCTGTCGCTGGCGATGATGCGGGTGCTGATTATCCGCGCCCACGATTACCACTTCGCCTTCACCGCTCAGTACATCGCCGAGCTGCCGCAGATCGAAACCTCCAGCCTGCTGCAGATCGGCGGCCGCGACGTGGTGATCATCCGCAACGAATTCGTCCCGGTACTGCGCCTCGACGAGCTGCTCGGACTGCCCGCCCCGGCCACTCCGCGCACCGGCAGCGCCAGCACGCTGCAACTGGTGGTGCTGCAGACCGGCGGCGAAAAGATCTCCATCGTCGCCGATACCCTGGTCGATGAACATGATATGGTGATCAAGACCCTGCCCGCTCACCTGCGCAAGCTGGCGCTGATTTCCGGCATGGTGATCACCGGCAGCAATGAACCGGTGAGCGTGCTGCACCCACCCGGCCTGATTGAGCGAGCCCGCCAGCTGCGTCAACGCAGCCCGGACAGCGAGCAGGGGACAATCCTGCCCGTCCTCCAGCATCATGTGCTGGTGGTCGACGACTCGCTCAACACCCGTGAAATCGAAAAGGACGTGCTCCAGGCTTATGGCTACCATGTCACGCTTGCCGAAGACGGTGCCGATGGCTTGCGCAAGGCACTTGCCCATGATTTCGATGCCATCCTCACCGACGTGGAAATGCCGCACATGGACGGCTTCAGCCTCACTGCCGAATTGCGTCAGCAGGAAAAATACCGTGACACGCCGATCATCATCATCACCTCACGCGAAAAGGAAGCCGACAAACGGCGGGGAATGCAGGTCGGCGCCGACGCTTACATCGTCAAGGGTGACTTTGATCAAAGCAATCTGATCGATACCTTGCGTACCCTGCTCGGCTGAGCAGATGAAGATCAAGGGTACAACCATGCAGCCCGGGCCACAGCCCTGACAAGTGGAGGACACAGCACATGAAGCTACTGGTGGTGGATGATGACCCCATGGCCGGCGAAATGCTCGCCGCCATTCTCGAAGACAGCGGCCATCAGGTGGTGCTCAGCGAGGACGCGCTCGATGGCAGTGCCCAGCTGGATGCCCATCCGGACATTGCGCTCATCATCAGCGACATGAACATGCCGCTGATGAGCGGCATCGATTTTTTCCGGGAACTGCGCGTCCAGGCCAGTCCGCTGCCTTTTGTCCTGCTCACCGGTGACGATCCGGCTGCCCTGCTCGCCGAAGAACCAGGCCTTGACGCCTGCCTGATGAAAGATTTCGACCTCGAAAACAGCCTGCCCGCCCTCATTGCCGGACTGGTTTCCGTACCCGGCACAAGCTCTGGTCATGACTGAGAACACGCCCAACACCGACAACAGCTCAGCTTCCAGCCGGATTGCCCGTCTGCGCACCTCCTTTCTCGCTCAGGTGCTGAAACGGGTCAGCGAGATGCGCGTCCTGCTCGCCCGGCTGCAACAGCACGACAGCGACTTCGGCGCCCGTGCCGATCTGCACCGCATCCTCCACAATCTCAAGGGCACCGGGCGCTCGCTTGGCTTCGGTGCGCTCGGCGACGCGGCTGAAGACGCCGAGACCCTGCTCAATGAACGCCAGCCGGACGCGCTGGCTCGACTGGGTCTGCAACTGGAAGTGATTGCCGAACTGGGAGCGCAGGCGGTCAGCACCGGTGCGAGCGCCGTATCGATCTCTGCCATTCTGCCCGACGACGACAAACCGGCCCGCAACAAGCCAGGTGAGCGGATCTACATCTGCGACGACGAAAGCTTCGTGCTCGAACAGCTTGCTGCCGAGCTGGGCTGCTTCGGCTACCAGACTCAGTGCTTCACCACGCCGGAAAGCTTTCGTGCGGCCTTCCTTGCTTCGCCGCCCGACGCAGTCATCATGGACATTCATTTCCCCCAGGGCGAACGAGCCGGCATTGATGTCCTGCTCGCCCTGCGTGGTGAAACCGGGCTGGATGTGCCGGCAATCTTCCTGTCCTCACGCAGCGACTTCGACGCCCGTCTCGGCGCCGCCCGCGCCGGCGGCAAAGCCTATTTTGTCAAGCCTGCGCCGGCCAGCATCGTCGTGGCTGCGCTGGATCAGCTCACCCGCAGCGAGCACAACGAAGCGTTCCGCATCCTCATCATCGACGACGAGCCCGAAGCCGCAGCCTTCCATGCCCTGATCCTGCAACAAGCCGGCATGCTCACCCACGAACTGCACGATCCGCGCAAGGCGCTGGAGGCACTCAACAGCTTCCGTCCCGACCTCGTCCTGATGGACATGTACATGCCTTTCTGCAGCGGGCGCGAAGTGGCTGAAGTCATCCGCCAGGACCCCCAGCACGTCGGCCTGCCGATCATTTACCTGACCTCGGAGACCGATCGCAAGACCCTGCTCAACGCCATGCAGATCGGTGCCGAAGGCTTCCTCAGCAAACCGGTCGACCCGGCCGAGCTGATTTCGGCAGTCAGCGTGCGTGCCGAACGCATGCGCACCTTGCGCAGCCTGATGGCGCGCGACGGCCTCACCGGCCTGTTCAACCACACCATGAGCGCCAAGCTGATCGAACGCGCCTTCAAGCACGCACGACGTGACCGGCTGCCGCTCAGCCTGGTGATGCTCGACATCGACAACTTCAAGCTGGTGAATGACAACTACGGCCACCCCAGCGGCGACCAGGTGCTGATCGCGCTCGCCCGCGTCCTGCAGCAACGTCTGCGCGGCACCGACATCATCGGCCGCTATGGCGGCGAGGAATTCATCATCGCCCTGCAAAACGAAAGTCCCATCCATGCCGCCAGCGTGATCGACCGCTTGCGCGAGGACTTTTCCCGCATCAGCTTTCACAGCGCCGGTCAGAGCTTCCGCTGCAGCTTCAGCGCCGGCGTGGCCGGCTTCCCCCAGCACGGTTCGGTCGAAGCGCTCTCCGCCGCTGCCGACGTCGCGCTCTATGCCGCCAAGCGTGGCGGGCGCAACCGTGTCGTGATCGACGCCCAGAGCAATCCCCAGACACCATGAGCGATTCCGCACTCCAGCTCGACGACATCCTCGCCCGGCAGGGCGGAGACAGCGAAGCAGTGGTCAATGTTGATGAGCCCGAGCTCAAGCTGGTCATCTTCAGTCTCGGCAAGGACTGCTTCGCCTTCGACGGCCAATACATCCGCGAGATCCTGGTCGACACCCCGCTCCACTTCATCCCCGCCTGCCCACCGGCGCTGGCCGGGGTGATCAACGTCCGTGGCGACATCGAATCGGTGCTCGCCCTCGACACCGTACTGCAGCTGCCCGCGATTGCTGAACACCAGACCACACCGACCATCCTGCTGGCACACAACGCCGAGCTGCGCACCGGCATCGCCATCGAGCGCGTCATCGACGTCATCGACCTGCCGCACAGCGCGCTGCACAGCCCGCCCGGCAACTTTGCCGAGCCACTGCGCAGCCTGGTGAGCGCGGTATTCGAATTCAACGCTCAACCGGTCAGCCTGCTGGACTTCAACCAGCTGATTGCCGGCTGGCTGCGCAGTCTGGACTGAAGCGGTGACGTCGTCCTCAGAACCTGACGCCGCGCACCATGAGGACGGTCTCGCCGTCGTCCGCTTCCAGCTCGGCAACCTGCAACTGGCGCTCGAAGCCCGCACAGTACGTGCGCTTCATCAGCAAGCACCCACGGCGGACAGCCTGGCGATCGAGACCCTGCTCGGCCTCGGCCCGGCTGGCACCGGTCCCCGCCAATGGCTCCGCCTGCACGCTGCCCCCGACCTCAGCCTCGCCCTGCCGGCCCCGGTGGAGCTCAGCACCCTCGCCCTCCACACCATCCGCCCCCTGCCCAGGCTGCTCGCCGCCAGCTGCCGCCTCCCCGGCCTGCGCGCCCTCGCCCGACAAGAGCACGCCACCGCACCGATCCTGTTGCTCGATCCAGGCAAAGCGCTGAGCCCACGACACCTGCCGCCGGGATGAAACCATCGGCCAAACGCCCGCATCCGCCCGTGCCAGCCCTGACGATGACGGCAAGGCAGACAGGGCGACCACAAGGGTCGCCCCTACGCACGACCGGCGGCAAGGCAGAGTGACAGCAGGGTTTGGTAGGGGCAGGCCTTGTGCCTGCCCTGACGACGGCAGCGAGGCGAACAGGACGACCACAAGGCTCGCCCCTACGCCACGGATCAGCGGCACGGCAGGATGACAGCAGGGTTTGGTAGGGGCAGGCCTTGTGCCTGCCCTGACGGCGGCAGCGAGGCAAACAGGACGACCACAAGGGTCGCCCCTACGAGCTCCACAACTGCGCAAGCGGGGTATCGCTGCGGTAGTGATGAGCAAGCTGGGCCTGGAGCAATTCGGCACTGGCCAGTGCGTCGGTCAGCGCGTGATGGGCACGATAACGCGGCAGGCGATAACGGGCGCGGCTGTCGGCGAGGCGGATCGACACCTGCTGCGGGCGACGGCGGCCCAGCATGCCTGACAGCCAGCGCCACAAGCCGGGCGGACGGCGATGAAGACGGGCTTCGAGCGCCATGGTGTCGATCACCGGAAATTCGATCCCTTCGCCAAGGCAGGCGCGCAGAGCGCGGTCGAGGAAACGACGCTCGATCGCTGCGCAATGCACCACCAGCACACGACCGCGCAGACAATCGAGCAGCTCGGTGATGATGCTGTCGAGCGCCGGTGCATCGGCCAGCTGCGCATGCGTCAGGCTGTGAATGGTCACTGACTCGGCATGCAGCTCCCCCTGGGGACGCAGCAGCCAGTAGCGGGCGGCACTGGCTTCGATATGGCGACCGTACAGCGGCAAGGCGCCGATGCTGACGATCTCGTCCTGTGTCGGATCGAGGCCGGTGGTTTCGACATCAAGCGCCAGCAAAGGCACTTCACGGATTGGCGTACGCGCATCCGGCAGGCCATGGGCGTAATAGGCACGCAGGCGCGGGTCCTGCGCACTGGCGGCGAGCGCGCGAAAACGCTGCGCCCAGTCGACACGCCCAGCGGACACTGCGCGGCCGCCGGCAGTGGTCGCCGCCAGCGCTTGCAGATCTCCCCGGTGCAGCATCGCCACGTCCTCAGCTGCCACGTACCGACTGATAGCGGTACTTCATGAAACGCTGCGCATTGCCGAGCACCAGAAAAGCATCACGTAAAGTCTTGCGCTCGAATTCGGACAGTTTTTCCGGGTCGATGCTGTTGTCGGCCTCATTGCCGGCAAGCAGGTCTTCCGCCTGGTGGCGGGCACGCACCCCGGCGATGAACTCCAGCGCATCGTACAGATCCTGTCCGCGACCCAACGGCAGAATGGCGGCGTCGATGATGTCACGCATGCGCGCATAGGAATTGATCGACAGCGAACCGACCGCCAGCGCATGCACACGGATCAGATCGGTGAGCGGCGCGGTGCCGCGGCGCTTGATGTTGATCACCCGTGCATGACGGCCATCGGATTCAACGACGAAGTCCTTGAAAAAACCCAATGGCGGGGTACGCAGCAAGGCATTGCGCGCCATGCTGGCGAGAAAGCGGCCGTTGCCGCGCGCCTTGCGCGCAATCAGCTCACGCAAGCGCTGCGCCCAGTCCACCCGCCCCCACACACCATCCAGATCGAAAAAGATGCCGGCATGAAGCAGCGATTCCGGCGTCGGCTGCTCGATCCAGCGGGTGAAATACTGCTCCCACACTTTCAGCGGCTGCCGCCACTTGGCATTGCTCGCCATCACGCCGCCACTGCAATAGCTGTAGCCGCAACGGGCGAGGCCATCGCTGACGAACTCGGCCAGCGCCTTGAAATACGCATCGTGCTGCGCCGGATCGAAGCGGTTGTCGAGGATGAGGGCATTGTCCTGATCGGTGACGATCAGCTGCTCCTGACGCGCCATCGAGCCCAGCGCAAGAAAACAGTACGGCAGCGGCGGTGGCCCCAGTTCCGCTTCGGCCAGTTCGAGCAGGCGCTGCTTGAAACTGCGCCCGATCGCCGCCATCGCGCTGCCGACCAGATGGGCACTGCTTTCTTCACCGACCATGCGGCTGAAACAGGCTTGCACATCGGGCAGCAAGGCCGCCAGTTCATCGACGCTTTGCTGGCGGAAAATGCGCCCGACCAGGAACAGGCTGTTGTTCGACTCGTAGCGGATGATGTCGGACAGGGCGACGATGCCGAGCGGGCGCTGATCTTTCAGCACCGGCAGGTGATGCACGTTGTGGCGCAGCATCGCCAGCATCGCTTCGAACACCAGCTGGTTGTGGGTGACCGTCACCAGATCGGTCGACATGATGCCGGCCACCGGCGTGTCGTAGTCAAGGCCAGGCGCAAGCAGGCGATTGCGCAAATCGCGGTCGGTGAGGATGCCGACCAGCAAAGGCAGCTCGGGCACCTCCGGGTTGTCATCGACGATCAGCAGACAGGACACCCCTTCTGCACTCATCCGCTGCGCCGCTTCACGCCCGCTCGCCGTGCTGGCGATGGTGACCACTTCGCGCACCAGCAGGCTGGCCACGCTGGCACTCATCAAGTCATTGCCAGCATCATCACGCCGCGACAGCGCCTGACGCAGCCGGGTGCGGTCCTCCAGCTCGACCTGATCGGCAAACGCTTCGTATTCGTCGAACAGTTCGAGGAATACCGCCTGCGGAATCAGGTAAACCAGGCTGTCTTCCAGCGCGCGCACCGGAAAACGCACCCGCCCCTGACGCAGCAGGCCGAACTCGCCGAAATAGCCACCAGCCGTGAGGCGGTTGTACAGGCTGCCATTGCGGCGAAAGACTTCGACCGCGCCGCTGCGCAGCACATGCCAGTGTGCCGCCGGCTCGCCGAATTCGACAATCTGCTCGCCGGCCTTGTAGTAGCGCACATCGACTGCGGCCACAGTCTTGTGCAGCGCTTCTTCAGGCAGCGTATCGAAAGGCGGGTGCTGGACGAGAAAATCGAGAATCTCAAGCTGTTCGACCTGCACCTCTGCCTCCCGTCAACGCAATGCCCTTTCCACGCAAGCCATCAGCGCCAGCGCGGCTCTGAAATCAGCCCTTTGACGATCGCCACACAGGCGACCAGCAACACGATCGCAAACGGGAAGCCGGTCGACACGGCCATCGCCTGCAAGGCCACCAGCCCACCACCGAGCATCAACACTGCAGCAGTCAGACCTTGCAGCACCGCCCAGAATACCCGCTGCGGCAAAGGCGCGTCGACCTTGCCGCCGGCAGCGATGAAATCGACCACCAGCGAACCGGAGTCCGACGAAGTGACGAAGAACACCACCACCAGGATGATGCCAAGCAGCGAAGTGATCTGCGCCATCGGCAAGGCGTCGAGCACCATGAACAGTTGCAGCGGCAGTTCCGCTTCGGCGGCAGCCTGATAACCATCCCGCACCACCTGACTGATCGCCGTTTCGCCGAACACCGTCATCCACAGCGTACAGGCCAGCGAAGGCACGATCAGCACCGCGATGAGGAATTCGCGCACCGTGCGGCCGCGCGAAACGCGGGCAATGAACATGCCGACAAAAGGCGACCAGGAAATCCACCACGCCCAGTAAAAAGCGGTCCAGCCCTGCAGGAAGTTCACGTCTTCACGGCCGAGCGGATTGGACAGCGCCGGCAGATGCTGCACATAGGCCACCGCATTGCCGACGATGCCGCTGAGGATGTCGGCAGTGGGCCCGACCGCAACCACGAACAGCAGCAGCAACAGCGCCAGCAGCATGTTGAGCTCGGACAGACGCTTCACCCCGGCATCCAGCCCGGCCACCACGGAAGTCAGCGCCAGCGCAGTGATGACGACGATCAGCACCACCTGGGTCGTGGTGCCTTGCGGAATGCCGAACAGAAAATTCAACCCGGAACTGGCCTGCGCCGCGCCAAAACCGAGCGAAGTCGCCAGACCGAACAAGGTGGCGATCACCGCCAGAATGTCGATGCAATGTCCCGGCCAACCCCACACCCGTTCGCCGAGCAGCGGGTAGAACACCGAACGAATGGTGAGCGGCAGTCCCTTGTTGAACGAGAACAGCGCCAGCCCCAGCGCCAGCACGGCGTAGATCGCCCACGGATGCAGCGCCCAGTGGTAAATCGTTGCCGCCATGCCCAGTCGGGTCGCCGCACCGGCATCGCCCGCCGCACCGGCCAGCGGCGCCCAGTCGGTGCGCACGCCGCCGTCGCTGGCCACACCGCCAAACGCCGAACCAAAATGCGCCAGCGGCTCGGACACACCGAAAAACATCAGGCCAATGCCCATCCCGGCGGCAAACAGCATCGAAAACCACGCCACGTAGCTGTAATCCGGCTTGGCTTCAGTGCCGCCCAGCCGCACCCGTCCCAACGGCGACACCACCAGGCCGAGGCAGAGCAGAACAAAGATATTGCCGGCCACCAGGAAAAAACCGTCCATCTGCGAAGTGAGCCAGTTCTTGGCCCCGCTGAACAAGGGCTCCATCTGCGCGTGGAACGCAAGCGTCAACACCACGAACAGCACCACCAGCGCGCCGGAAACAGCAAACACCCGGTTATGCACATCCAGCCCGAACGGGCCGACCTTGACGACCACGTTGTCCTGACCAACCTGATAATCAGTATCGATGGGATTGACCTCCCCATCGGGAATCATCGGATCTTTCTTTACAGTCATTGTTTTTGTCTGCCCTGAACGCCACACCGCCACCACCGTGGCGGGCGAACAGATTCTTCTCAAGAATATTTCAACAAATGTATTCTAACATTTCACCCGCAAGCCTCAAAACCGAGGACCGAGACCAGCACCAGCACCAGCACCAGCACCTGTGGGTACGGGGCCACAGAAGGAAGGCGAATCGCCCTCATCCGCCACATACACAGAGGAACCCTCACCTTCTGCAGCCGACAAGTCTGCAGTGTGCCCGGGTTGAATCCGCTAAAATCGGTCTCCAATACCCAGCCCAGCGAGGACGTCGACATGCCGGAAGCCGAAGCCGAGATCATCAACCGACTGGGCCTGCATGCTCGCGCTTCAGCCAAGCTCACCCAGCTGGCAGCCAGTTTTGATGCCGAGGTCGAGCTTGAAGCCAACGACCGCCGCGTCAACGCCAAAAGCATCATGGGGATCATGATGCTCGCTGCAGCTCAAGGCAGCCAGCTCACCATTCACACCAGCGGCGCAGAAGCTGAAGCGGCACTGGCGGCGGTGCTGGCGCTGATCGCCGACCGTTTCGGCGAGGAGGAATGACATGGCGTTCACGGTTCACGGCCTGCCGGTTTCGCAAGGGATTGCCATCGGCCACGTCCATCTGGTCTCGCACGCTCTGCTCGAAGTCAACCACTACCATGTAGCGCCGCGCCATCTTGCAGCGGAGATCACCCGCTTCGACGAGGCGATTGCCACCGTGCAGGACGAGCTCAAGGTCTTGCGCGAAACTACCACTGCTGCCGGCCAGAGCCATGCCGAGCTCGGCGCCTTTGTCGATCTGCAGCTGATGATGCTCAGCGACCCGCTGCTGATCGATACTGCACGCAACCTGATTGAAACCCGACGCTGCAATGCCGAATGGGCCCTGGTGCAGCAGATGGAGCAGCTGGTCGAGCAATTCCTCCGCATTGAGGATTCCTACCTGCGCGAACGTCAGGCCGATGTGGTGCAGGTGGTCGAACGGCTGGTGAAAGCGCTGCTCGGCCAGCCCGGCAAGCTGCCGCCCAAGCGCCGCGACGGTCTGGGCAGCATCGTCGTGGCCCACGACTTGTCACCAACCGACACCTTCGGTTTTCGCGATCACAACATCGCTGGTTTCGTCACCGATGTCGGCGGCCCGACCAGCCACACCGCCATCGTCGCTCGCAGCCTGAAAATTCCGGCAGTAGTCGGCCTGCACCACATCCGCGATCTGGTCGAAGCCGATGAGCTGGTGATCATCGATGGCACGCGCGGGGTGATCATCGTCGATCCCGATCCGGGCATCGTTGAGGAATACCACCTGCGCCGCAGCGAGCTGGAGATCGAGCGCTCCAAGCTCAACCGCCTGCGCGACGCCCGCGCCTCCACCCTTGATGGCGAGGAAATCAACTTCTACTGCAACATCGAAGGCCCCAAGGATCTGCCGGCGGTCAAGGAAGTCAAGGCCGACGGCATCGGCCTTTACCGCACCGAATTCCTGTTCATCGGCCGCGACAGCCTGCCCGACGAAGAAGAACAGTTCGAAGCGTATCGCAGCGTGGTGAAGGCGATGGCCGGCAAACCGGTCACCATCCGCACCTTCGACATCGGTGCCGACAAATCGCTCAAGCGCCCGCTCAACCGCCCACCGCTCAATCCGGCGCTCGGCCTGCGCGGCGTGCGCTATGCGCTCGCCGAGCCGCAGCTCTTTCTCACCCAGTTGCGCGCCCTGCTGCGTGCATCGGCCTTCGGCAAGCTGAAGATCATGATTCCGATGCTGGCCGATGCGCAGGAAATCGACCAGTGCCTGGCCTTGCTCGAAGAAGCGAAGACCGAACTGCGGGCGGAAAAAATCAAATTCGACGAGGAACTGGCGGTCGGCGGCATGATCGAGATTCCGGCGGCCGCAATGGCACTGGGGATGTTCGTCCGCCGCCTGTCCTTCCTGTCGATCGGCACCAATGACCTCATCCAGTACACCCTGGCGGTCGACCGCGCCGACGAAACCGTCGCCCACCTCTACGACCCGCTTCATCCGGGCGTGCTCCGGCTGATCGCCAACACCATCGCCACCGGTGCCCGCCATGAAGTGCCGGTGGCAGTCTGCGGCGAGATGGCTGGCGACCCGGAATACACCTTGCTGCTGCTCGGCATGGGCTTGCGCAATTTCTCGGTCCATCCGGCCAATCTGCTCGAACTGAAACAACAGGTGTTGCGCGCCGACCTGAGCGAGCTCGGCCCCAAAGTCCAGCGCCTGCTCAAGCTCGATGAGCCGGCACGGATACGGGATGCATTCGAACGGCTGGCCAGCAAGTAATGCAACAAATAATGGGCAGCCACTGATGGGCGTCCTGCTGCGGGCCGACCAGCTGAGCAAACGCTACGGCGGGGTGCAGGCACTCGACGAAGTCAGCCTGCACATTGAGGAAGGGGAGATCTACGGCCTCATCGGCCCCAATGGCGCCGGCAAGACCAGCTTCTTCAATCTGCTGTGCGGTCTCGATCGCCCCGACCGGGGCGCACTGAGCTTTGCCGGCAAGCCGCTGCCACACGGTGCCCACCGCGTTGCCGCCTGCGGCATCGCCCGCAGCTTCCAGAACGGCCGCCTGTTCCCCAGCCTGAGCGCACTCGACAATGTCCTCATCGGCTTTCACCGCCAACAGCACCAGCGCCTGTGGGACATCGTGCTCAACAATCGCCGCCAGCGTGACAACGAACGCAACCTGCACCAGCGCGCCATCGCCTTGCTGGAAGAGCTCGGCGTTGCCGACAGTGCGTCGCGCCGCTGTGCCGACCAGCCGCTCGGCATCCAGCGTCGGGTTGAAATCGCCCGCGCGCTGGCTTGCGCGCCGCGCCTGCTCGCCCTCGACGAACCGGCCGCCGGCATGAATGACGAGGAAAGTGCCGAGCTTGCCAGGCTGTTGCACAGCATCCGCGCCCGCGGCATCAGCATCCTGCTCATCGAGCACAAGGTCGGCCTGGTGATGCAGCTCTGCGACCGCCTCGCGGTGCTCGACTGCGGGCGCAAGATCGCCGAAGGCGGCCCGGCGAGCGTCCAGCACGATCCGGCAGTGATCCGCGCCTGGCTGGGGCCGAGCCCCGTTGACGACGGATGACGATGACCGAGACCCCGCCCCTGCTCGTCATCCATCAGCTTGAAGTGCGTTACGGCAAGATCCCGGCGCTCAGCGGACTGGAGCTGCAGCTTGCCGCAGGCGAAATGGTCTGCCTGCTGGGCGCCAATGGCGCCGGCAAGAGCAGCGCGCTGAAAGCGATTGCCGGCCTGCTGCGCCCGCAGAGCGGCGAAATCCGTTACCGGAACGAAGTGATCAACGCCCTGCGTCCCGACCAGCGGCTGCGCTGCGGCATCGCGCTGGTGCCGGAAGGGCGCGGCATCTTTCAAGCACTCAGCGTCGCCGAAAACCTGCGCCTCGGCAGCTACTGCCGCGCTGACCGCCAGACCGTCAAGGAAGAGCTCGACGCCATCCTCGACCGCCTGCCACGGCTGCGCGAACGCCTCAAGCAGCGCGCCGGCACCTTGTCCGGCGGCGAACAGCAGATGCTGGCCCTCGCCCGCGCCCTGCTCGCCCGCCCGCAACTACTGCTGCTCGACGAGCCCTCGCTCGGCCTCGCGCCCCTGATGGTGCAGGAAGTCTATCGCTTCATTGAGCAGATCCGCGCACAAGGCGTCGCCATCCTGCTGGTGGAACAGAACACCCAGCTCGCCTTGCGCCACGCCAGCCGCGCCTACCTGCTCAAAGCCGGCCGCCTGGTATACAGCGGCGACAGCAAGCACCTGCATGCCGACCCCGCGCTGCGACAAAGCTATCTCGGCGCCTGAGCCGGGGCATGGCCCCGGCGCCACAAGCAAACTCCCCGGAGGCGAAAAACACAAAGAGCCATTCAGGCGACTGCCCTGCAGGCGGTACTGAGTCCTGTGCCCGCCCCTCAGCGCGCCAACTCTCGCCGGTATTGAATCGCTTCCGCGACGTGCGCAGCTCCGGGCTGCTCCGCCCCCGCCAGATCGGCAATGCTGCGCGCGACCCGCAGGATGCGGTGATAGGCGCGCGCCGACAGCTCGAGCTTGTCCATCGCCTGCGCAAGCAATTTCGCTCCGGCACGATCCGGCTGACAGAAACGCTCCAGCTCGCGGCTGCCCAGGCGGGCATTGATACCCTGCTGGCGGGCAAGCTGCAGCGCACGAGCCTGCTCGACCCGGGCCCGCACGCTGGCGGAAGATTCCGCCGCTGCGGCGCTCACCAGCTCGGCATGTTCCAGCACCGGCACTTCCACCAGCAGATCGATGCGATCGAGAAAAGGGCCGGACAGACGGCTGCGGTAGCGGGCGATCTGCTCGGGTGAGCAGCGGCAGGCCTTGCGCGGATGACCGGCATAACCGCAAGGACAAGGGTTCATCGCTGCCACCAGCTGGAAGCGGGCCGGAAACTCCGCCCGGCGGCGTGCGCGGGCGATGCTGATCGAGCCCCGTTCCAGCGGCTCGCGCAGCGATTCGAGTACCCGCCGATCGTACTCGGGCAATTCATCCAGAAACAGCACGCCATGATGAGCGAGCGAGATTTCTCCCGGCTGCGGAATCGCCCCGCCACCGACCAGCGCCGCTGCGGAAGTGGAATGATGCGGCTCACGAAACGGACGCCGTGCCCAGCGCTCCAACCTGAAGCTGCCGTCGAGCGACAGAATGGCCGCACTTTGCAAAGCCTCCTCCTCGCTCATCGGCGGCAACAGGCCAGGCAGACGCTGGGCGAGCATCGACTTGCCGGTTCCGGGCGGACCAAACAGCAGCAGCGAATGACCGCCGGCCGCCGCCACCTCAAGCGCCCGCCTCGCCTGCAACTGGCCACGGACATCGGCCAGATCCGGGCGATGGTCGATCAACGGAGCCGGATCTGGCGCAAGAGCGGATGCCAGTTCGGCAAGACCATTCAGATAGGCCGCCACCGCACACAGGCTGTCGGCAAGCAGCACCCGGGTGCTGCGCGCCAGCGCGGCTTCGCCGCCATTGTCCGGTGCCAGCACCAGTGCGTGACCATCCCGCCCGGCCGCCAGTGCCACCGCCAGCACACCACGCACTGCTCGCAGGCGGCCATTGAGCGACAGCTCGCCACAGAACTCATGCTCGTCGAGGCGGGTGCTGGCGACCTGTCCGGAAGCCACCAGAATGCCGATCGCAATTGCCAGGTCGAAGCGCCCGCCTTCCTTGGGCAGATCCGCCGGTGCGAGGTTGACGGTGATACGGCGCTGGGGGAATTCGAACTGGGAAGTCTGCAGCGCAGCCCGGACCCGGTCACGCGCTTCGCGCACTTCGGTTTCCGGCAGACCAACCAGATTGAAATTCGGCAAACCGTTGGCGAGGAACACCTCGACCGTGACTGCCGGCGCTTCCAGCCCATCCAGGGCGCGGCTGCGGACAAGTGCGAGAGACATCGGGCCACTCCGTCATTTTTAATGACGTTAGTATAGTCTGCTCATAATCAATGACAAATGATTCTCTCGCTCCCCAGAAGCAGGGTCATCCCATCCATGTTCATGGTGACCACCGAAGCCAGCTGGCTCCCTTCTGTCGCGCCGGGGAAATCTCAGGACTCAGGGCGCTGCAACACCTGCTGCTCCAGCACTGCCACCCGGCGCTCGAGCTGGTCGATCTGCTCCAGCGCCCGCCTGAGCAGTTCGCGCTGGATGTCGAACTCCTCACGGCTCACCAGATCAAGCTTGCCGAAGGTCGAGCCGAGCAAGGCCTTGGCGTTCTTTTCCAGATCCGCGACCGGACTATTGGCTGCAAGCCCGGACAATTTCTGGGCAATATCATCGAGAAAGCGCGGACCAGCCATGACGAAGCCCTCAAAGGCAGCAAGAAAACGCGGATTCTAGCACGCGCCGAAAACAGGATCAGCGGAAGACAATGGTCTTGTTGCCGTGCACCAGCACGCGATCTTCGAGATGGGAGCGCAGCCCGCGCGCGAGCACCGTTTTCTCGATGTCCTTGCCATAGCGCACCATGTCCTCGACTGCATCGGAGTGGTCGATGCGGATCACGTCCTGCTCGATGATCGGCCCCTGGTCGAGATCGGCAGTCACGTAATGACAGGTGGCACCGATCAGCTTCACCCCTTTCGCCCACGCCTGGTGATACGGCCGCGCGCCGACGAAGCTGGGCAGGAAGCTGTGGTGGATGTTGATGATCTGCCCCGGATAGGCCGCACACAGCTCCGGCGACAGAATCTGCATGTAGCGCGCCAGCACCATGGTGTCGCCGCGCACTTCCTCAAAGATGCGCTGTACTTCGGCGTAGGCGGCGACCTTGTTGTCCGCCGTCACCGGTACATGATGAAAGGGGATGTCGTGCCATTCGACAAAACCACGAAAATCGGCATGATTCGAGATCACGCAGGGAATCTCGATATCGAGCTCTTTCGACTTCCAGCGCGCCAGCAGGTCGTACAGGCAATGCTCCTGCTTGCTCACCAGCAGCACCACCCGCTTCTTGACCGCTGAGTCGGTGATTTTCCACGCCATTTCCAGCTCGGCCGCCAGCGGCGCAAAACGCTCGCGCAGTTCGGCCAGATGAAAAGGCAACGAGGCTGCCTTGACCTCGACCCGCATGAAATAGCGCCCCGGGCTGCCATCCTCTCCTTCCGGCTCGGCATGCTGCGAAGTTTCGACAATCCAGCCGCCGTGGCCGGCAAAAAAACCGGCGACGCTGGCAACAATGCCGACACGATCAGGACAGGAAGCAGACAGGGTGTAACAACGTTCGCGCATCATGGAAACAGCCGGGAAAATACGAAAGACTTCAGAAAACGGTGGGAAAGCACCGACCTGGTTCAGCCAAGCCGGGCAAAGGCAGCGTCGATTTCACGTCGCAAGGCGGGATAGTCGCGCACCACCGGATACTGGGGGAATTCACGCACCACATTCTCGGGCGGATGGATGAGGATGCCACCGTGGGCTTCGCCGAGCATCGCGGTATCATTGTAGGAATCGCCGGCTGCCACCACCTGGAAGTTGAGTTCCTTGAAACGCTGCACCGCCTCGCGCTTCTGATCCGGCATGCGCAGGTGGTAATTCACCAGCACGCCATTCGCGTCCGCTTCGAGGCTGTGGCAGAACAGGGTCGGCATGCCGAGCTGCACCATCAGCGGTTTGGCAAATTCGTAGAAGGTATCCGACAGGATGATGACCTGGTAGCTGTCACGCAGCGCATCAAGGAATTCACGTGCACCCGGCAGCGGTCCCATGCTGGCGATCACCGCTTGGATGTCGGGCAGGCCAAGCTGATGGCGGGCGAGGATATCAAGACGATATTTCATCAGCGTGTCGTAATTGGGCTCGTCACGCGTGGTGCGACGCAACTCCGGAATACCGGTTCGCTCGGCGAACTCGATCCAGATTTCCGGCACCAACACCCCTTCAAGGTCAAGACAGACGATGCGCACGCTAGCTTCCTCGCTGAAAAATTGCCAAAGGGCGGATTCTAGCACTTCGGCTCTTGCCGCGCCGCCGGCAGCCCGCACAAACACGGTCACACCAGAATGAGTCAGACGATGCCGGGCCAGACACCAGCAGACAGCCCGAACAACTGTTCAACTATTGCATCCAATAACTTTATTCATCACCAGACCGGTACCAAGGGTCGATAATTGAACGAAACCGCTCCGGTGGCAGCCATGATCAAAAGCATTCCTGTCGCCCAGCTGCGCATCGGCATGTACGTCCATGACCTCAATTGCGACTGGCTGGACCACAACTTCGTCCGCAACCGTTTTGAAATTGACAGCCCCGAACTGCTCGACAAAGTACGGGCGCTTGGCCAGGCTGAAATCATCATCGACACCGAACTGGGACTGGATGTCGCGCCTCAGCTGGATGACGAAGATGCAGCAGCGCCTGACCCCGCACTGTCTGCCGATCCGGCTCCGCCGCTCAGATCTGCCCCCAAACCCGCGCCCAGGCTTGCCCCTTATACCCGCGCTCATGCCGAACGCCTGCACGGTGAAGCCAATCTGATCGTGCGCGATCTGATGGGCGACATCCGCCTCGGCAAACAGATCGAAATCGAGAAAATCGAGCCCATGGTGGAAAGCATCGTCGATTCGATTTTCCGTCGCCAGGACGCCTTGCTGCCGCTCGCCCGCCTCAAGCAGCACGACGAATACACATTCCAGCACTCGGTGTCGGTGTGTGCGTTGATGGTGTCCTTTGCCCGCGCGCTGGAGCAGCCGCGCGAGATCATCCGCGAAATCGCCATTGGCGCCCTGCTCCATGACGTCGGCAAAGCGAAAGTGCCGGACACAATCCTCAACAAGCCGGCCAAGCTCACCGACGCCGAATTCACCCGGATGAAGAACCACGTCGTGCAAAGCAAGCTCATCCTGCAGGCGACGCCGGGAGTGAGCGAAATTGCGCTCGGCGTGGCAGCCGAGCACCACGAACGCTTTGATGGCAGCGGCTATCCCAACAAGCTCAAGGGCGAGGCCATCAGCCTCTACGGCCAGATGGCGGCGATCGTCGACGTCTACGATGCAATCACCTCGCAACGCGTCTATCACAAAGGCATGCCGCCCACCGAAGCCTTGCGCAAGTTGCTGGAATGGAGCGACAGCCACTTCCAGCCCAAACTGGTGCATGCCTTCATCCGTGCGGTCGGCATCTATCCCACCGGCTCGCTGGTTCGGCTGGAAAGCAATCGCCTCGCGGTGGTCCAGGCGCAGCATGCCGACAGCCTGATCTCGCCGCTGGTGAAAGTGATGTTCCACACCAAGGGCTACTACCTTCCTCCCGAGCTGGTCGACCTGCGCCAATCCCAGGACCGCATCACCAGTCACGAGAATTTCGAAACCTGGCAGATCGATCCGACGCACTGGCTGCCGGAATAAGCAGCGCGCTCAGTCCGCCGGCAGAGCCTCCAGCGCTTCGCTCAATTCCAGCCAGCGCAACTCCGCTTCCTCGATCTGCGTGCTGAGTGCGAGCTGGCGCCGGCCCAGCTCAGCAACCTGCGCCGCCTCGCTGCCGCTGTACAGCGCCGGATCAGCCAGCTGGGCATCAAGCGCCGCTTTTTCCTCGCTCCACTTTGCCAGCTGCCGGTCGAGCTTTTCCAGCTCCTTCATCAGCGGACGCCGTGCGGCCAGCCGCGCCTGACGCTCTGCCGCCGCCTGGGCACGATCCGCCTTGCGCGTCGCCTTGTCGGCGCCCAGTTGCGGATCGGCAGCAGCGGCGATGGTTTCGCTGCGGCGCTGGGCAAGCCAGTCGCGGTAATCGTCCAGATCACCTTCAAACTCACTGATGCGACCACCATCAACCAGCAGAAACTGGTCGCAGGTGGCGCGCAGCAAGGCGCGATCGTGCGACACCAGCACCATCGCGCCTTCATAATCCTGCAGCGCCAGCGTCAGTGCGTGGCGCATTTCCAGATCAAGGTGGTTGGTCGGCTCATCGAGCAGCAACAGATTGGGACACTGCCAGATCAGCAGCGCCAGCGCGAGACGGGATTTCTCGCCGCCGGAAAAATGGCCGCAAGCGGTGGTTGCCGGCGTGGCCGTGCCACCCACGCCATCACCACGAAAATCGAAACCACCCAGATAATCGCGCAAGTCCTGCTCGCGCGCCTGCGGATCAAGCCGCACCATGTGCTGCAAGGCCGACTCATCACCACGCAAGGTCTCCAGCTGATGCTGGGCAAAATAGCCGATCGCCAGCCCTTTGCCGTCGAGACGGCGACCACTCGCCAGTGGCAACTCCCCGGAAAGCAGCTTGATCAGCGTCGATTTGCCGGCACCGTTGCGCCCAAGCAAGCCGATACGGGCACCGGGGCGCAAGCTCAGCTTGAGCTGGTCGAGCACCAGACGCTCGCCATAACCGACAGCGCCATCCTCGATCTGCAGCAAAGGATCCGGCGCCGGTGGTGCTGCACGAAAACTGAAACTGAATGGCGTGTCGATGTGGGCAGCCGCAATGCGTTCCATGCGTTCCAGCGCCTTGATGCGGCTTTGCGCCTGACGGGCCTTGGTCGCCTTGGCACGGAAACGACGGATGTAGTCTTCCATGTGGGCGATCTGGCGCTGCTGCTTGTCGTGCAGCGCCTGCTGCTGCATCAGCCGCTCGCCACGCTGGCGCTCGAACGCACTGTAGCCGCCGGTGTACAGGCTCAGCGTCTGCTGTTCGATATGCAGGATGTGACCAACCACCGCATCGAGAAACTCGCGGTCGTGGGAAATGAGCAGCAAAGTGCCCCGGTAATCACGCAGCCAGGCTTCGAGCCAGATCACCGCATCCAGATCAAGGTGGTTGGTCGGCTCATCCAGCAGCAAAAGATCGGAACGACACATCAGCGCCTGGGCCAGATTGAGCCGCATCCGCCAGCCACCGGAAAAATCCGCCACCGGACGTTCGCTGTCTGTCGGCACAAAACCGAGACCATCGAGCAGCGCAGCCGCACGCGCGCGTGCCCCATAGCCGTCGATTTCCTGCAGCCGGGCATGAAGCTCGCCGATCCGTTCCCCCTGCTGCGCCGCTTCCGCCGCCTGCAGCCCTGCTTCGATCTGGCGCAGCTCGGCATCACCGTCGAGCACATAGTCGATCGCGCTCTGCGCCAGCGCCGGCGTTTCCTGAGCAACGTGGGCAATCACCCAGGCCGGCGGCAGCTCGACATCGCCAGCATCCGCATGGAGCTGGCCGCGCAGCAAGGCAAACAGGCTGGATTTGCCACTGCCATTGGCACCGGTGAGACCGATCTTCCAGCCAGGGTGAAGCTGCATTCTGGCACCATCGATCAGACAGCGCGCACCGCGCATGAGGCGCAAATCACGGAAATTGATCACAACAGGAAAGCGCCAGGAGCAGCGCGAAAAGGGAACAAAGGCGTTATTCTACGCATCCGTTGCCGCCGTTCCGGAAAGTCCTCATGAAACACCTTGCCTGCCGTCCCGTTTTCTCTGCCGCCGCACTGGTGCTTGTCGGTGTCAGCGTGCTGTTGCCCTTGTCCGGCCAGGCAGCGGATGGCACTGGCTCGGCTGACCGGCAACGGGCGCTGCAAGCGGAAGCCAAAGCCTTGCGCCAGGCTGCCGACGAAAACTTCAAGGCACAGGAAAAAGCCTGTTACGAAAAATTCCTCGTCAACCACTGCATCGACCAGGCCAGGAAAGAGCGGCTGGAACGCATCCTCCAGGCGCGGGCACTGGAAGCTGAAGCGCGCCAGCTCAAGCTCGCCGAGCGCGAACAGGCTGCAGCAGCAACCCTCGACAAACAAGCTCAGAGCGCCGACAGCGCAGCAGGCACTGTAGCTTTGCCGCCAGAAGAAGCCGCCGCAGCCGCGCAGGCCGCCCCGGTTGCCATCCCATCCAGCACGCCGCTGGCGATGCCTGCCGCCACAGACCATGCCACCAGCGCTGAACGCGAAGCGCGTGCCGCCGAAAAAGCTGCTGCAACACAGGCAAAGCAAGCTCAACGCGATGCCGAACGCACCGAAAAACGGGCCCGCAGCGAAGCACAGGCGGCCGAACGCGCTGCCGCCGCTGAACGTGACCGCGCACGTTACGACCGCCGTCTTGAACAGCGCGCACCGGAGCAGACCGGCGAGTAAGCGCTCCGCATCCGGACGGAACAAACAGCCGCGATCTTCGCACCGATCTTCGCACGTGAGGTCGGGGCAATCGCACGAATGCTGATGTCGTAATTTTCAGGGCCAAGACTCCCCCTCTCCCCTCGCGGGAGAGGGGCCGGGGGAGAGGGGGGAAGTCCGCATGGCGCTTGTCCAGACGTTCTTTCGCCCCTGCGGGGCGCCCCCTCTCCCCGCCCCTCCCCCGCGAGGGGGGAGGGAGACAACCGCACGGCATTCATGCGATTGGCCCCGAGCCCACCCCCCAAAAAAACCACCCCAAGCCAACTCAAGCCAACTCAGCCCCGATTCGCCACCCAGATCCCGGCGCCGACCAGGCCAAGGGCGATGAACACCATCGGTGTCAGCGCCTCACCCAGCAAGAGCCCACCAGCAAGCACGCCCAGCACCGGGGTGAGAAAGGAAAACGACGACAACCGGGTCGCCGGGTAATTGCGGATCAGCCAGAACCAGGTCAGATAACTCGCCGAAGCGACCAGCACGATCTGGAACGCCAGGCTGGCGAACACGCTCAACGTGGGGGCAAACAGCCCTGCCTCGCCCACCACCAGCGCCAGCAGCGGCAAAGCCAGCGCCGACACCCCAAGCTGATACAGCAGCATTTTCTCCGCCGAAGCACGCGCCAGCGCACTGGCTTTCACCGTCAGCGTGGTCGCCGCCCAGAACATCGCGCCGATCAGCATCAGCAGATCGCCCAGCCAGGCCCGGCCGCTGCCATGCAGCAGATTTTCACCAAACAGAATCACCACGCCGGCAAACGCGAGTGCCATCCCCAGCCATTGCGTGCGCCGCATCGGCTCATGCGGCAGCAGCCATTTCGCGCCCAGGGCGACGAAAAAAGGCGCGGTGTACAGGAAAATCACTCCGCGCGAAGCGGTGGTGTATTCCAGCCCCATGAAAATGAACGCGAATTCGATCGAGAACAAGGCGCCGCACAACAAGCCCGGCCACAAGGTGCGATCGGCGTCAAACAGACGCACCCCACGCCAGCGCGACCAGGCAAACACCAGCACGCTCGCTCCCAGCGAACGCAAACCGGCTTGCCAGATCGGCGTGATGCCGACCGCCGCAAGCTTGATTGTCACCTGCTGCACCCCCCACACCACGCACAAAACGATCATCAGCAGAACGGCAAGGCGGTCAAGTTCGGTTTTGGGCGACATGTTTGTTTCAGGACGAAAAAGGGGGATGAGGGGAAAGGCGGGGAATGCTGCTGAGCGCTGCATTCGGGTCAGCAATGCTGGCGCTACTTTACTCGCTTCGGTGGCTTCTTGGTCAGGCGAGGAACTTCGCGGTCCCGGGACCAACCTCTCATTTGCCCACCACTCTCCGCCCGCGTACACTGACCATTTTCATCCACCCAACCCACACCATGCTTGCCACTTTTCCCGGTCGTCCGCTGCTCTCCGCGCTCATTCTCGGTCTCAGCCTGAGCGCCTGCGCCTCCACCGAACCGCCCGAACCTTTTCCTGCTGCGCCTGAAGGCCAGCAACGTCATGTGATCGACCTGCCGGCGCTGGCCGACGAAAATGCGCACAGGGTCGAACTCATCGCCGGAAGGATGATGGAGGTCGATTGCAATGTTCACCATCTTGGCGGTCATTGGCGGGGTCGGACCGTTGCCGGCTGGGGCTACAGCTACATCGAACTGGACCAGGTCGGCCCGGCGATCAGCACAATGATGGCCTGCCCTGAGGACAGCCGCCAGACCGCTTTCGTCGCCGTCGGCGGCGAGCCGCATCTGGTGCGTTACAACAGCAAGCTGCCGCTGGTGATCTACACCCCGCAGGACATCGAAGTGCGCTACCGCATCTGGTCGGCAGGCAGCGAAACCCTGCCGGCAACGCAACGCTGAACGCCAGCACTGAACGCCGGCGTTGAGCACCAGGAAACCAGCGACGGCCAGCCACCGTCGCTCGTCTCAAGCCCTTTTCAGCCCGTATTGCGCAGCCCGGTGGCAATGCCGTTGATCGAAATGTGGATGCCGTTCTTGAGGCGTTCGTCCCGTTCGTCCTTGCTGCCGGTCCGCCAGCGCCCGACCAGCTCGACCTGCAGGAGATGCAGCGGGTCGATGTAGGGGAAGCGATGGCGGATCGAACGTGCCAGTGCCGGGTTGCCGGCGAGACGATCCTGTTCGCCGGTGACCAGCGCCAGCATGTCCACCGTGCGCTGCCATTCGTCGCTGATGGCGTCAAACACCCGCCGGCGCAGCACTTCGTCCTCCACCAGCTCGCTGTAGCGTGAAGCAAGGGCGAGATCGCTTTTCGCCAGCACCATGTCGACGTTGGAAATCAGCGTGCGGAAGAACGGCCACTGGCAGTACATCGCCTGCAGCAGCGCCAGCTGGGCAGCGCGCGTCTTGCCGGGCTGCTCAAGAAAAGCAGCCACCGCAGCACCAAAACCGTACCAACCCGGCAAGGTCAGACGGCACTGACCCCAGCTGAAGCCCCAGGGAATGGCGCGCAGATCTTCAATCGCCTGCGTCGCCTTGCGTGAAGCAGGGCGCGAGCCGATGTTGAGTTCGGCAATTTCACGGATCGGCGTCGCCGTGAAGAAATACTCGGCAAAACCGGGAGTTTCATAAACCAGCTGGCGATAAGCCGCCATGCTGGCTTCGGAAAGAATTTGTGCAGCAGCGATGAATTCGGCACTCGCTGCCTTGGTCGGTTGCAGCAAAGTGGCTTCGAGCATCGCCGCCGCGAGGGTTTCGAGGTTGCGGCGACCGATGTCGGCATTGGCGTATTTGGAGGCGATCACTTCACCCTGTTCGGTGAGGCGGATCTGGCCACGCACCGTGCCCGGTGGCTGGGCGAGAATGGCCTGATAGCTGGGGCCACCACCACGGCCAACCGTGCCGCCACGACCATGAAACATGCGCAGGCGCAGGCCATGTTCGGCACCGAGCTGGTCGAACACTTCCACCAGCGCCAGTTCGGCCTGGTACAGCTCCCAGTTGCTGGTGAAAATGCCGCCATCCTTGTTGCTGTCCGAATAGCCGAGCATGATGTCCTGCTCGCTGCCACTGAGCTGCATCAGGCGAGCAACACCAGGGATGGCGTAATAAGCACGCATGATGTCGGCCGCCGCACGCAGGTCGCCGATGGTTTCGAACAGCGGCACCACGATCATCGCCAGACGGGCCTGTTCGCTGCCAAGCGTGCCGCGCATCAGACCGGTTTCCTTCTGCAGCAACAGCACTTCAAGCAGATCGCTCACCGTCTCGGTGTGGCTGATGATGTAGTGACGGATCGCTTCGCGCCCATAGCGCTGCAACATCCGTCCGGCCATCTCGAAAATCGCCACTTCGCTGCAACACAGCTCGCCATACTGCGCGCCAACCACCCGCAAGGGACGCGGCTCCTGCAACAGGCGCAGCAAAAGCGCGCAGCGCTGGTCTTCGTCGAGCGCGCTGTAATCGCTTTCCACGGCGGCCACGCGCAGCAGTTCGGCCAGCACTGCCTCATGCTTGTCCGAGCTCTGGCGCAAGTCGACGGTGGCGAGATGAAAACCGAACACCTGCACCGCGCGGATCAGTGGCCGCAGCCGCTGCAGCGCCAGCGCCTGGCCGTGATGGCGCGCCAGCGAAGTGTCGATGGTGCGCAGATCGGCCAGCAATTCTTCCGCATCGGCATAAGGCGTCATCACGCCAACCGCATGACGCATCGCTTCGCGGCCGCCACTGAGCACCGTCAGCGTGGCAGCCAGCCGCGCATACACCCCGGTGAGCGCGCGCCGATAAGGCTCGTCTTGTCGATGAGAGCTGTCATCGGGCGAAGCCAGCGCCAGCACCTGCATCGCCGGCGACACTTTCACCAGCAGACTCGACATCGACAGCTCAGCGCCAAGCTGATGAATTTCATTCAGATAATGGCGCAAGGCCACTTCACTCTGGCGACGCAAAGCCAGCTCCAGGGTGTCGGCGGTGACATTCGGATTGCCATCACGATCACCGCCGATCCACTGCCCGATGCGCAGGAAACTGTGGATTTCCTCACCGGGCAGCGCGTCTTCCAGACTGGCATACAGCTTGGGCAACTCGCGCAGAAAAGTGCTTTGGTAATAGCTCAGCGCATTTTCGATTTCATCGGCCACGGTGAGCTTGGCGTAGCGCAGCAGCCGGGTCTGCCAGAGCTGGGCAACGCAGGCGCGCAAGGCGGCTTCGTTGGCCGCCAGTTCACGCGGACTGAGCGCATCACGCTCGGCCGCATACAGGCGGGCACGGGCACGGATCTCGTCCCGCTCGGCAAGCAGGCGGGCAATGTCGCGCTCGGTCTGCAGGATGCTCTGACGCTGGACTTCAGTCGGGTGCGCAGTCAGCACCGGCGCGACATAGGCTTGCGCCAGGGTGCGGGCAATGCGGTCGGCGCCAATGCCGGCCTCACGCAAACGGCTCAGGCTCAGCTCCAGGCTGCCTTCCTGAGCGCTGCCGGCACGTTCATGAATGGCGCGGCGACGGATGTGATGGCGGTCTTCGGCCAGATTGGCCAGATGGCTGAAATAGGTGAACGCGCGGATCACGCTCACCGTCTGCTCAGTGCTCAGCCCGGTGAGCAGGCGCTTCAGCGCCGCGTCCGCTTCGCGGTCGTGATCACGGCGGAAAGCCACCGACAGCTGACGCACCTGCTCGATGAGCGCAAACACCGCCTGCCCTTCCTGCTCGCGGATGATGTCGCCAAGAATCCGTCCCAGCAGCCGGATATCCTCGCGCAGCGGCTCTTCCTTGTCCGCCACCGCAGCGGCGTTCATTTGCTCAGCGCCTGCTTCCATGTTCATGCCTGTGTTGTTTCAGTTTGACCAGCGCGCAACGATAGCATTGTTGCCCAGCGGATGAGCAGCCCTGAAGCACCCAGCACCTCTCCGGGAATCCTCCCGGAGCGGCGCAAGCCGCGAACCGGATCCGAAAGGTGCCAAACCGGGCAGGAGGCAGGTTTGTCGAGCGGTGGTGTTCGCGACTTGCGTCGCTCCTACCCGGCCGTGAGCGCCGCTCCCTCAGGAAGGGCGCAAGCCGCGAACAAGGTCGTTGCCCGGAACTTCAGTCCACCACGCGCAGATCAGGCTTGCCGACCAGTTGCAAACGAGCGCGCAAGGCAGCGCTGACTTCGATGCGACCATCGGCCGCAACCCGCAGCGCATGTTTGATCTGATAGCGGCGGCTGTAGGCCAGCCAGTCGTCACCAGCGATGAAAGCCGGTTTGCTGGCTGCATCGGACAGCGTCCCCACGCCACTCAGCAAGCCATCTTCAGCTGGCCGCAGCCAGCCATTATCCGGCTGCACCAGCACAGTGAGCGACTGGGTGGCACGCGACGGCTGGCCGCTGCGCGGATCGAGCAGGTGGGAATAGCGTTCCTCATCCAGCATGAAGTAACGCTGATAGTCACCAGACGTGCCGATCGCCTCGCCGTCATACAGCGGCAAGGTGGCGAGCGGTGCCGGTTGGCGGGGATGCTGGATGCCGATCCGCCACGGTTGACCACCTTTGTCGCCCAGTGCAAGCACATTGCCGCCGATGTTGATCAGCGCGTTGCGCACGCCATGCTCACGCAGAATCACTGCAGCGCGATCAAGCGCATAGCCTTTGGCATAGCCGCCCAGATCAAGCTGTACCGCAGGATTGTCGCTGCGGATGGTAACCCCTTCAATGTGCAGATCAGCCATCCGCGGCGCAGCGGCGAGCAAACGCTGCAAGGCTGCAGGTTCGGGGCGCAACGCAGCAAAGCTGTCGCCATGAAAGCCCCACAGCGCGATGAGCGCACCGAGGGCAGGATTGAACAGCTCGTCGCCGGTGACCGCGATGCGCTGCGCATCGGCAAGCATGAAAGCCAGCTCGGGCGACACGGTCGCGGTCCCGCCTGCGGCCAGCACTTCATTGAGCGTGCTCAGCTCGGACGGCTCCCAGGCGTGATAGGCGCGGTGCAGGCGATCGAATTCACGCAACACCGCCGCCCCGGCTGCTTCGGCGACCGCCGGCTCAGTGCCGGCAATCGCCAGCTCGACCCGGGTACCGAACACATAAGCTTCGTGGTGAAACAGCTCGCTGCGGCTGCAGGCGCCCAACAGCAGCGCCAACGCCAGCAGCAGGATGCTGCCCAGCGCACGTGCGGCAGAAACTCCGCTCAGGCGCAAGCCTGTTCCAGCTTGCTCACCACCAGCGCTGCCACATCGAAACCTTGCTGGGCGGCGATTTCGACCATGCAGGTCGGGCTGGTGACATTGATCTCGGTGAGGTGGCCGCCGATGATGTCGAGGCCGACGATGAGCAGACCGCGCGCCCACAGAATCGGCGCGAGATATTCGGCAATTTCGCGCTCGCGGGCGGTGAGCGGCATCGCCACTCCACGTCCACCAGCGGCCAGATTGGCCCGCGTTTCACCGGCCTGCAGCATGCGTGCCAGCGAAAACGGCACCACTTCACCACCGATGATCAGCACCCGCTTGTCGCCGTCGACGATCTGCGGCAGATACTGCTGGGCCATGATGCTGCGCCCGCCTTCAGCAGTGAGCGTCTCGACGATGACGTTGCGATTGGGATCATCGCTGCGCACCCGAAAGATCTGACTGCCGCCCATGCCATCGAGCGGCTTGAGGATCACATCGCCCAGTTCGTCGATGAAAGCCTGCACTTCCGCCGCTGCCCGCGCCACCCGCGTGCGCGCGGTGAACTGGGGGAATTCGGCAATCGCCAGCTTTTCGGAATGGTCGCGAATCGCCTGCGGCCGGTTGAACACCCGCGCGCCACTGCGTTCGGCCGCTTCGAGCAGCCAGGTCGCAGTGACATATTCAAAATCGAAAGGTGGGTCCTGACGCATCAACACCGCATCGAAGTCATTCAAGGCCAGCACCTGCTCGTCACCGGCAGGCTGATACCAGGCCGCATCATCGCCACTCACGGTGAGCGGCAAGGCACGGGCGCGCACCGTTCCCTGATCCCAGTACAGCGCCTCACGCTGAATGGCCCACAGCGCATGACCACGCGCCGCCGCCGCGCGCATGATCGCAATGCTCGAATCCTTGTAGGCTTTCAGGCCAGCGAGCGGATCAAGAATGAAGGCGAGTTTGAGCGCACTCATGCTGCGGCCTCATCGCCAAAATCGGTCTCCGGTTCGGTCTCTTCGATTTCGACCGAAGCAGCAAGCAGAGCCAGACGGGCAACCACTCCATAAGCATAAAAACGATTCGGCTCCGCATCCGGCCCTTGGCCGACATCGGGCAGATTGCATGAGGCACTGAAGGCGAGCGGTTTGAAATGCATGCCCGGCGCGTTGAGATTCTCGTCACGACCACGTTCGCCGTGCACCCGATAGAAACCGCCGACGACGTAGTGATCCATCATGTACACCACCGGCTCGGCGACACCGTTTTCCACCGTTTCCATGGTCGGCACGCCTTCCTGGATGATCACTTCGTGGACTTCCAAGCCTTCCTTGATCACCGCCATCTTGTTGCGCTGGCGACGGTTGAGTCCGACCACTTCGCTGGCATCACGCACGGTCATCACCCCCATGCCATAGGTGCCGGCATCGGCCTTCACCACCACATAAGGATCTTCCTTGACGCCATATTCAGCGTATTTGGCGCGGATGCGGCCCAGCAGGGCATCGACTTCCGCCGCCAGACATTCTTCCCCGGTGCGCTGCTGGAAGTTGATCTCGCCGCACATCGAATAATCCAGATTGATATGCCAGGGATCAAAGCCGATCTCGCTGGCAAAAGCGCGCACCACCCGGTCATAGCACTCGGCGTGCTTCGACTTGCGCCGCACATGCCAGCCGGCATGCAGCGGCGGAATCACCCACTGATCTTCCAGACCTTGCAGCATCGCCGGCACACCGCCCGACAGATCATTGTTGAGCAGGATCGCGCACGGATCAAAACCTTCCAGCCCCAAACGGTTGCCGTTGCGGCGCAAAGGTTCGAGCGTGAGCTTGTTGCCATCGGGCAGATCGAGCGTGGTCGGCGCAGTGATCTCGGGCAGCAGGCTGCCGATACGCACTTCCAGCCCGGTGAGGTTGAGGATCGACACCAGTCGCGCCACGTTCTGCAGATAGAAGGTATTGCGCGTATGGTTTTCCGGCACCAGCAACAGGCTGCTGGCATCCGGGCAGATGCGCTCGATCGCCACCTGGGCAGCCTGCACGCACATCGGCATGAAGCCATCGGTGAGATTGTTGAAGCCGCCGGGGAAAAGATTCAGATCAACCGGCGCCAGCTTGTAGCCGGCATTGCGCAAATCGGTCGAGCCATAAAACGGCGGCATGTGGTCCTGCCACTGGACGCGAAACCATTTTTCGATTTCG
This sequence comes from Thauera sp., assembly GCA_034005275.1. Taxonomy (GTDB): domain Bacteria; phylum Pseudomonadota; class Gammaproteobacteria; order Burkholderiales; family Rhodocyclaceae; genus Thauera. The sequence continues at coordinate 10,299 of JAVEVA010000004.1, read as the reverse complement.
GTGGCATTGGCGAGAAACTGGCGCTCCAGTTCGAGCAAAGGCCCGTCGAGCGCGGTAGTGAGGTGGGGAACCATGGCGTGTCCTGTTCGGCGTGCAACATCCGCAACAGGCGGACGGCAGGAAAATCCGGCCGATTTTACACCAGCCCGCTTTGATCTCGCTGGTCGGCTCGGGCAATCGCATCAATGTTGCTCTGCCCTCTCCTCAAACGCGAGTTTTTCTTGTGGCGGCGGATTTGTGGCGACGGGGCCATGCCCCGGAGTCCAGGCGCCGGTGCTGCAACGGGCGCTTGCTCGGGGCATGGCCCCGAGCCCACGAAAAATACCAAGGCGCCCCGTGCCCAACGAGTTCAGTCGATCGTCAGCCGCTGCAGCTTGCTGCCCTGTTTCTTCGGCAACTCAAGCGTCAACACGCCATTGTCGTACTTCGCCTTGCAGGCAGCGGTTTCCACTTCCATCGGCAGCTGGAAGCTGCGCTCAACCGCACCGTAATAGCGCTCGCTGCGCAAAACCTTCTCGCCTTCCTTCTGCTCATCGTGCTGGCGGATTTCAGCACGCAGGCTGACGATTGCGCCATCGACCGAGACATGAATATCTTCCTTGCTCACGCCCGGCACTTCGGCCTGCACGGTATAGCCGCCATCCGTTTCCTTGACGTCGATCCTGATCTGCGACGCAGTCGGCAGATTGTCACCATGCAGCGGGCGGACATAAAAGCCGGGAGCGAAATCCCTGAAGAAATCATCGAACAGACTATTGCGGGTTGTCAGTGGGTTCATCGTTAACTCCTTGCAGTGAAATGCTTGAAAACTGCCTCAGCTTCAATGAGCCGGGCATGCTCCGGATATGCTTCCCAGCCGGAAAATTTCAAGCTGCTACACTGCGCTGCAATCAACTCTTACACGCTCAGTCCGGCTCATCAATGCGATGAGCACACTCAGCGGCGACCAGGAGTCCGACATGAATGCGATCAACATCCGCAACAAAATTCTGCCGTCACCTCTGCTCATGCTTGCTCATTTTTTTCCTCATTTACTCTCGCTGGCGGTAGTAGGCACGCTGGCGATGCCAGCCCATGCCGCCGGGCAAGTGCTCGACAGCGAACACGGCCAGATCAAAGTCGTCGAAGTGGCCCGCGGCCTGGATACGCCGTGGGCGCTGGCTTTCCTGCCCGATGGCCGCATCCTGCTCACCGAACGTCCCGGACGCATGCGCCTGCTCGACACCGACGGCACGCTCTCCCCTGCGCTGGCTGGTGTGCCGCGCGTCTTTGCCCACGGCCAGGCTGGCCTGCTCGATGTGGTGCTCAGCCCGCAGCACGCTGACGATCAGCTGATCTACTTCAGCTTTGTCGAGCCCACTGCCAATGGTGCCCGCACTGCCGTGGCCCGCGCCCGGCTGGATGCCGAGGGCGGTCGGCTGGAAGCGGTGACGGTGATTTTCCGTCAGAACGAAGATCCGCCCGGCAACCATCACTGGGGCTCGCGGCTGGTGTTCGACCGTCAGGGCCAGTTGTTCGTCACTCTTGGCGACCGCTTCCATCATCGCCAGCGCGCCCAGGCGCTGGACAGCGAACTGGGCAAGATCGTGCGCATCGCCACCGACGGCAGCGTCCCGGCCGACAACCCTTTCGTCGACAACCCGCCGCCGGCAAACTCGACCACTGCGCGCGCCACCATCTGGTCATGGGGCCATCGCAACGTGCAAGGCGCCGCGCTCCATCCACAAAGCGGTGAATTGTGGGCCCACGAACACGGCCCGCAAGGCGGCGATGAACTCAATGTGGTGCGCGGCGGACGCAACTACGGCTGGCCGGAAATCACCTTCGGCCGCGAATACATCACCGGATTTCGCATCGGCAGCGGCAGCGAACGTGCAGACGTCGAAGCGCCGCGCTGGCAATGGACGCCTTCGATCGCCCCTTCGGGAATGAGCTTTTACACGGGCAAGCGTTTTCCGGCCTGGCAGGGCAATCTGTTCGTCGGCGCGCTCAAATATCAGCTGCTGGTGCGCCTGGAACTTGATGGCGAGCGCGTGGTGCATGAAGAACGGCTGCCGCTGGGCAAGCGCATCCGCGATGTGCGTCAGGGACCGGATGGTCATCTGTGGCTGCTCGACGAAAGTGACGGCCGGGTACTTCGCCTTGAACCAGCCGTTGCGGCACAATGAGCGAATGTCGAACACCGTTCTTGATGTTCCTTTCGCTGAAAAGGACGCCGCCAAGGCGCTCGGCGCACGCTGGAACCCACAACTGCGCAAATGGTATGTGCCAGCCGGCCTTGAACTGAGCCTGTTCAGCGCCTGGCTGCCGGCCGATCTCGCCAGTGCTCCGGTCAGCACCAGCGCAGCCGTACCCGCCACCGCAGCGGGCACCATGATGACAAGCTGCGCCGAAGACGAAGGCCGCTATCAGCTTGCTCTCAGCCAGGGCATGCCGTTGTCACAGCTGCTGAGCAGTGTGCGCGCAGCGATCGTCAACGCCTTTCGCAGCGGGGTGTGGACGATGGTCGAGCTGTCGAAAGTCGATGGACGCAACGGTCACGTCTATCTCGAACTCGCGGAACGCAATCCGGCCGGCGAAGTGCTCGCCACTGCCAGAGGGGTGATCTGGGGCGCGGTCGCCGCGAGGATCGTGCCGCAGTTTCAGCAGGCCACCGGGGTTGAAATCGCCCCCGGCATCAAGCTGCTGGTGCGCGCCAAGCCAGCCTTTCATACGCTGTACGGCTTCAGTCTCGAAATCGATGCCATCGATCCGGATTACACCCTCGGCGATCTCGAAGCAAAAAAGAAGGAAATCCGCCTGCGCCTGCAGCAGGAAGGGATTTTTGCCGCCAACCGCCAGTTGCCCGCACCGTGGGACTTTGCGCAGGTGCTGGTGATCTCGCCAGCCGACGCCGCCGGCCTGGGCGATTTTCGCGCCGAAGCAGACCGGCTGCAGCAATACGGCCTGTGCCAGTTCAGTTATGCGCACAGCCGCTTTCAAGGCCAGGGCGCCGCCGGCGAAATCCGTGCCGCCCTGCTGACCGCGCTGCAGGACTGCAAGGCTGCCGGCATCCAGCTGGATGCTGTGGTGATCATCCGTGGCGGCGGTGCCGTCAACGACCTCGCCTGGCTCAATGACTATGAGCTGGCGCATGCGGTGTGCACCCTCGACATTCCCGTCCTCACCGGCATCGGCCACGAACGCGACCGCACCGTGCTCGATGAAGTGGCGCATACCAGCTTCGACACGCCGAGCAAGGTCATTCACGGCATCGAACAGCAGATCAGCCAGCGTGCCAGCGAAGCGCAGGACCACTTCCGCCAGATCGAAGCTGGCCTCACCCGCCTCCTGCACACCTTGCGCAGCCGCATTGAGCAGGACTTTCACAATGTGCGCAGCGACGCCCAGCACACACTGGCACACGCCCGCCTGAGCAGCGATGCGGCCATCAACGAACTGCGTCTGCGCGCCCAGCAGCAGGTCCACACTGCGCGCCAGTCGGCGCAAACCTTGCTGGAACACACCCGCCATCAAGCCCAGCTGCAACTCAGCGCAAGTCGCAGCCGCCTGCCGGCGCTCATCGAACAGGTGCACAGCCATGCGAGCGACGCAGTCAAACTCGCCCGCGAACGCACGCAAACCCGCTTCGACGAACTACTGGTGCGTTGCCGCCTCGAACTGGGCCGCAGTCAGCGCGACCTCAATCAGCAACTCCGGCGCCTGAGCGACGAAGCCAGTCGCCAATTGCACAGCGCCCGTACTCAGGTGCGCGACGACTTTGCCACCATCCTGCAGCAGGGCGGTCGTGAGCTGCCGCGCAGCCGCCTCGCCGCCGCGCAACTGATGGACAGCATCCGCCACGATGGCGAGCGCATGCTGACCGCCGCCAGACAATCGAGCACCGCGCTGTTCCGCGAAATCGCCGGCCAGGGGCCGGAAAAAACCCTCAACCGCGGCTTTGCCCTGGTACGCAACGCACAAGGGCAGCCGGTCAGCACCCCCCAGGCCGTACAGCAGAATGAACGGCTCGAAATTCAATTCAGCACTGGCTGCCTTGCCGTGCGCGCCGAAAAAGGAGAACAGGACAATGGCTGAAACCAGCTTCAAACAGGCTTACCAGGTCTTGCAGCAGCACGCCGAAACCCTGCGCAATCAGCAGGAACCCAACATCGACGACCTGCTGACCATCGTCAGCGAATCGGTCGAGGCCTACAACCTCTGCAAGCAGCGCATCGACGCGGTGGAAAAGGCGATGGCCAAAGCCCTCAGCGGCGCCAGAATCGAGGAAAGCGCCCAAGCGGCCAACGCCAATGCAGCGAGGACCGGCAAGGACAAGCAGAGCGCTGAAACGATCGATTGGGACGATGAAAACGGCACGGAAGAAATTCCGTTCTGAATGCTCCGCTCTCGCGGCAAGGCTGCAGCTGAGTTGCCGTAGCCCGGACAAGCGCCATCCCTACCTGCTACGCAGCCACTTCCGCCAGCACTTCCAGCACGCGCTCGCGTTCGATGCGATCGAGTTCGGCATTCAGTGGCGCAGCCGGCAGCGCAGGCCGATCGGGGGCGGTCAGGTAGTGAGCCAGGTGCCGGGCCAGTTCATGACCAGCCGCTGCCGCGCGTGAAATCCACCCGGCCCCGAGCGCTTCATCCGCCTCCACGCCCAGTCCGGCGATATAGCAGCGCCCCAGCTGGTGCATGGCTTCGCCGTGTTGCTGGCGGGCAGCGAGCTGCAACCAGCCCACCGCTTCTGCCGGCTGTTGCTGTTCCAGCAGCAACAGCCCCAGCTCACACTGCGCCGCTGCTTCCCCTCCATCCGCAGCCACAATCAGCGCCTGCTCCTGGCTGCCCAGTTGCAGCGGCGACATCGCCAGCACATCCTCCAGCACCACACGCGCATGCTCGCCCTGTCCGGTACCTTCCAGCGTGCGCAGCTGTCCCGCCGCAATCCGCCGCCACAAGGTGCGTTTGCTCAGCGCCGAAAGCAGCACCGCAGTATTGAGGGTGATGTAAATCATGCTGGTCACGGCTTCAACAGTGGAGCCTCAGTGTAGCGTGAAAATGTGATGGATTTCAGCCTGTGGAGCCGTGCGACCGCCGACCGGGCTCAGCCTCCTTCCCGGCACGGTTCATGCGAGTCTGCTCTCAAGCGGAAGCCGGGCCATACAGGTTGGCTTCTTGCGTATTCCTGCCGAACGGTCGCGGGTTTTTCCGCAGGAGCGACGCGAGTCGCGAATGCCCACCGCTCACTGCCAGGGGGAACAAAAATTTGGGCATGAGCCGCTTCTCAAGTAACATCGAACGATTCTGATAGACCCTTCGGAGCAGTCGCATGGCCACTGTCGAACTCACAGCGGAAAATTTCAACGAGGTACTGGAGAAAAACGCCATCGTCTTTCTCGACTTCTGGGCGGAGTGGTGTGGTCCTTGCCGCAACTTTGCGCCGACTTATGAAGCTGCAGCGGTCGAGCATACCGATATCGTGTTTGGCAAGATCGACACCGAAGCCCAGCAGGAACTGGCGGCCACTTTCCAGATTCGCTCGATCCCGACCATCGCAGCGATTCGTGACGGCATCATGGTGTTCCGCGAGTCCGGCGCCCTGCCGGCAAGTGCCCTGCAGCAGGTAATCGAGGGTGTTCGTGGTCTCGACATGGAGCAGGTTCGCGCCGAAATCGCCGCCCAGCAGGAACAGGCCGGCGAGCAGCAGGCCTGAGACGCCAGCATCCCGGTGGCCAATGCACAAGGCCCGCGCCGGCAGATCAGCCGGCGCGGGCCTTGTCGCTTGCGCTTGCAGCTTACAGCCGGAAATGGCTCACATCGGCCTCGAGGCGCCCCGCCATTTCGCTGAGCTGCTCGGCCTGACGCGAGGTCGAGGTCGTCACCGAAAGGATTTCGTCCGAGCTGTTGGCAATCTGCTCGACGCTGCGGGCGACGATGGTTGATGCTTCGCTCTGCTCACGCAGGGCGAGATCGATGTCACCGATCAATTGCGAGACCCGGTTGGCGATTTGCAGCAAGGCATTGATGCTGCCACCGGCTTCGCGAACGTTGCCGACACTGCGCTCGACGGCGGCAACGCCTTCATCGATCCGTGCCACCACCTGGGTAGTCGAATGCTGGATCGAATCGACCATGGTGGTGATTTCACCGGTCGATTGCGCCGTACGTTCGGCCAGCTTGCGCACCTCGTCGGCCACCACGGCAAAGCCGCGACCCTGTTCGCCGGCCCGCGCCGCTTCGATTGCCGCGTTGAGTGCCAACAGATTGGTCTGATCGGCAATTTCCCGGATGACCCCGACAATCGCAGAGATCTTCTTCGATTCTTCGGCCAGACTGCCAATCCCTTCCGCTGCGGTGTTGATCACCGACTCGACCTGGACGATGTCCTGCTCAAGACGATCCAGCACCTGACTGCCTTCACGCGCCTTGGCATCCGACTCCTGCGCTGCCAGGCTGGCTTCGTTGGTACGAGTGGCCACTTCGCCGATCGACACGGTGACCTGCTCGACACTCGCTGCAATGTTCGAAGCTTCGCGGCTCTGGGCATCGACACTGACCTCCAGCTCGCTCACCACCTGACCAAGATTTTCTGCTGCTCCCGACAGATCGGTCGCTTCATGGCGGACGCCACCGATCGTGTCGCGCAAGGCAGCACGCATCCTGCCCATCGCCTGCAAGAGATGCCCGACTTCGTCTGCGCCGGCGCGCGGCACATGCTGCTCATCGAAAGACAGCGTTCCCGCCGCGATGCTGTCGGCCTGGGCGACAGCAACTTCAAGTCGGGCGCTGATGCGCCTGGCGACCAGCAAGGCAATCAATGCGGCAAGGACGACACCGAGCACCAGACCGATGATCGCAATCTGCTCGGCCTGCACCGCTGCCGCTTCACTGTCCGCGCCCATGCGCTCGACACTGCCGGTCGCATACACCATCAGGCTCTTGGTTGCCTTGGTGACGTCACCGGCAAGACGCAACCACTCGGTGTTCTGCAACTGCACCGCTTCGCCGCGACGGCCACTGTTGACCAGCGCGACCGCCTGCATGACCGAATCACGGTAGGCTGCTGCCGCGCGCTCGAACTCGGCAAGCAGCGCCTTCGACTCCTCCCAGGTGGTCAGCGTACGTGTTTCCTCAACCTTCTTGCGCAAGGTGGCATCAATCTCCTGCAAGGAGGTCTGCGTCTTTTGCCGGTCAGCGCCATTGTCCGCGAGCATGAACTCGAGACTGCGAATGCGGTAACGCATGCGGAACTCTTCCAGCGCCGCAGCGTTCACCATCATCGGCACCGCCCAGTCGACCAGCTCGTCGGTGGCATTTTCCATACGGTTGATCTGGACGTAGCAGACCAGGATGACCGCCACCAGCAAGCCGCCGGAAAGGGCGAAGTTCACCATCAGCTTGGCACGCAAGCTCAAGTCATCGAACCAGTTCATCATCCATCTCCTGTCTGCATCGGGACCCGGCAGCAGCCAGAGCCAGTATCGGCTCGCGACACTCCGGACGCCCCGCTTACGACAGTATGGACAGAAACTTTAGCCGCGCAGGAAAAAATAGGCGAACCGACTCAAGCCTTCATGCTTTGCATGATCGCCTGCGGGATGCGATCGAGTGGCAGGATGGTATCGACGCCACCGAGGCGGATCGCTTCCTTGGGCATGCCGAACACCACGCAGGTCGATTCATCTTCGGCAACAGTGCTCGCCCCGGCATCGTGCATTTCCTTCATGCCGCGCGCGCCATCGTCGCCCATGCCGGTCATGATCACGCCCAGCGCATTGCGACCGGCGAATTTGGCACAGGAACGGAACAGCACATCGACGGACGGACGATGGCGGTTGACCAGCGGGCCGTCCACCACCTGCACCAGATACTGCGCGCCACTGCGGGTGAGCATCATGTGCTTGCCGCCGGGGGCAATCAGCGCCCGCCCGGCCATCACCCGGTCACCATCGCGCGCTTCACGCACTTCGATGGCGCACAGACTGTTGAGGCGCTCGGCAAACATCGCCGTGAACCGCTCCGGCATGTGCTGGACAATGACGATGCCGGGACTGACTGCCGGCAGGCGGGTCAGCACGGCTTCCAGCGCCTGAGTGCCGCCGGTCGAGGTGCCGATAGCGACGATGCGCTCGGTGGTGCCATACATACCGGCGCCGGTATGGGCAGCGGTATGGGCAGCGGTATGGGCAGCAGCGGGCAGCACCGCATCGGCCGACAGCTTGGGCGGCGGCTCAAGCCGCTGTGGCGTGCTGCTGCGCATCGTCGTGCGTCGCAAGGCGCTCATGTTGGCCCGTGCCGCCGCCTTGATCGCCTGCACGATGTCGTTCGCCGCATCTTCGAGAAAGCTCTTCAGGCCAAGCTTGGGCTTGGTGATGATCGCCACCGCACCGGCGGCGAGCGCATCCATGGTGACCTGAGCCCCCTGTTCGGCGAGCGAGGAGCAGATGATCACCGGTGTCGGCCGCTCGGCCATGATGCGCTTGAGGAAGGTCAGTCCGTCCATGCGCGGCATCTCGATGTCGACGATCAGCACATCGGGCCAGAGGTTCTTCAGCTTGTCGAAGGCGAACAGCGGATCCTGCGCAGTTGCCACCACTTCGATGCCGGGGTCGCGGCTGATCGCCTGACTGACGACCTGGCGCACCAGCGCCGAGTCATCGACAATCATCACCTTGATCTTGTTGCTCACTGCGCAGCTTTCCTCACGACGGTGCATTGGCAAGGCGATACAGCGTCGGGCGCACCATCACCACGTCTTCGCTGAGGCCATTGAGAGTTTCCGAGTGGCCGACGATGAAGCGGCCATCCGGTTTCAGATAAGGGAGCATGCTGGCGATGACCTTGCGCTTGGTTTCGGTATCGAAGTAGATCATCACGTTGCGCAGGAAAATCACGTCGAACATGCCGATGTCGGCGCCGGCGAGCTTGAGCAGATTGAGCTGGCGGAAGTCGATGCGATTGCGCAATTCGCTGCCGATGAGAAAGCTGCCGGCCTGCTCGCGTACCCCTTTCAGACAATACTTGCGCAGCACTTCGGGCGGAATGCCTTGCGCACGCTCCAGCGGATAATGCCCACGCTGGGCACGTTCGAGCACGCTGACGCTGATGTCGGAAGCGACGATCTCCCAGCCGGCCGACAGACCGAGCGTTTCAGCGAGCACGAAAGCCATCGTGTACGGTTCTTCACCCGAGGAACAGGCGCCACTCCAGATCCTGAAGCCACGTCCCTTGCGCGCTGCAGCAAACTCGGCGAGGAAGTCGAAATGCGCCGCCTCGCGGTAAAAATAAGTCTCGTTGGTGGTGAGCAGATCGACCATCAACTGCAGCTCTTCCGGCTGTTCGCCGCTGGCCAGCAGACGGTAGTAATCACCAAAACTGTCGAGCCCGAAATGACGCAGGCGACGGCCAAGACGGCCGACCAGCAGCACCTTCTTGGCATCCGACATGCTGATGCCGGCGAGGCGGTAGATCAGACGCTGGAAAAGGGCAAATTCTCGGTCGGAAATGCCGGGTTTGTTATCCACTCAAGCCTCTAGAAAAGTTCGACACTGCTCTTCGCCGGCCGCAGCAGGGATTGGGCATAACGCTCTTCCTCGAGCGCGATTTCCTGTGCAGTGGCGAGCGTGGTCTTCATCCGCTTGCACCAGGCGATGCCGGCAGCCGGGATGAGCAGAACCTTGCGCGACCACGGCCCGAGAAAATCGGACGCCAGCAAGGGAATGCTTTCGCGTTCCAGCCACTCGCGGGCAAAATCGACATTGCGCGGCCCGATGCCGGAGGCCGCCATGCCGCTGATGATGGTGCCGCCGCCAAAAGCCTTGGCCTGGATGCGGTGGCGGGCTGCGCCCTGGTTGAGCAAAGCATTGAGCAGCGCTTCCATCGCGTAGTCGCCCGATAGCAGCATGTCGACTTCGGCATGACGGCCTTCGCGCCGCATGTTGGGCAGCATGAAATGGTTCATGCCGCCGACACCGGCGACGCTGTCGAACATGCACACTGCCACGCAGGAGCCGAGCAGGGTGGAAATCGGCCGCTGCCGCTCCACCGCCCACTCACCCGGGCCGATATTCTGCGAACGGCGCTCGATTTCCTGCGGAGAAAGCTGTTCAAGTTCGTGCATGATGCCGGCCCATATCATTAGCCGGTAATATTACGTCTTTATCGACCTTGCTGCACAAGCTTGAAGAACTCCATCAGCTGCTGCAACTGGCCAGCCTGACCACCGAGCTCTTCGGCAGTCGCCGCCAGCTGTTCCGAAGCCGAAGCGTTCTGCTGGGTGGCCCGGTTGAGCTGGCCCATCGCATTGTTGATCTGCAC
>JAVEVA010000127.1:0-4988 GCA_034005275.1 Thauera sp. | reverse complement strand
GCGAACGGTCTTGTAATCGACGATCCAGCGCACACCGTCGGCAATGAAAATCCGGTCAATCACATGGTTGACCGTAACATCGCCGTCGCAGCTGGCCCATGCCTGTTCGGCACCGCCGCCGGGATGGTCAGCCAGCAGCCAGCGGCCGGTTTCCGACCCAAGCGTCGTGTGTAGGGCGGCCAGTGCTTCGGCACAGCCAGCCTCGGCCTGTGCGACATCCAGCCCTTGGGCGCGCAGCCAGCGCCGCCAGCCGTCGGCCAGTGTCGGCAGACGCTCAGTCGGCCAGGCAGCAAGCCCCTGGCGGACAATCAGTTCAAGACAGCGGTGAACCAGCGTACCGACCGCAGCTTCCTGCGCCGCGCCGGTCAGTGTTTTGCCATCGGCATGTCGGTTGGCTTGGCTGTGCTGGCTGCTCAATGGCTGCGCCAGTTCAACTGGAATGCCGGGATCGTCCAGGCGCAGCAGCGGCGGGACAAAAGCAGCGTCATCGTCGCCTGGTGCCAACTCCCCCTCGGCAGCGTCAGTCAGCGCGGCGGCGAACTGTGCTTGCGCCATGCCCGGCCAGAGCAGGCGCAGGAAGCTCCCGGACGATGGCAGTTTCAGACCATCGTCCGCCTTGTCGTAGGCTTCCGCAACGCCGACCAAGTGCAGGCGGCGAATGGCGCGGGTCGCGGCAACATAGAGCAGGCGCTCGGTTTCGTGCGCCGCGCGGGTGTTTTCCAGACGACGCAGGGTGTCGTAGACGGTCGGCTCGTCCGCCTTGTCCCCCTTGGCGCGCATCGGCGCGACCAGCAGGCGCTCGCGGCCGTCATCACCGAGCACTTCGTCCCACAGCAGCAGCGGGCTGTCGTTGTTGCCGGTATCACGGTGCAGGCCTGGGACGATCACAGTCTCGAACTCCAGGCCTTTGGCCTTGTGGATGGTCATCATCTGCACCGCGTCGCCGAGCGGATCGGCCGGCGCGTAGAGTTCGCCGACGCGGCTGGCCAGCGTCTCGGGGTCGAGCCGGTGGGCGGCGGCGAGTTGCTCGACCAAGGAAAAGAAGGCGTCAACATCGGCCAGCGCTTCCGCCGCTTCTAGGCAGCGCGGACCACCGAGCATTAGCCAGACGCCTTCGAGCCAGCGTCTTGGCGGCTGGCGCTCCCTTTCGGCCAGCGCCAGCCCGACGACTTGGCGCAGATGCAGCAGACGGCGTCGACCATCGTCACTAAGCGCGGCAAACCGGCTTTCATCATGCATTAATTGCCAGATGGTGCGCTGCTTGTCGCCGCCGACCAGCGCCAACAAATCGGCCAGCGTCAGCCCGCACCAGGGCGCACGCAGGATCGCCAGCCAGTGCACGCGGTCGGCGCGGTGGCCAAGCGCGCGATACAAACTGAGCAGGTCCTGAATATGCTGACGCTCGGCCAGTCCCTCGATCTCGACCGCCTGGAAGCGCAACTCGGGCGCTTCACGGCGGATCGCCTCAACCAGGCCGTCGAGATGCCGGCGGGCGCGTACCAGCACCGCAATCCGCCCGTGCGGGTCGCGGGCGCGGGCGTCCCGGATCAAATCCAGCGTCACTCGCGCCTCGGCCGCAGCACCGTCACCGCGCTCGATGACCGGGTGCAGCATGACGCCGCTGTCGGCGAGCGCCGCCTTGGTCGCCGCAGATTCCGCGTAGCGAACGGCACCAGCGGCCGGATCGTCGGTGGCGGGAAAAATGCCAGGAAAGGCGCTATTAACCCAATCAACAATGGCCGGGTGCGAGCGGTTGTTGCGGTAGAGGCGCAAATGTTCGAGGCGCAGGTCGCCGATGCCACGTTCGCGAACATTGAGGAAGAGCCCGACGTCGGCCTTGCGGAAACGGTAGATCGACTGCATCGGGTCACCAACGACGAACAGTGTGCGCCCGTCATCCGGCGTCCAACCTCGCATCAGCCGGGCGATCAGGGCGACCTGGCCGGGGCTGGTGTCCTGGAACTCGTCGACCAACAGATGGCGAATACGGTAGTCGAGCGCCTGCGCCAGATCGGTCGGTGCTTCGTCTTCGCCCAACGCCAAGCCAGCGCGCGCGGCAATCTCGATGAAATCAACTTCGCCGGCCTCCTGAAATGCTAGCCACAGTTGCCCGGCGGCGAGCCTGAGCAGACGCGAGAAATCTTCTACGGTCGACCACTCAGCATCGCTCAAAACCGGCGACGGCAGTCCACCGATGCCGGCCAGTGCGCTTTCCAGTCCAGGCACGCTGGCGAGATCAGCAAGCAGTTCGCCCATCGCCGCTTTCTGCCCGGCGAATTCCTTGCCGGCCGGGAAGCCGATGTTCTTGTTCGGCGCCTTGCGGAATCCGCCATCGGCGGTCAGCAGCAACGCAGCAAGGGCACGCCAGGCGGAAAGGTCCTCGATCTGCGCCCCAAGTGAGGACTGCCAGTCGAGCAACGGGGCCAGTGTGTCCGGCACGTTGGCAGCAGCAAAACGGGCCAGCGGCATCAAACGCACCTGCCAGGCGGCATTCAGCAGATCAGCGGCAGACGCCAGTTCGCGCTCGACCAAGGCGGCAAAGCCAGCTTCGACTTCGGCCCGCAGTACGCCACCATCGACACGAGCCGCATGTTGCAGCCACTGGTCGCGGCGACCGAGCATGCTCACCAGCAGACGTTCGAGACGGCCAGCGTCGTTATCCATGAAGGCCAGCGCAGCAGCAACCACGGCCGCATCGGGCGTATCCGCTTCGACCATGGCCAGCGTCCGCCGCGCCGCTGTCGCGTAATGCGCCTCGGCATCGTCGGTAACCGCCGGCTGGGCACCAAAGCGGGAAAGGAAGGGCATCTGACGAGCCAGCCCGGCGCACAGCGCGTCGAGCGTGGTGATCCGCAGCCGCCCCGGATGCGCCAGCAGATTCCAGCCTCGTTCGGCATCCCGCGTAAGGACAGCGAGCGCCCACTTGCGCGTTTCCCGTTTGTGCGACGGCAATTCGCCGGCCTCGCGGGTAGCGGCTTCGAGGCTACCGAGAATGCGGTCGCGCATCTCGGTCGCTGCCTTGTTGGTGAAGGTCAGCGCCAGCACCTCTTCCGGCTCATCAACTATCGCCAACAGACGCAGCGTGCGCTGCGTCAGAAGCTCAGTCTTGCCAGCACCGGCCGGTGCCTCAACGATAAATGAAGCGAGTTCAAGCGCCCGACCACGAGCAATTTCATCTTCACGCAAGCGGTCGACCGCAATATCGGCCGCAAAATCAGCGCCCTGCATGAATTTCCTCCAGCAAAGCCCCTGGCAAGCCTCGAACATCCCCCAAGCGGCGCGGCCAGGGCTTTTCTGTGCGCAGCGACAAAGGAAGGTCCGAAGCAGCCTGACGGGCCGCTGATTTATCGGAAAAATTCCCGTACAGCAAAGCATACCAACGCTTGCCTGCGCGCTCGAAAGCAAGCACTGCCTGAGGATGAGAAACACGTTGACGATGTACCAGTGCTACAACGGCCTCCCGACTTTCTGAGGCAAAAAGCTGCAAACTGTAAAACGAGTCAGGGACTGACTGCCATGACTCAACCACCTTCTGCGCAGAAAGAACAGCCTGACCGCCCAAATCTGTCGAAAGGCGTAGCGCAGTATCAGATCGGCCTCTTATCTCACCCACAGGTTCAGGCGCTGGCACATCCAATGCATCATCATTATTTTTGGCAACGACAGCACGCGACTCTGGTCGCGGTTTTGGTGCCACCAACGCAAGCTTCGCAGCCTCCCGCTCCAGCAAGCTTGCTTTGGCTTGCGCAGAACCCAGCTTCGCCGCACGCTCAATCAAGCCATTTGCCGACTCATCTTTCTCTGCAAACTCGGGGCGTGCATCGATTAACTGCCCCAAGTTATACAAGGCCTCCGCATGCTCGCGCAGTCCGGCAAGCCGCCACCAGCGAACCGCCTCCCGTTGGTCGCCAGTAAACAGATTGTGGTAGTTACCAAGATTGAACTGCGCTTCAAGATGCCCGCCCTCAGCAGCCAGCTTCAGGTATTCCAAGCCTTTCGCCTGATCCTGCTTGACCCCCTCACCGGCAAAATAGCGCAGGGCCAACTGGAAATCCTGTGCCGGGTCCTGAACTGCCCGCAAACGTGGACGCTCTTCCTGAGCAGGCAGAGTCAGGCCCTGGGCATGAATCATGACAGGAAATATCAACAATAAAAGCCACAAACGCTGTTTCATTCTGAAGTCGAGCGCGCAGTCGGGAAGCCGCTCATTCTATTTCCAATGCCGTGATTCGGAACACTCGGGGCATCATTTAGTAGATAAGCATCGGGTGATACAATCTGCTGCAGCGCAACATTCACCAAGGCCCCCACCATGCACCCACGCCTGCTGCTCGCCGACCTGGAAGAGCACCCATTACGTCAGCGTCTCAATAACGAATTCCACGCCAGACCCCCCATTCCACTGCTCGGTGCAATGTTGGTATCGCATCTGGTTTTCAAGCATGGCGCGGGCACCGGAGAATTGGAAAAAGAAAATCTCGGCAAGCTTTGTCAAGGACACGTATGTAACGCCATCGACAGCTCCGACGCCCACATGATGATTGAAACAGGGGCGTTCCGGATGCGCTGGGAACTGCACACTGAATTTTCCAGCTACACCTTCTTTAAAGAACTGGAGCAAGGTGAAGAACTGCACCCCGACGCGACCGCCTTTGACGCAGTGCATCCCGAGTGGCTGGCGAATATTCCGGGCAAACTGATTGTGGCTACGCATGTGGAGTTACGGTCGACCAAAGAAATCAGTCCAGACTCCGTTCTTGCCAGTCTGACCCCTAATGGTCGCACGATGGTTGCCAGCAAGGTCGCGGATGGTGCCGCCTGGATATTCACAGACTTCAAGATCGACAACGGATTCTCGCGTTTTCTGGTCCTGAATGAGTCGATGACCCAACGTCAGAGTGGCCGAACAGTGCAACGCCTCGTCGAGATCGAAACCTATCGCCTGATGGCGCTATTGGGCCTGCCGGTTGCGAAAGAAGTCGGGCGAA
>JAVEVA010000050.1:0-24253 GCA_034005275.1 Thauera sp. | reverse complement strand
CTTGCAGGCGCGGCGCAGCGTCCTGCACCTGGGCAGGCGGCTCCAGATCACTGCCGGAGAGGTCATCGGCCTCGCCATCGTGCAGGCGCTCATCGCCGAGAAGCGCCTCATCCGGCACAGTGCCTTCCAGCCGTGTGGTCAACGCCTTGACGGCGGCTGCGGGCGACGATGCCACGCAGCGCAACAATGCCAGGGTGGCGTACCAAATGAGGCGCGCGCCACCTTGCTGTTCTTGCTGCTCAACGGTTTCAGCCAGTTCGCGGCAGTAATCCTGCACGGCGTCGAAGAACGCGCCCCATTCGCCGCTGAGCTGGTAGGTAAGCTCGGTTTTCATGCGGCGGGGAAAACCTCGTCCGTCATGGGTCTCGGCCTGCCATTCAACGATGTCCTTGCGACGGCGCTGGACGAAGTGGCGGGCCAATTCCTGACGCAGCGGGTCGGAGGCCGTCATGCGGCCTTGCAAGGCGGCAAAGCGTGGATCGAGCAGCGACAGCAGGTTGTAGAAGGCGGTTTCGTCACCGGAGTGAGGGGTGGCGGTCAGCAGGACCAGGTGTCGCTGCGCGTCACGGGCAAGGCGTTGCAGCAGCTCGAAGCGCAATTGCTTGCCCGCGCCACTGCTGGCGCAGGTGTGGGCCTCGTCAACGATGATGCACTCGGGGGCGGTGGCGAGAAACTGTTCGCGGTGGCGTTCGCTCTTGATGTAGTCCAGGCTGACGACCACCACGGGATGATGGTCGAACAGGCGCACTCCATGCGGTAGATCACGTTCGATGCGGGAGGCCGAAGCCGAAGTCAACGCCACGGCCTGAAGGTTGAAGCGGGTTTCCAACTCACTTTGCCACTGCTCGACAAGGTGTGGCGGGCAGAGAATGGCCAGGCGGGCGATTTCGCCGCGGTCCATCAGTTCGCGGGCGATCAGGCCGGCTTCGATGGTCTTGCCGATACCCACGTCATCGGCAATCAGCAGGCGCACCGTGGACAGGCGCAGTGCCATCAGCAACGGCACAAGCTGATAGCCGCGAGGCTCCACGGCGATATTGCCAAAGGAGCGGAACGGGCCGGCGCCGGCGCGCAGGGTCAAGCGCAAGGCATCGCGCAGCAACAGCGCGGCGGCATGGTTGCCGGCGCGCGCGGGATCGGGCCAGTCAAAGGTGGCAGGTTCGACGGGATGCAGTTCCAACTCGGGGATCAGGGCGATGCTTTCGTCATCGGCGCCACTTAATGGGCGCAGGCGCAACCAGTCGCGGCGGGAGTCGCTTTGCACCACCCATTCGCGGCCTCGGGCGCGCACCAGGTTGCCGGGCAGAAAGTCGTGTTCGAGGATCGTCATGCGCCTTTATTCCTTGGAACCGAACACATCGGTGTGCGCGGCAAATTGTTGTGGCCAGCGTGAAGCGTCCGAAAAATCGAGCACCTGCCAGCCTTTGTCCTGCAATACGCTAGTGGTCTGCTCATCCACCGCTGACAGAAACACCAAAGCACGAGATGCCTTGTACTGGGCCGCTGCGGTGGCTGCGCCATTGTTGACGGACACGTTGACCGCATCAGGTTGTATAGCCCCTGCCAGGCGGAGCGCGGACAGCCAAGCATCAAGTGGCTCGTCAGCTGAAGTCGTCGAGGCAACGGTGGCCGGGCTGCTCGTTACGGGCTGTACCTGGGCATTGGCCAGCGCGACCAGCAGCTTGAGCGCATCCGCATTGCGGCGGTTGATGTGTTCGTGATCTGGCTGGTTGAAGTAGGACAGCAGGCACTGGTAGCAGCCGGCTTCACACTGATGATTGCCAAGCACATCGGTCTGTTCCAGTGACGGCAGATCGTCCAGCGTCCAAATGCCGCTCTGCGGTAAGCGATAGTGAATCAGTTGCAGGGCATTGCTGGCTACGAGTGCAAGGTCGTCGCGATTGTTTGCCAGGCGTGTGAGCACACCCGCACCGCCTTCCGCCGCTTCGTAAAACAACAAGGCACGGCGCTCGTCGGACTTCGGCAGTGGCTCGACCACCAGTTCGGATTCCTCGATCTGGAAGGTCATTTCGATGCCGCGCTTGAGCGCGGCCTGCAAAGTGGCCATGGCCTCCAGAGGCAAGGCATGTACGGGAGCGAAGATCAACAGATTGCGATGATCTTCCACAAAGGGAACGATGCGCTGGTTTGGCACCCTCTCCAGCAAAGCATCGTCGCCGCCCTGGTCGTCTTCCGCATCCGGTGCATCCTGCTTGCTCCAGGTGCCCGTGATGGGATTGATGTAGAAGCCCAGTTGCTCCTTGTCTTTGCGCCTGCGCCAGCCGCGGTTGATGCGCCAGATTTGCGCAGCGGGCGCATAGGTGAGCTCGCCTAGCACGTCCTCGCCTTGTTGGATCGTGGCCTTCTGCTGCTGGATACGGCCATCGGGGCCGGGTAGAAAGCGGTAGGTGGTTTGCAGCTCGAAGCCCTGACGCTGGCGCTCCTCGTCGTTGATGGAGATGCGCTCGGTGGCCACGGTCTCCACGGTTTCGATGCGGTAGAGCTCGCGCACCCAATCGTGCTCGGTGAGCAAGGCGTCGCAGTTCTCGCAGCGATTGACCAGCGGCTGTTCGCCGCCCGGCTCGCCGAGATGACCGTAGCCGCATTGGCTGCACACCAACGAGGCAATGGTGGCCAACTGGCTGTTGCCGGAAATGTGGTCTGTATTGCCTACGTTGAGTTTGGCACGCACCACGCGATACATGCGGCCCTGGTGATAAATAAGGCTGCGGGGGCCGAATTCGGACAGGGCCAGAAAGCGCGGACGGCTGACCATGCTGCCTTCGTCATCCCTGCCATTGACGGCCTGGCCGCCACGGGCGGGAATCCAGGCCATCAGCGGCAGGCGCGGGAAGTTGTAGCCTGGCAGGAAGCCTTGGCTGGCCAAGTAGCGATAGGTGTAGAAGTCGTTGCTCTGGCCGTTGCCGGACTTGAGCAACACGGCGTACTGCCGCGCGGCGTCGCCGTAACGGCGCTGGGCATTTTGGCGTTCCGTGTGCGAGGCGGTATGACTCTTGACGATGCGATCAGCCATATCCATCTGCTGACGGGTGGCATCGAACAGCACGCGCCAGCGCTCCAGCGCCCCAGAGAACACTTGCGCCGCGTTGTCGATGACCTGGCGCACATAGTCAGGCGTGAACCAGGCGCTGCCTTCAAGCTCGCCCGCGAGCTGGTCGATGACCCGCCCAGCACTGACCAAGGCCCGCTGCTGGACAGCCTGCGCCCGGAGCGCTTCGTGCAAGAGCTGTTTCAGTGGTTTACCGGGCTGGTCGAGATCCAGCATCGGCGCAATGCTGTCGTCCAGCGGCACCTGGGTACTGGCAAGCCAGACCGCTTGCAGGTGGCTGTCGATGAGATCACGGTTGCTCAGATCGAGAGTTGGCGCACGCACGACGCCATGCACCATTTGCTCAGCATTGTGGAAGAACCACTGGTCATGCGGACTGAGCGCCGCGCAATAGGTGATGACCAGCGCCTGCTGACCCGAGCGACCGGCACGGCCGCTGCGCTGGGCGTAGTTGGCGGGGGTCGGCGGCACATTACGCAGGTACACGGTGTTGAGCGCGGAGATATCCACGCCCAGCTCCATCGTGGGGGAGCAGAACATCACCGGCAGCCGCTCCAACGGCGCTTCGTGGGCCGGGTTCTGCGCCCAATCCTGCCTGTCTTTTTCGGTGTAGCGAAAACGCTGCTCCAGCAGCTGCCGACGTGGTGCATCCACCTGGGCTGTGTGTTCCTGGGCCTCGAAGTCGAACAGCGGATGCGAGGGCTGACGCAGCAGGTCAGCAATGCCGAGATACAGGGTGCGGAAATACTGGTTGATTCGATTGCTATCAGTTTGCGGCTGATCGGCAATCAAGCACCAGTCCAGGGCAGCCGCGTTCAGGCGCCAGCCTGCGAGCTGGGCGTCGATAGGTTGGCGCTGCACATAGCCATAGTCCTTGGCGGACTCCAGCAGCGCTTCGATCAGCTTAGCCCACTCGACATCTTTCCACTGCGCGACCTCGCTAGCGCAGGCGCTGTTGCGCCAGAAGGCGGCCGTCTTTATTTGCCGTAGCAGACGAGAGCGTGAACCACCTGTCACCAAGTCGGTGCGCGGCTTGCCCTTGTATTCCGGGCGCTTGCCGAGGATGAGATAGCGGCCGGTATCGAGTTTCTCGTCTGGAGCGAAGGCCCAACGTTCATTCAGGTAGGTGTGGGCGCTGGTGCGGGCCTTGTCCTGCTCAACCGGGTCGAGGTAACGACTTTCCAGGCACAGATGGCGGCGCAAGGTGTCGAACAGTAGTTCGAACAGAACTTTCCGCTGCACTGCAGTCAATATAGTCAAGGTGCTGTTTGCAGCAAAGATGCTGGCGTCAGCGCAAAAGGCATCTAGGTCTCGATACCGAATCTGCAACAGGCCGAGTTGATCCAGGTTCGGATTATTGAAACGCCAGCCACGCCGCAGATCACGCAGTAGCCGGTAGGCGATGATGAAGCGTAATGTGCGTTGCGCTTCTTGTCGGGCCAGTCCCATGAGCTTGGGGGTGCGCAGATACTCCACCAAGGTCGCTTCATCGACCCCTTGAAAGCCGAGGGCCTTGAAGACGCTTTCGGCCAGGTGCTCCTCATCGAGTTGGCTGCCGCTGCCCTGTAGTGCGCCGATCAAGCCGGCACGCAGCGTCAGCAGGAAAATGAAGTCGTTGAAATGTCCCGCCTGCAGAGCGGCATCCTGGCGGTTGTCAGTAAACCCAAGCAACTTGCGTGGGTCAGGCTGCCCTGACGCAGGTTCGGAAAGTGCGAACAATTGCTGCAAGGCCGCCAGGGCAATCATGGTAGTGGCCGAAGAGCGGCCTTCGCCGGACAGACTGGAGAGGCGGTTGGCATCCCTGCCGTGGGCTTCGTGTGTCGTGCCGCAGTTCAGGCAGAAGCGGAACTTTCCTGGAATGAACCAGAACTCCGTCCCCGAGCCCGTTTGCCCTTTGGCATCGACCGTGACCATATAGGGAACGGCATTCTTGTAGGCTGGCTTGATTTTGGGTTCGCTACGGCTGAGGTCGATCCAGGTTTCCGGCAGGTCTTCGAGCAGGCCGCCGTATTGCTGCCCGGGCACCAGAGGACACAGGAAGCCATAGCTGGCGTCGTCTTCTGCCGCGATATCGTCGATTTCACGTGAGCTGAAGCCGACCGGTTGCTGTGCGTGCCAGACAGGTAGGTACTCCTGGCCGCAATCGCGGCAAAAATGCGTCGGGTAAAGCAGCACATTCTCTTGCTGTCGCCCCGGCGCGAAACGCTGAGCATCGAGCGTGACATGGCGCTTACCTCGCGCCTCCAGCGTGGTGAGTACCTTGCCGGGACCGCTGATGAACTGGTGCAGCTTGAACGCGAAAGGCGGCCTGCCCTGGGGCGTGCGCACATCATGGGCAGCCACTAGGAAGCGCTGCAGGGCGGTGCGAGCGGCTTCAGGCTGGCAACCCGCGTCTTCGGCGAGACGGCGGCTGGCCTCTTCCAACATCATGGGTCTCGCCCGCCTAGGAGGCTCGTCGGCAGGTAGTTCGATACCCAGGTTCAATTCCACCCAGATGGATAACGGATCATTGCGAAAGGCGTCGAAGTCAGCCCAGGTATCCTGCTTTCGCGTAATGGCCGCCGGTAGCTCTGTGCTGATGGCGTTGACGTCCTTGAGCGGGTTGGTGACGCGCTCCAAGGTTTCGCCAATGACGTCATGCTCGCTGATCTGGGTGCCAAAAAGTTTGCTGGCCACATCGGCCACCACGCGGTTGCGGTCGGCTTGGCTACCTGTGCTGGACATGGTGGCCGATGTGCCGATGCAGACCAGTTGCTCGGCTTTCAAGCGCTCTCGCAGGCGCCGCACTAGCAAGGCAACGTCCGCCCCTTGACGGCCACGATAGGTATGCAACTCATCCAGCACCAGGAACTCAAGTCCCTCGCAGTGCTCCACCACACGCCGATCCACTTCGTCGAAGCGCGTGAGGATGTACTCCAGCATCATGAAGTTAGTGAGCAGGATATCGGGCGGGTCATCCGCGATGGCGCTGCGTTCCGCCTTGCTTTCCTGGCCGGTGTAACGCTTGACGGTGAAGGGACGAAGCTCTGGCGCATAGCCATGCAGAAACTTGTCGAGTTCTTCCAGCTGGCTGTTGGCCAGAGCATTCATCGGATAGATGACAATGGCCCTGGTACGTGCTTTGCCATCGGATTGCTTGGCCTTGAGTATGCAGTCGATGATCGGGATGAAAAAGGACAGGGACTTCCCCGACCCCGTTCCGGTCGTGACCACATAGCTTTGGCGTTCCTGGCCTTTGGCCAAGGCTTCCATCTGGTGCTTGTAAAGATGCAGAGGTTCTGGCGAACCTTCAGACTTCCCGACCTGGAAGATCTCTGCGCAGGCAGCATGCAAGACCCCCTGTGCCGCCAGGTTCTGCACCGTGCCTTGGCGTTGGTAATTCGGGTTGATCTGCACCAGCGGCTCAGGCCAATAGCGACCTTGCGCATATTGATGTTCGACCTCGGCTTGGATATCAGGCGCAGCGATGCGAACGAAACTGCGGGAAAAGCTGCCGTATCGTTCGATGAGCTGGTCGCGGAATTGGAAAACGTTATCCATGGAGAGTCCTCACTGATCCATCTTGTGGCCAATCGCCAGAACCGCTGTACTACCGGATGTGCCTGCTGTGATGCGCTTCCATTTCGCCCCTCGCCCCTTGCCAGTCGATTCGATCAACCCCTCTGATTTCATCGCTCGCAGCACTAGTCGAACCATGTCCCGGCTCACGCCCGGGCAGGCCTCTTCAATCTCGGAAATCGAGAACGGCAGGGTGCGCCCCAGGACTTCCGCACGCACCCGGTCTCCTTTACTGCCGCGGCCACGCTCGATGGTGCCAACACGCTCCTCGAACTCACGGTAGGCCCGTAGCAAGGCACCCCAGAAGTAATCGAGCCAGGGTTTAACGTCGTGCTGCCCCTGGTGCCAGCCCTGAGAGCTGGCTTCCAGCGTCTCGTAATAGCCTTCCTTGGTATCTTCGAAGATGCGTTCCAAGCTGATATAGCGACCCACGGCATAGTCGAAGTGGTAGAGCAGTAGCAAGGTCAGCAAGCGGGACATACGGCCGTTGCCGTCGGGAAACGGGTGGATGCACAGGAAGTCGAGCATCGCCAGCGGTGCCAAAACCAGAGGGTCGGCCAGGTGCTGGTCCAGTGCGGTGGCGTAGCTCCCGGTCAGATCAGCCATGGCCATCGGCGTGAGATGCGCAGCGACTGGCTGGAAGCGTAGACGCGAAGTGCCATCCGGGTAACGCTCGATGATGTCGTTATTGGTGGCCTTCCAGCGTCCGCCCGCCTGCGGCATATAGCGGTACAGCAGGGTGTGCAGTTGCAGCACTACGCCCTCACTGAAGGGCATGTGCGCGGCCGATTCGTGGATCAGCGCCAAGGCGTCACGGTAGCCGGCGATCTCCTGTTCGGAACGGCTCTTTGGCGTTGCGTTGCGGATGACCAGAGACTTCAACCGCGAGGGTGCGACGACGACGCCTTCCAGCCGGTTGGATGACTCGGTGGACTCCATCACCGCGATCTGGCGCAGGCCCTTGAGGGCTTCGGGCGACTGCGCGGCGTAGAGTTGCTGCTTGCCCTGGTACTCGCCCAGTGTGCGCAACGTGGCGGCCTGGGTGCCATCGAAGCGAAGCGCGGCGAGGTACTCGGGTGTGAGCGAGTGCATGGAAATGTAAGCCCAGGCTGTCTAAATGGGGGTAATCATAGTCTTTAAATGGGGCATTGTCTCTAGAAATACCTCATTAAAGCTGTTTGATTACCCCATTTCCTGAACGTAGGCCCGATCGCGAGGGGCCGGCATGGCCGACCAGGAAGGAAATGCCTAAAAAGGGTAATAATTTCACAATTACCCTATTTTACCCATTGTTTACCCCATTTCCAGGCCCAACTCAGGGCAAAGGCAAACGGCAAGGGAACGGCAATCAAGGGACAATGGCCCTATCCAGAAAAGGAAAAGGTCGCTCTGTCCATTGGTCCTGCAACACCCAGCCAACTCATCCCTATGTCGTGCCGCTGCCCTCCGCCGCACCCAGATAGTCCGCCCAGTCCTGCAACAGCGTCCTTCTCTGATCCAGCAGCAGCGCCTTGTTGTACGTCGCCCGCACCTTGTTGCTTTCCACGTGGGCAAGCTGCCGTTCAATTGCATCAGGCCGGTATCCGTTCTCATTGGCCCAGGTCGAAAAGGTCGTCCGCCAGCAATGCGGCGTCGTGCCCCGGCCCAGGTTCATATCTCGCATCGCGTAGGTCAGCCGATTGGGCGTGGTGAAGCCTTTTCCGCTCCTGTGCGGGAACAGATAGCGTCCGCCACTCGTGATGTGCTGCAAATCTTTCAGCACCGCTATGGCCTGCGTGGATAGCGGGCTGACATGGTCGCGCCGCGCTTTCATCTTCGCCGCAGGCCGACGCCACAGCGCATCCTCAAAGTCGAACTCGTCCCACTCGGCATCCGCCGCTTCCCCTGGACGGCAGGCTGTCAGCGCAATCAGCCGCAGGCACAGCGAGGTTTCCGGATAACCCCGGTAGCCGCGCAACTCCTGATAGAACTTCTGGATTTGCTTTCGCGTCATCGCCGCCTTGCTCTCGCTGAACGGCACGCGCAGCAGCCCACGCAGGCTGGGGATCGGATTGGCCTCGACCAGACCCCGCACCACCGCGAACTCGAAAATGGCCGAAAGATCGCCTTTGACATGGATGGCCGCCCAAGCGCCGTGGGCCTTGCACTCCTCCAGCAGCGGGCGGATTTGCTTCACGCCAATGTCGCTCATCGGCATCCCATCGAACTTGGGCGACAGGTACTTCCTGATGCGGGACTCTTTCGTGCGGTAGGAACTGAGCGCAAAGACTGGCTTGATCTCCGCCAGGTAAGCCTGCGCCACCTTGGCGAACGAGCTTTCACGAGCACGCTTGCGTTCCTCCAGCGCCTCCAGGTTGCGCTCCTTGACCTGCCGCTGCTCATGGGCAGGATGGATACCTTGCTTGACCAAGGCGCGGGCCTTCTCTCGAACCACACGCGCCTCAGCAAGGCTCACTTGAGGAAAGCCGCCAATGCAAAGAGGTTCTCCTTGCCTTGCAGACGGTACTTCCACCGCCAGAGCTTGCCGCCGGTGGGCTTGACCAGCAGGAACAGGCCCCCGCCGTCTGAAAGTTTCCAATCTCGATCAGTTGATTTGGCCGACCTGATCTTGGCGTCGGTGAGTAAATTCTCGGGCATCGTTGGACTCCACTGAGGGGAAAAGTACCCCACGGTTGAACACGAGTACCCCCAACGCTACCCCCAAATTTTTCAGACCTCGATGAACAATAGGAACGCTCAGTAGACCGTATTGTTTACGCAACCCATTGATTTCAAATGGGTCGACCTGTCCACCAAGCGCTACTGAGCGCCATCGAGATCCAGCAAAAATCGTCAGACGTTGATCACACGTTGAACAAGAAATTCAGCACATCCCCGTCTTTCACCACATATTCCTTGCCTTCCGCGCGCATCTTGCCGGCTTCCTTGGCGCCGGCTTCGCCCTTGTACTGGATGAAATCGTCGAAGGCGATGGTCTGGGCGCGGATGAAGCCGCGTTCGAAGTCGGTGTGGATGACACCGGCGGCCTGGGGGGCGGTGTCGCCTTTGTGGATGGTCCAGGCGCGGACTTCCTTGACGCCGGCGGTGAAGTAGGTCTGCAGGCCGAGCAACTGGTAGCCGGCGCGGATGAGGCGGTCGAGGCCGGGTTCGGCAAGGCCCATCGAATCAAGGAAGTCGGTCTTGTCGGCGTCGTCGAGGTCGGCGATTTCAGCTTCGATGGCGGCGCACAGGGCGACGACTTCGGCGCCTTCGTTTTTGGCGTGTTCGCGTACGGCGTCGAGTTGCGGGTTGTTGTCGAAGCCGTCTTCGGCGACGTTGGCGGCGTAGAGCACCGGCTTGGCGGTGATCAGGCAGAAAGGCTTGATGCTGGCCCATTCTTCTTTGGCGAGGTCGAGGGCGCGCACTGGTTGGCCGGCGTCAAGCTGGGCGAAGCATTTTTCCAGCACCGCGACGAGGATCTTGGCGTCCTTGTCGCCAGCGGCGGCGGGGCGCTTGTAGCGGTTGATCGCTTTTTCGACGGTGGCGAGGTCGGCAAGGGCGAGTTCGGTGTCGATGACTTCGATGTCGCGGATCGGGTCGACGCTGCCGGAAACGTGAATCACATTGTCGTCAGCGAAGCAGCGCACGACGTGCACGATGGCGTCGGTTTCGCGGATGTTGGCCAGGAACTGGTTGCCGAGGCCTTCACCTTTGGAGGCGCCAGCCACCAGGCCGGCGATGTCGACGAATTCGACGATGGCAGGCTGGA
This sequence comes from Thauera sp., assembly GCA_034005275.1. Lineage (GTDB taxonomy): Bacteria > Pseudomonadota > Gammaproteobacteria > Burkholderiales > Rhodocyclaceae > Thauera. The sequence continues at coordinate 13,877 of JAVEVA010000050.1, read as the reverse complement.
CGCGCTGCGGTTTGACGATTTCGGACAGTTGATCCAGGCGCGGGTCAGGGACTTCGACGATGCCGACGTTGGGCTCGATGGTGCAGAACGGGTAGTTTTCGGCCTGGATGCCGGCTTTGGTGAGGGCGTTGAACAGGGTGGACTTGCCGACGTTGGGCAGGCCGACGATACCGCATTTCAGGCTCATGGGAATCCTTGTGCTTCAGGGGAAAAGGCGCTGCACTGCGGCCATGGCCTTGAATCAGCGCAGAAAAAAGAGGGGGACGAAAAGGCTGAATTGTAGCGCGTCCGCTGACGGCTGCCCAATGAGACCCGGCGGTGTTCAGGCCGGCAGGCGCAGATGGGCTCGCAAGCCGCCCAGCGTCGGGCTGCGATCGAGCTGCAGGGTGCCGGCGTAGGTTGTCGCGATGTCGGCGACGATTGCCAGGCCGAGGCCGCTACCTTCGGTGGCTTCGTCGAAGCGTTGCCCACGGCGAGCGGCACGACCGATCTGCTCGTCGTCGAGACCGGGGCCATCATCGTCCACCGTGATCACCAGCGTCGCGGGGCGGCCATCCTGCGCGGACTCGCGCCAGGCCCGCACCTGGATCTCGCTGCGCGCCCATTTGCCGGCATTGTCGATCAGATTGCCGAGCATTTCTTCGAGATCGGTGCGATCGCCACGCCAGCTCAGGCTGGCGCTCAGCTCGCTGTGCCAGTGCAGTGCCCGGTGTTGATGCAGGGTCTGCAACAGCTGCAGGAGAGGGTGCAGCACGCTCGCCACATCCAGCCGCGCCTGCATGCCTTCCGCTGCCGCAGCACTGGCGGCACGGGCCAGGTGGCGGTCGATCAGGGAAGACATGCTGTCCACCAGCTGCCTGACGCTGGCGCTGCTGACGTTTGCCGTGCCGCTGGATTCGGCTGCCAGCAGGGTGAGGGGTTTCTTCAGTGCGTGGCTCAAATCCGCTGCGTGACTGCGGGCGCGCATCACCAGCCGGCTGTTGCGCAGCAGCATCTCGTCCAGCTCCCCGGCAAGTGGATCGAGGTCGGCGCCATAGCCGCAGCCGATCGTGCCACCTTCGAGTTCGACGGTGGTCACGCGCTGGTGCAAGCGTCGCAAAGGTCGCAGGCCAAAGCGCACTTGCAGCCAGGTTGCCGCCATCCAACTCAGCATCAGGCTCAGCACCACCAGCGCAAGGCTGCGATCGAAGCGCAGCAGATCGTGCGCCACCGGCTCCTGTGGCCCGTAGACCTCAAGGATCAAGGTCTGCTCGCCGATCTGGACTGCCCGCGTCAGACCGAGCAGCGCTTCGCCCTGTGGCCCTTCAGCTTTCAGCACGCCGGAGGAGGCAAGCTGGCCCTGCAAGCTGGCGGCGTCCCACTGGGAGCGGGAGCGCAGGATGGTGGTGCCGCTGCCGGATTGGCGCAATTGCCAGTACCAGCCGGAAAAAATCTGGTCGAACACGTCTGCGGCACGTGAACGCTCTTCGGCAATGCCGCCACCCGGCAAGATGCTCAGACGGCTTTCGATCCGCTCGGCACGCGCCTCCAGCCCCTGCATGAAGCTGCGGATCACGGTGTCGTGCACGATGTTGCGCAGAATCCATCCGCCGGCGCCGGCGATCAGCACCGCCGCCAGCATGCCGAGCAGGCCGAGGCGCAGCGCGAGGCCGAAGCTGGCGCGACGTGGTGCTTCTTGCCGCCGCTCTTCAGTCACGAGGCGCGGGCTCCGCCAGCAGACGGAAGCCCAGACCACGTTCGGTGACCAGCAGTCCTGCCGGCAGCTTGCGCCGGATGCGGCCGATCAGCACGTCGACGGTATTCGAGTCTGGCTCGAGGTCGCGGGCATAGACGTGCTCTCCGATCTCGGCGCGGCTGACCACCGCGCCTTTGCGGTGCATCAGGTAGGCGAGAATGCGGTGCTCCTGCGCAGTCAGCGTCAGCGTCTCACCCCGCAGGCTGAAGCGTCCGGCGAAGCTGTCGTAGCTCAGCGCGCCGGCCTGCAGCACGGCGTCGGCATGCCCGCCTGCGCGGCGGAGCAATGCCTTGATGCGCAGCACGACTTCTTCGTGCTGGAAAGGTTTGGTCAGATAGTCGTCAGCACCGGCATTGAAGCCGGCGAGCTTGTCGCTCCAGCGCCCGCGCCCGGTGAGAATCAGGACCGGAAAGCTTCGTCCTGCTTCGCGCCAGTGGCGCAGCACCGAAATGCCGTCGAGTTGTGGCAGGCCGAGGTCCAGCACTGCGGCGTCATAGTCCTCGGTGCAGCCGAGATAGGCTGCTTCGCCGCCGTCGCTGACGGTTTCCGCCACCAGACCAGCCTGATCGAGCAGCATCGCCAGTCGCTCTGCCAGCGCCACATCGTCCTCGACGATCAGCACCCGCATCAGTTCGTCTCCTCCATGCCCAGCACGCGGCCATCGACTGCGTCGACTTCGAGCTCGATCACCTTGCCATCATGGTGCAGCCGGATTTCGACTTCGTAGAAGTAGCGTCCGTTGCGGTCGTGCTCCAGTTCGGCTTCGAGCACCTGTCCCGGATAGCGAGCCTGGAGCAGGTCAAGTACGGTCGGCATGTCGAGCAATTGCTGCAGGGCAGCGCCGGGCTGCGCGTCGTCACCGAGCACTTCGCCGCTGCGAGCATCGACGCTCAGCTCGCGCGTGCGACCATCGGGCAGGCGCAGTTTGATTTCGTACACCAGCCGGCCCTGGCGGTCGCGCTCGAGTTCGAGGTCGAGCACCAGACCGGGCCAGATGCTCAGCACCTTGCGCAAGATTTCGCTCGCCGGCGGCAGTTGCTGATCCGTCGTCTGCCGGCCGGCCGGTGTCAGGACGCCACTGACAGCGTCAGCGTGAAGCTCCAGCTTGTGCCCGGCACGGTCGATCAGCTTGATCTCGTAATAGGCGCGGCCATCGCGGGCTTTTTCGAGCTCGACGTCCAGCACGCGTCCGTCGTAGCGCTGTGCCACCTCGGCGAGGATTTCCGCCAGCGGGCGGTAGCGTCCGCTGGCCACTGCCTCGCGCACGGCATCGTGTTCGGGCGAACGTGCGCCCGCCGGGCCACAGACGGTCGCCAGGATCAGGATGAAGAGAAGTCGACAGCTTTTGCCACGCATGGGCGGATGTTTGACGATCGTCCTTAAACAGAACATGAATGAAAGCTTCAGCTTGCGTTTAGGCGGGCTTTGGCAGACTGGTCGCAAGCCGTTGTCCAGCGGCCTGGATCGTATTCTTCTTCATTCTGCAGGAGCTCATCATGTTCGCCCTTGATCAACACATCTTCTCGCGCAGCTTCGCAGCTGCGCTGTTTGCAGCCGCCTTGCTGGCGCCCGCCGCCCACGCTGCCAGTAGCGCAGGCGAAGCCTTGAGCCGCATCGAAGCCGATGGCTATGTCGCCGCCCACAAGCTGGCGTTGCGTCATGGCTTGTGGACTGCGGCCGCCACCACACCGGACGGTCAGCGTATCTGGGTGATCGTCGATCCGGCTGACGACAGCGTCACGCCGGTGAGCCGCGCGGCGTTTGGCAGCAGCTTGCCCGGCGCACAGGCGGTCAGGGAAGCACTGCAACGCGCAGCTTACCGCAACATCCGCGATATCGAGTTCGATGACGGCTTCTGGGAGGCTGAAGCACGCAAGTCCTCGGGCGAGAAAGTCGAGCTCGTGCTGCATCCGCTCACCCTGGAAGTGCTGAGCGAAGCCGGCGAATATGGCGTCAATGACGGTGCAGCAGGTGGCAGCCGGCTTTCAGCGAGCGAGATTCGCGCGGCGCTCGAAGCGGCCGGCTATCGCAATATCCATGATCTCGAGTTTGATGACGGTGTGTGGGAGGCGGACGCGATCAACGCTGCTCATCAGCGTGTCGAACTGAAGATCGATCCGCTTGGCGGGCAGGTGTTGCGCGAAAAGCTGGATGATTGAATCCGCAGTCCTGCGAGGGCCTCCGGCTTCTCGTAGTCCCGGGGGCATGCCCCGGGCAGGGGTCTCGTTCGAACACTGACGCCTGAGCCGGGGAGCATTCATCGTCGTGGTTGCGGCTACAATGCATCGTTGCATAAGAAATATCGTCAGACATGGAGGAGAGGAGATGACGGACAAGTGGATTGCCGCAATCGATGCCTGCAGTGCCGCAGCGCTGGCTTCGGGGGATTTGCAGCCGGTGCAGGCCGAAGAAACCGAAATGGAAGATGGCGGCCTGCGCTTCATCGTGCGCTGGGTGTCTTCGCTGGCAGCCAAGGATGCGGCGGCGGTCAAGCCGGCCGCGATTCCGGGCGGACCGCGCGACCCGAATTTCAATCCTTTTCTCAATCCGGATCCGGCGCTGACCGTGGGGCCGATTGGTGATGGGCATGTGGTGATTCTCAACAAGTTCCCGCTGTCGGAGCGCCATCTGGTGCTGGCGCGGCGCGAGTTCGAGGAGCAGTTGCTGCCGCTGGCGCACAGCGATTTTGCCGTGCTGGCCGAGATCATGCACGAAGCAGGCGGGCTGGGGCTGTACAACGGCGGTACGGCAGCCGGAGCCAGCCAGCGTCACAAGCATGTGCAGTGGATTCCGGCGGCGGCGAGCAATGCCAGTCTGCGTCTCTTTGCTCCGGGCTTGCCGGCAGGTGTCCCTGAGCAGGGCGCTGTCCGCCATCCGGCGCTGACGCTGGCCCACTGTTTCGTGCGGGTGAGCTGCGGTGAAGGCGTGCCGCCGGCACAGGCGGCGGACAGCATGTTTGCCGCCTATCAGCTCGGCTGTGAAACCCTTGGATTGCGGCCGGCTGAGGAGGGTCTGCTGCCGCCTTACAACCTGCTGGTTGGCGATGGCTGGCTGCTGATGCTGCCGCGCAGTGCAGAATGTTTTGAAGGGATTTCGTTCAGTGCCGTCTGTTTTGGCGGCACCTTGTATACCCGTGAGCGCGAGCAGATCGAAGCCATTCGTCGCGTTGGCCCTTTGCAGGCGCTGGCCGCAGTGGGCTGCTGAAGCCGTTTGTGCTGTTGTTCAGTTGCCGGTGGGCGCAGGCTTTGGTCTGGGCCGATCGGCAGCTTGCGTTTCCGCTTTCGGTGTTCTGGCGGGCTTCGGTTTGGCCGGACGGGCGTTGAGGCGGGTGGCTGCAGCGGTGAATTCGCCTGCTGCCAGCTCGCGCCAGCTGCCAAGTGCGCGTTCGATCGCTTCGTCCACCTGCACCTGCTCTTCGCGCCGTGGCGGCTTGAGCACGTAGTGGATCACTTCGTTGCGGTCGCCCGGATGGCCGATGCCGATGCGCAGTCGCCAGTAGTCGTGAGTGCCGAGGTGAACCGAGCTGTCCTTGAGACCGTTGTGACCACCAAGGCCGCCGCCGAACTTGAGCCGCAGCTGGCCGGGCGGGATGTCGAGCTCGTCATGGACGATGAGGATTTCGTCGGGCTCGATGCGGTAGAAACGCGCCAGCGCGCCAATCGACTGGCCGGAGCGGTTCATGAAAGTCTGTGGTTTGAGCAACCATAGCTGCTGGGCACGAGCGTGCGCCACTTCGCCGAAAAAACGGCTTTCGAGGCTGAAGTTGCAGCCGAGGGTCGCAGCAAGCTGGTCGCAGAACCAGAACCCGGCGTTGTGCCGGGTCTGGTCGTACTGGCTGCCAGGGTTGCCGAGGCCGGCAATGAGGCGGATGGGCCGTGTGGGCGTCTTGCTCATGCCGGCGCTGGCGACAGGCCTGATCAGGCTTCGCTGGCTTCGCTATCGGCTTCGTCAGCGGCAGCGCCGCGCACCTTGAGGGCGGTGGCGACGACGTGGTCACCTTCGCCTTGCAGGGCGAGTTCGACACCGGCCGGCAGCTGAACCTGGGAAGCGTGGAAGGACTGACCCGCTTCGAGGCCGGACAGGTCGACGCTGATCGACTCGGGCAGATCCTTCGGCAGGCACTGAATGTCGAGTTCGTTCATCACGTGGGAGATGATGCAGCCACCCAGCTTGACGGCCTGACTGGCCTCGGCGCCGGTGAAGTGCAGCGGAACCTTGATGTTCAGCTTCTGGTTGGCATCGACACGCTGGAAATCGATGTGCAGCACCTGCTGCTTGTAGGGGTGCCACTGCTGGTCGCGGACGATGACGGTTTCCTTGCTGCCGTCGACGTCGATGGTGACCAGCGAGGAGTGGAACACTTCCTTGCGCATCAGGTGGTAGAGCTGGTTGTGATCCATGGTGATGGCGATCGCTTCGCCGCTGCCATAGATGATGCCAGGCAGCTGGCCGGCACGACGCAGGCGGCGGCTCGCACCCGTACCCTGAGCGTCACGCTTGGTGGCCTTGAATTGGATGTTCATGCATTACTCCGGTTGATGAAGGTTTTTCGCCCGCGACCAGGCGAAAGGAAAAGCCCTGCCAGGCAGGCAGGGCGGAAAAATCATTCCATGAACAGCGAGGAGACCGATTCCTCGTTGCTGATGCGCAGGATAGTGTCGGCCAGCAGCGCAGCGACCGAGATCTGGCGGATGCGCGGGCTGGCGACGGCGTCCGGACGTAGCGGAATGGTGTCGGTGACCACCAGTTCGTCGAGTTCGGAACTGTTGATGCGCTCGACTGCACTGCCCGAGAGCACGGGGTGGGTGCAATAGGAGAGCACGCGCTTGGCGCCATGTTCCTTCAGCGCGCTCGCCGCCTTGCACAGGGTGCCGGCGGTGTCGACGATGTCGTCCATGATGATGCAGGTGCGGCCTTCGACTTCGCCGATGATGTTCATCACTTCGGACACATTCGCTTTGGGACGGCGCTTGTCGATGATCGCCAGATCACATTCCATGCGCTTGGCAAAGGCACGGGCGCGCACCACGCCGCCGACGTCGGGCGAGACCACCAGCAGGTCTTCGTGCTTCTGCTTGTCGAGGTCGTTGAGCAGCACCGGGGCGGCGTAGACGTTGTCGACCGGGATGTCGAAGAAGCCCTGGATCTGGTCAGCGTGCAGATCCATGGTCAGCACACGCTGCACGCCACAGGCTTGCAACATGTTGGCCACGACCTTGGCAGTGATCGGCACGCGCGCCGAGCGCGGGCGGCGATCCTGGCGAGCGTAGCCGAAATAAGGGATGGCAGCGGTGATGCGGCCGGCCGAAGCGCGCTTGAGCGCGTCGACCAGCACCATCAGTTCCATCAGGTTCTCGTTGGTCGGCGAGCAGGTTGGCTGGAGGACGAAGACGTCCTTGCCGCGCACGTTCTCGAGCAGTTCGATGTTGACCTCGCCGTCCGAGAAACGGCTCACCGTGGCGGAGCCGATCGGAATGCCCAGGCGCCGGGTGACGTCTGCAGCGAGTTTGGGATTGGCGTTGCCAGTGAAGACCATCAGGCTGCCGTAGGGCATGGGTGCTACTCCGGATTGCGAAACGAGGTCGTGTGCTGCGCTTAAAAGCAAATGGGCAGGCTCAGATGGTGTCCGAGCCTGCCCGTGCGGTGTCTGGCTGGGGAGGAAGGATTCGAACCCTCGAATGCCGGAATCAAAATCCGGTGCCTTAACCGACTTGGCGACTCCCCAAAAAACTGTTCGCCTTGACGCTTTCGATTCGATGCAGGTCTGCGGCGATGCGCGCTATTCTAGCCAATCTTGCAGCGGATGGCGAGGACTTGAGCGAACTTTCCATGCTGTCCAGTTGGGTGGGCAGCTGCGGACGATGCGTTCGGCCACTTCCTCAGACTCCGGTTCTGCGAAGATGCATGCACCTGAACCTGTCATCCTGGTTGGAGCAAATTGTTCCAGCCAGTCGATTGCGTCCTGCACTTGCGGGTAACGCTTGCAGGCCACGGGCTGCAGGTCGTTTCGCGTTGTGCGAGTTGCGAAGTCGCGCATTCTGATGGGGGAAGTGTTTCGTGTCAAGCCTGGCGCGGAAAAAATTTCGGCAGTGGCAATCGAAACGCCGGGATGAAGGACGACGTAATGTGCCGCTGGCAGCTCGAGTGGCTGCAGCTGTTCGCCGACGCCCTCGGCGAAAGCGTCCTGACCAAAGATGAAGAAGGGCACGTCCGCGCCCAGGCGCAGGCCGAGGGCTTGCAGTTCGGTGCGCCGCAGGCCGGTGCCCCATAGCCGGTTGAGCGCGATCAGCGTGGTGGCGGCGTCCGAGCTGCCGCCGCCAAGGCCGCCGCCGAGCGGCAAGACCTTGTGCACGCGGATGTCAGCGCCGAGCGAGCAGCGGGTGTGTGCTTGCAACAGGCGGGCGGCGCGGACCACCAGGTCGTCGTCGGCGACAATGCCGGCATTGTCGCCGAGGCGCTCGATCTGGCTGTCGGTGCGCAGGGTGAAATCGAGCTGATCGCCCCAGTCGAGCAGGCGGAAAGCGGTTTGCAGCAGGTGGTAACCATCACTGCGCCGGCCGATGACATGCAGGAACAGGTTGAGCTTGGCCGGGGCGGGGCAGGCGCTGAGGCTCTGGAGTGGGAGACTGGAATTCAAGGGGCGAGTGTCCAGTGGTCGATGGCCAGGCGCAGCTGGGTGTCGCCGCGGCTGAAGCGGAGGGTGCCGGGGAGAGCGTCCGGGCCTTCGTGCTGGTAAGCGGGGTATTCGATGCGCCAGCCCTGGTCGATCACTACGGTGGGGCGGCCTTGCGGGTCGCGTTCGCGGATGCTGGCATCGCTTGCCGGGGCGGCCTGCAGCCAGCCTGGCAGTCGTGCGAGCGGCAGTTCGATGCCGAACAACTGGGGCAGGAGGGCTTCGGCGCTGGCGGCCTGGTAGGTTTCGCCTCTGGCGGTGCGCAGCACGGCGCCTTCAGGGCCGGCTTCGAGCCTGGCCAGCAGCTGGCCGAGCGGACTGCTGAACGCAAGCTGGTCGTGCTTGCTGCGGTGCGTCCAGTCGATGAGGCCGCTGGCGTTTTCCTTGCCGTCCGTGACGGAAATGCGGCCGCTGAGGCTGAAGTCGCTGGCGACGGTGCGCAGGGGAAAGTTTGCGGCAGGCCGAGGGCTGTCGAGTTCGCCAGTGCTGGCACAGGCGCCGAGCAGCAGACAGCTCAGCACAGTCATCGATACGGTGATCGGCGGGCTGCCGGGGCGGCGTGGAGCCCGATCGGCTTTTGATGCGCGTGACACGGTTCGTCTCACTGGCCTTGCAGGCGCTGGATGGTCCGTTGCAGCAAGTCGTTGTCAGGGTCCTTGCGCAGGCCTTCGTCGAAGATGCGCTGTGCTTCGTCCTTGCGCTCCAGTTGCCAGAGGACTTCGCCCAGATGGGCAGCGATTTCGCTGTCCTGGCGGGACTGGTAAGCGCGCTCGAGGTATTCAAGTGCCCGTTCCAGCTGGCCGCGGCGGAAGTGCAGCCAGCCAGCGCTGTCGAGGATGAAAGGATCGTCCGGTGACAGGCGCAGGGCTTCGTCAAGCAGACTCTCCGCTTCGTCGAGACGGATGTTGCGCTCGGCAAAGGCATAGCCGAGCGCATTGAAGGCATGGGCGTGCTCGGGGTCGAGCTCGATCACCCGGCGCAGATGGGCTTCCATCTCGTCATCACGGCCGGTGCGTTCGGCGAGCAGGGCCAGCTCGTAGAGCAGGGCGGTGTCGTCCGGTGCTTCGTGCAGGGCGGTTTCGATGCGCTCATAGGCTTCCTGGTCACGTCCGGCCTGACGCAGGACCTGGGTCTGGGCGAGCAGGAAGCGGTGGTCGTCGCCAGCGTCTTCATCCTGAACGCGGAGCAGGGCGAGAGCGGCTTCGTGTTCGCCTTCGCCGGCGAGGCTGAGGGCGCTGCGGATGATCGCTTCGGTATGGTAATCGCCGGCGCCGACCTGGTTGAACCACTTGCGTGCGCTGGCCGCTTCGCCGCGTTGCTCGGCAATCTGGCCGAGCTGCAGGCGTACCAGGTCAGGCTGAGGATGGCCGATGGTCAGTGCCTGTTCGAGATTGGCTTCAGCCGCTGCGTAGTCCTTGAGCTGGGCAGACAGCAGGCCGACTGCATACAGCAGTTCGGGATCTTCGGGCTGCGCGGCCAGCAGTTGGCTGAACTGGGTGCGAGCGTCCTCGATGCGTCGTGCGCTGACCAGCGCGCGAGCGTAGCTCAGACGCAGGCCGCTGCTGGCGGGCTGGCGGGCGAGCTCGGTTTCGAGCTGGCGGACGGCTTCGTCATTGGCGCCGTTGTGCTGGAGAATCTGCACCTTGAGCTGGATCGCCGGTTCCCAGCCGGGCTTGAGGCGCAGCGCGGTTTCGATGGCGCCCAGCGCCTGCATCGCGTCCTCGGCCAGCATCGCTGCCTGAGCACGGGCGGCATGGGCTTCCGGGTGTTCAAGATAGGGGTCGGTGAGACGCAGGATGATGTCGAGCGCCTCCTGCTTGTTTTCCAGGCTGGCCAGCGTGCGGTTGAGGCCGAGCAGGTTCGGTCCGAGGCGACCGTTCGACTGCGCCAGGGCGCGGGCGAGCTGCAGCTGGATCTGCTCGAGATTGCCGCTGGCACCGCTGACGCTGGCCAGCAGGCGGCGGGCGTCTTCCGAGTCGGGGGCGGTGTCGGCCCAGAGCTGGGCGGCCTCGCTGATGTTGTGCGGATTGCGCGAGTACATCGACAGCTCGGCGGCGCGACGGGCGACCCGCGGGTCACGGGTGGCGCGAGCCAGCTCGATGTAGAGCTGGGCGGAAAGCGCGAACTGGCCCTGGCCGGCGGCAATTTCGGCGAGCAGGAACTGGTAGAGGGCCTGCGGGCTGAGTTCGCTGGCTGGCAGGGGCTGTTCCGGTGTGCTGTCCCGGCTCGCACTGCTGGCGGCAGGGGCCGGATGCGCCGGTTCGACGCCGCTGGCAGTGCCGGCTCCGCCAAGGGCAAGACCGAGGCAAAGTGCCGGCCAGGAAAGTAGGTGCAAACGGGGAAATTTCATGATGGATGGCTCGCCGGGCGGGGGCGATGATCAGCGCCGGGTGTTGATTCTTTGCCATGGTAGGCAGATCGGGGCGGTGGCGGCAAGACGAAAGCGGCTTCCCTCGCTGCGACGGATGGTAAAGTCGGCTGCTGAGTCGTCTGTCCACTGTCTGCCATCATGCCTGAATTACCTGAAGTCGAGATCACCTGCCGCGGTATTGCGCCGCATGTCGAAGGACGCGAGCTGAGTGCAGCGGTGGTGCGCAACCCGCGCCTGCGCTTTCCGGTCGCGAGCGATCTGGAGCAGATTCTGCGTGGCCGCAGGCTGGAGCAGGTTTCGCGGCGGGCCAAATACCTGTTGTTCGATTTTGCCCCCGGCACCCTGATCGTCCATCTCGGCATGTCGGGCAGTTTGCGGGTGGTGCCGGTCGGGCGCGAAGTTGTTGCTCATGAACATGTCGATCTGGTGTTTGGTGAGCGGGCGTTGCGGCTGCGCGATCCGCGCCGTTTCGGCATGGTGTTGTGGCACGAAGATCCTGATGCCGCTCATCCCCTGCTTGCCCGTCTCGGTCCCGAGCCGCTCGGGGCCGAGTTTGACGGGGCTTATCTCCACCGCGTCACCCGTGGCCTGCGGGCGTCGATCAAGCACGTACTGATGGATAACCGACGGGTGGTTGGTGTAGGCAATATCTATGCTTCCGAGAGCCTGTTCCGGGCGGGAATCCATCCGCTCAGCCCTGCGGGAAAGCTGAGTCTGGAGTGCTGCGGCCGTCTGGTGCTTGCGGTGCGGGAAACCCTGGCGGCGGCGATTGAAGCGGGTGGCAGCACCTTGCGCGATTTTGTCGACAGCGAGGGGCGGCCGGGCTACTTCCAGCAGCAGTATGCCGTCTATGGGCGTGGTGGTGAGCCCTGCCGCACATGCGGGACACCCGTCGAGCGTTTCGTCAGTGCCCAGCGTGCAAGCTACTGCTGTCCGCATTGCCAGGAACGGCGCTGAGGCGAATCGGTTCGATGGCAATGCGCTACGTTAGCGGCTATCCTTTCGGGATGGCGCAGTGATGATGCGCAACGGTTTCTTGCGGTGGTTTTCTTGAGGCGGACGTGCCCTGACAGGTGTGATCATGAGTGACTTGACCGAGCAGTTTTCTGCCTATGCGAGCTGGCGGGCGCAGGCCGTTGCGGTGCTGGCGCGCTTGCGCAACTGGCTGGCCCACAACGAGGTGGGGGGCATTCAGGCGGATCTGCGGCTGCAATATCTGCTGGAGCGCTTGCGCGACGACAAGCTCAAAGTGGCGTTTGTCGCCGAGTTTTCGCGTGGCAAGTCCGAGCTGATCAATGCGATTTTCTTTGCTGATTACGGTGATCGCATCCTGCCGTCCAGCGCTGGGCGGACGACGATGTGTCCAACCGAGCTGCTGTGGAATGCGGCTTCACAGCCGCAATTGCGCTTGCTGCCGATCCGCACCCGGGCGACTCAGGCGGCAGTGAGCGAATACCGTGATCTGCCTGAAGAGTGGAAAGTCTATGCGCTCGACCGGCTGGATGCTGCCGGTTTGCAGGAGGTCCTGCAGCGCGTCGGCGACACCGAGCGCGTTTCGGTCACCGAAGCTTCGCGGCTGGGTTTTTCGATTGACGTCAACGGTGACAGTGGTTTGCAGCCGGACATGGACGGGTTGGTCGAGATTCCCCGCTGGCGGCACGCGATCATCGAATTTCCTCATCCCTTGCTCGAACAGGGGCTGGTGGTGCTCGATACCCCTGGGCTGAATGCCATCGGTGCCGAGCCGGAGCTGACCTTGTCGATGCTGCCCAGCGCTCATGCGGTGCTGTTCATTCTCGCGGCCGATACCGGGGTGACCCAGAGTGATCTGGCGGTGTGGCGCAATTACGTCCAGGGTGGCGGAGAGCGTCAGCATGGCCGGCTGGTGGTGCTCAACAAGATCGACGGACTGTGGGACGGCCTGCGCGACGAGGAGCGAATCGAGGCTGAGCTCGCCGGCCAGGTCAGGTCGGTGAGCGAAACGCTGGGTGTCGCGCCGGGCGCGGTTTTTCCGGTGTCGGCGCAGAAAGCGCTCGTCGCCCGGGTCAACAAGGATGAGCAGCTGCTCGCTCGCAGTCGCATGGGCGAGCTGGAACAGGCCTTGATGCGCGATCTGCTTCCTGCCAAGCAGGACATCGTGCGCGAGGACATCGTCGCGGAAAGCGGTGAGCTGATCGGTCAGACCGAAGAGCTGCTTGAAGCCCGCCTTGCCAGTGTGCGCGAGCAGTTGCAGGAGCTGACTGATCTGCGCGGCAAGAATCAGAGCGTGATCGAGTACATGATGCGCAAGATCCAGGCCGAAAAGACCGATTTCGAACAAGGCCTGCAGAAGTATTACGCGGTACGTTCGGTGTTCTCCAACCTGACCAACAGCCTGCTGGCCAGTATCGGCATGGAGGCGGTGCGGGATGAGGCGCGGCGCACACGCGAGGCGATGCTTGAATCATCGTTCTCGCGTGGGCTGCGCGGGGCGATGGAAGGTTTTTTCACCCAGCTGCGTGCCAAGCTGCAGCGTTCGACCGGGGAAATCGCCGAGATCTCGTCCATGCTCGACGCGATGTACAAGCGTTTCCGCGTCGAGCATGGACTCAGGCTGGAGACGCCGGAAAGCTTTTCGGTGCTGCGTTACGAGAAGGAGATCGACCGTCTGCAGGCGGCTTTCAATCGCCAGCTCAATTCCAACCTCGCGCTGGTGACTACTGAAAAGCATGCGCTTACCGAGAAATTCTTCGAAACCGTTGCCGTGGAGGCACGGCGGACGTTCGAGATTGCCAACCGGGATGTCGAGCAGTGGTTGCGGGCAGTGATGTCACCGCTGGAAATCCAGGTGCGCGAATATCAGCTGCAGCTCAAGCGCCGACTGGAAAGCGTGAAGCGGATTCATCAGGCCACGCACACGCTCGAAGATCGGGTTGAAGAGCTGGAGCACAGTGAAGCCGGCGTGCTGGGGCTTTGTGCACAGCTGGCGGACTTGCGGGCCGAGCTGAATGCCCTGCTCGGCACTTCCTCGGTGGCGGGAACGGTACGCTCAGCGGCCTGAATCGGCCCGGTCAGGGGGGCGAGGCTTGCCGCGACAGGCGCCGGCAAGCAGCTTTCCG